>NZ_JBEYYJ010000025.1:0-148576 GCF_040645475.1 Streptomyces sp. NPDC046759 | reverse complement strand
CCACAGCACCAGCAGGCCGACGACGACCGCCGCGGTGAAGGGGATCAGGATCGCCGCGATGACCTTCCGCAGGTGCCGGGAGACCGGAGCGGCAGGCCCGTGACTGTGGCTGTGTCCATGACTGTGCCCGTGACCGTGACCCTGCGCTTGCCCGTGACTCTCACCGGGCGCCTCGTCCTCGCGAGGTCTCCTGCCGCCGGTGCCGCGCCCTGCAGGACTGTCGTGACGGTGGTCGCCGCCCAGCCCCTGACCGCCTCCGTGGTGTGTCTCGGGCGGCCGGTACGGGTACTGCTCGATGCTGGTCACCGCCCGATCGTCGCAACAACGGGAAGGGGCCCACTGTTCACCGCGCCACATATGACGCTAGCGTGGAGGCACCTTTGCACACGCGGGAGCTCGGAGCACCGGGCTGAGAGGGCGCTGACCTCCGTACACGCGATGTTTCACGTGGAACAGGCGATGTTCCGCAGGAGATGTCGAGAGACGGAAACCGCTGCGTCGACCGCCGAACCTGTTACCGGGTAATGCCGGCGTAGGGAGTAGGTCTCATGACCAACAAGGACGCACGCACGCCTGCCTCCATTCAGGACGACAAGTCCCAGGAGGCCGGGAAGTCCATCGGCTGGCACAAGGCGTACGTCGAGGGTTCGCGCCCTGACCTGCGCGTGCCGGTCCGTCAGGTGCACCTCACCAACGGGCAGTCGGTCACGCTGTACGACACGTCGGGCCCGTACACCGATCCGTTCGTCGACACCGATGTCCGCCGGGGCCTGCCTCCGCTGCGGGACAACTGGATCATCGCCCGTGGCGACACCGAGGAGTACGCGGGGCGTCCCGTCCGTCCCGAGGACGACGGGATCAAGCACACCTCGCCGCGTGGCGGGCTGCGCAACCTGGACGCGGTCTTCCCCGGACGGCCGCGCCAGCCGCGCAGGGGCCGCACCGCCGAGGCGGTGACACAGCTCGCGTATGCCCGCCGGGGGGAGATCACCCCGGAGATGGAGTACGTGGCCATCCGGGAGAACGTCTCTCCCGAGGTGGTCCGCGAGGAGATCGCCGCGGGGCGCGCGGTACTGCCGGCCAACGTCAACCACCCGGAGATCGAGCCGATGATCATCGGCAAGCGGTTCCTGGTGAAGGTCAACGCCAACATCGGCAACTCCGCGGTGACCTCGTCCATCGAGGAGGAGGTGGAGAAGATGACCTGGGCGACCCGCTGGGGTGCCGACACCGTCATGGACCTCTCCACCGGCCGCAACATCCACACCACCCGCGAGTGGGTGCTGCGCAACTCTCCCGTCCCCATCGGCACGGTGCCGCTGTACCAGGCCCTGGAGAAGGTCGACGGCAAGGCCGAGGAACTGACCTGGGAGATCTACAAGGACACGGTCATCGAGCAGGCCGAACAGGGCGTGGACTACATGACGGTTCACGCGGGCGTGCGACTGCCGTATGTGCCGCTCACCGCCAACCGCAAGACCGGCATCGTCTCGCGCGGCGGCTCGATCATGGCCGCGTGGTGCCTGGCGCACCACAAGGAGTCGTTCCTGTACGAGAACTTCGAGGAACTGTGTGAGATTCTCGCCGCCTACGACGTCACGTACTCGCTGGGCGACGGTCTCAGGCCGGGGTCGATCGCGGACGCCAACGACGAGGCACAGTTCGCGGAGTTGCGCACCCTCGGGGAACTCAACCGGATCGCCAGGCGTTTCAACGTACAGACCATGATCGAGGGCCCGGGACATGTCCCGATGCACAAGATCAAGGAGAACATCGACCTTCAGCAGGAGATCTGCGATGAAGCTCCGTTCTATACGCTCGGCCCGCTGACCACCGACATCGCACCGGCGTACGACCACATCACCTCCGGCATCGGCGCCGCGATGATCGCCTGGTGGGGCACCGCGATGCTCTGCTACGTCACCCCCAAGGAGCACCTGGGCCTGCCCAACCGGGACGACGTCAAGACCGGCGTCATCACCTACAAGATCGCCGCCCACGCGGCCGATCTCGCCAAGGGACACCCGGGAGCCCAGGAGTGGGACGACGCGCTGTCCGACGCCCGCTTCGAGTTCCGGTGGGAGGACCAGTTCAACCTCGCTCTGGACCCGGACACGGCCCGGGAGTTCCACGACGAGACGCTGCCGGCCGAGCCCGCCAAGACGGCCCACTTCTGCTCCATGTGCGGGCCGAAGTTCTGCAGCATGAAGATCAGCCAAAGCATCACAGAGCGGTTCGGTGGTGCGGCTGCTGAGGAGGCTTCGCCGGAGGAGATCGCTGAGGGGATGCTCCAGAAGTCGAAGGAGTTCGCCGAGGCCGGGAACCGGGTGTACCTGCCGATCGCCGACTGAGTCCAGCCCATGGCGTCCGTGCCCTCGCAGATGTGAGCCGCCCGCGGGCACGGACCGCCTGCACGCTGATGCGTGCAGTTCGGCTGCTGCACATAGGGTTCGTGGACCGCCCGGCGATGAGCGACGACACCCGCGCTGCGGGGAGGATCCGCCTCAGCGGCTGGAACCGAGGGGCTGAACTGGCCGCCGCGGGCCCCCGTCGGGGCGGCCGGTGCAGCCGAAGGCCGGTGGGGTCCGCGGCTGACCGGGGTGGTGGCCCACACCGGCTGCCGCTCGGCCCGCTTCCCGGTCGGGCCCTTGTCGTCGAGGGACGCGTACCGGACCGTTCAGGTGCTGATGCGCGGTTACTCCGGCTGGTGCTCCGGGCCGCCGAAGTCCGGGCTGGTGTAGTCCGGGCTGGTGAAGCTCGGGCGGCCCGACTCGGTGCCGTCGTCGGGACTGCTGAAGCCGGGGCGGTCGTACCCCAGGCGGGGCATACGGCCACGTGGTGCCGGCGGGGTCGTGCGGTGCAGGGTGGCCGGTCCGGGCTCGCTGAGGGCCTCCCGCAGAAACGGCAGGATGCCGCGCTCCAGCAGGGCCTCGCGCCAGGCTTCCCTGGCGCTGTCCAGGTTCCGGTGCGCTGCGTCCAGCGCCTGGGCCTGTGCCGAGCTCCCGTTGCGCAGGGCGGTGAGGAGCAGCCCGACGGCGGCGACGAGGATGGCTGCCGCGGTCACCGCGCCGAACACCCAGCCGGCGGTCAGCATGGTCTGGGCGAAGGCCTGTCCGGGGCTCAGCGTCTTCAGGATGTAACCGACGAGCAGGAAGATCGCCGCGGCGGTTCCGGAGAGGACCGGAGCCAGTACGGCGACGACCGCGACGGCACCCGCGCCGGTGTCGTCGTCGGCCTGGCCGAGGGCGGTGACGAGTCCGGCCTTGGCCGAACTCTCCTCCGCCGATCCGGAGTCGCCGATGACCGAGGGAGTCATCGCCGGGTGGCGCAGTTCGTCGCGGATCTTCACGTAGTGCTGGTATTCGGCCGCGGCGGCGGCCGTTATCAGAGCGGTGGCGTTGAGCGCCATGGTGCGTAGTTGTTCGGGATTGAGCCGCTGTCCGACAGCGGCCAGTTCCGGCCGCTGTGGTGCGGAGCGCAGCGCCTCATCGAGGAGCCGCTCGAATTCCAGGCGGTCCTCGCTCAGCAGGTGCTGCGGAACGCTGTTCATGTGCATCCCCCGATGCTCCGTAGGGCTTGGGGCTCGCACGCCGGCGAGCCGTCGGGCAGAAACGGAGGGGAGCCTGCTACGGATAAGCCGATGGTAGAGCCGGGACGGCACGCGGTGACAGGGGGTTGCCGGAAATTGCCCTTCGGCCTGCTGGTGCTCGCCGGAGGAATGCCTGCCCCGGGAACGGTCAGGTGGCCAGCGGGAGTTGCCGGACCAGTAGCTTTCCGGCCATGGTCACCCCGCCGTCCATCGCGATGGCGAGCCCGTCGGCGTAGACGTGCGGCCCTTCCACGGCCGGGCCGGTGCCCTCCTCGCCGTCCTCGGAGCCGACCTCGCCGAGGAGGTAGGGAATCGGGCTGTGGCCGTGAACGACGCGGGCGCCGCCGTACGTATCGAGGAGGGAGCGCACGGCGTCCGCGCCCCCCTCGTCGCGGAAGGAGAAGCGTTTGGTGAACTTGCGGAACAGATCCCAGCACTCGTCCGCGTCGTTGCGGGTGAGGGTCTCGCGGACGGTGTCGTTGACCGCCTCGATGGAGTCGCCGTAGTCGAGGTAGGCGGTGGTGTCCGAGTGCACGAGCAGATAGCCGTCGACCTCCTCGACCGCGTCGAGGCGGGCCATCCACTGCAGGTGGTGGTCCTGGAGGCGGTCCATGTCGGTCTTCTGGCCGCCGTTGAGCAGCCAGGCCGCCTGGAAGGTGGCGGTGCCCGCGCCGGAGTTGACGGGGGTGTCGCCGAACCGCTTGGCGCCGAGCAGCAGCAGCTCGTGGTTGCCCAAGAGGGCCTTGCAGTAGCCGCCGGCCGCCGCCGCCTCGGCGGAGAGCCGCATCACGAGGTCGATGACGCCGATGCCGTCGGGTCCGCGGTCGGTGAAGTCACCGAGGAACCACAGCCGCGTGGTGCCGGCACACCACTGGCCCGAGGCGTCGATGAGCCCCTGCTCCTGCAGGGCGGTCACCAGTTCGTCGAGGTACCCGTGAACGTCTCCGACGACGAACAGCGGACCGGGCCCGGCGGCGGGCTGCGGTGCCGGGGCCGCGGGCACCGGTTCGACGGGCTCCCGCCGCGTCTCCGGCCGGTCGATGACGGGCAGGTCGCGCTGGGTGGGCGTGTAGCCGTCGGGGTACGGCTCGTCGACGGGCGGCGCGGTGTCGCCCGGGTGGGCGGTGCGGACGTACGGACCGGTCTCGTTGACATATGCCGGCACCCGGAAGTCGCGCAGCGTAGCCGTCCGCTCCACCTCGGGTCCCTGACCGGCCCCCTGAGTCATCAGACCCCTCCACCATCGCGCCGCATCTGCACCGCTTCGGACTGCCTGGTCGCAGCGGTCCACGGTGTCGTGGGCCCATCATAGGAATGCGCGTCGCGCCGTGTGATGACCCAGGGGTGGGGAATCGGAACAAGACTCCAGTTCACCGCGGCTTTCGCCCCGTTTGGGCAGGTGTTCGGCCCGCTATCGGCCGACCGAACACCCGGCCCGCCCCTCGCCGCCCGTCGAGTCCCCTCCCCTGGAGGGCGGACGTACGGGGTGAGCGCCCCGCTTTCCGGCGCTATTTCTCCGGCGTCCGTGGCGGGCTGACCGTCGTACGTGGCGGGCGCCGCTGGGACGAGGTGCGGACGATCAGCTCGGTCGGTATCACCTGCTCGACCGGCTGGTCCGACTCCAGGCCCTCGATGGCGTCGATGAGGAGCTGGACGACCGCGGTGCCGATGCGGCGCGGTTTCAGGGAGAGCGTGGTGATGGCCGGCTCGGTGCTGGCGTACACCATGGACTCGCTGCAGCACACCAGCAGCAGGTCGTCGGGGACGCGGAGCCCGTAGCGGCGGGCGGCGGCCAGCAGATCGGTGCCGTTGGGGTCGAACAGACCGTAGACCGCGTCGGGCCGGTCGGGGCGGGCGAGCAGCCGGTCGGCGGCTACCGCGCCCGCACACGGGTCGTGCGCGGGATAGGCCTCGTAGACCGGATCCTGGCCGACGCGCTCGCACCAGCGCAGGTAGGCGGTGGTGGACAGGTGGGTATACGTGTCCGTCGTCGTGCCCGTGAGCAGCCCGATGCGGCGGGCGCCGGCGTCGGCGAGGTGGTCGAGGATGCCGAGCACGGCGGCCTCGTGGTCGTTGTCGACCCAGGCCGTGACCGGCAGTGAGCCGGCCGGGCGGCCGTCGGAGACGACGGGCAGGCCCTGCCGGACGAGTTCGGTGACCACCGGATCCTGGTCGGACGGATCGATGACAACGGTGCCGTCGAGGGCCACGTTGGACCAGACGTCGTGGCGTGAGGTCGCGGGCAGGATGACCAGGGCGTAGCCGCGGGCGAGCGCGGCCGAGGTGGCGGCCCGTGCCATCTCTGCGAAGTAGGCGAACTCCGTGAAGGTGAAAGGTTCATCCCCGTACGTCGTCACGGTCAGGCCGATCAGTCCCGACTTGCCGGTACGGAGGGTGCGGGCGGCGGCCGAGGGGCGGTACCCCAGCCGGTCGGCGACCTCGCGGACGTGGCGTCGGGTGGCATCCGGGAGCCGACCCTTGCCGTTGAGGGCGTCGGAGACGGTCGTGATGGAGACCCCGGCGGCGGCGGCCACGTCTCTGATGCCCGCCCGGCCCGGCCGGCTTCCTCGACGTGAGGTTTCCGCGCGGCTCACCTGGTGCTTCCCTGCTGCTGTCATGGCGAGCCGATAGTAGGGCTCATGCGGTGGGGTAGTGCGGACGCATATGCACGCCTTGACAGGCACGTTTCTGCATGGTCACAGCAGTCGAACTGCCTTGGAAAATAAGGCAGTTGAACGATTCGGCAGCAGGACGTGACGTGGCGACGCGTATGGACCTGCCAAGTGCCCGATGTCTCGAAGAGGTCTCAACTCACCTGCACGGGCGATGCGCGCCACGGCGTGAGCTACCGGCGCATAGATATATGTACGGCGCGCCCCCTGAAACGTACGCCTTCGCATCGTGATGCCCCGGGATGGCGCCGGCTCGCAGCTGCTCGGGCATTTGCAGGCCCGCCACCTGTACGCACCGGGGCCGAATCCTCATAAG
Organism: Streptomyces sp. NPDC046759; assembly: GCF_040645475.1. NCBI lineage: Bacteria > Bacillati > Actinomycetota > Actinomycetes > Kitasatosporales > Streptomycetaceae > Streptomyces > Streptomyces sp. NPDC046759. The sequence goes on along the minus strand of NZ_JBEYYJ010000025.1, from coordinate 141,999 downwards.
GTGAGGAGTATTGGAAGCCGGCGGCGTCGACGGTCCGCCGGTGGTCGCGAGGAGGACTGCGGTGAGCGAGACGAGCCCCAAGCTGCGCGCCGAGCTGGAGGGTATCCCCACCTACAAGCCGGGCAAGCCCGCCGCGGCCGGCGGGCCGGTCGCCTACAAGCTGTCCTCCAACGAGAACCCCTACCCGCCGCTGCCCGGCGTCATGGAGAGCGTGACGGCGGCCGCGTGCGACTTCAACCGCTACCCGGACATGGCCTGCACCGGGCTGATGGCCGAGCTGTCGGAGCGTTTCGCCGTCCCTGTCTCCCACCTGGCCACCGGCACCGGTTCGGTGGGTGTCGCCCAGCAGCTCATCCAGGCCACCAGCGGTCCGGGCGACGAGGTGATCTACGCCTGGCGGTCCTTCGAGGCGTACCCCATCCTCACGCAGATCAGCGGCGCCCGGTCGGTGCAGGTGCCGCTCACGCCGGGCGATGTGCATGATCTGGACGCGATGGCGGACGCGATCACCGAGCGGACTCGTCTGATTTTCGTCTGCAACCCCAACAACCCGACCGGCACGGTGGTGCGGCGGGCCGAGCTGGAGCGGTTCCTCGATCGGGTGCCCGGTGACATCCTGGTGGTGCTGGACGAGGCCTACCGCGAGTTCATCCGCGACCCCGAGGTGCCCGACGGTGTCGAGCTGTACCGGGACCGGCCCAACGTCTGTGTTCTCCGCACGTTCTCCAAGGCCTATGGGCTCGCCGGGCTCCGTGTCGGTTTTGCGATCGCCCACGAGCCGATCGCGGCGGCCTTGCGCAAGACGGCGGTGCCCTTCGGCGTCAGCCAGCTCGCCCAGGAAGCGGCGATCGCCTCGCTGCGGGCCGAGGACGAGCTGCTCGGCCGGGTCGGCTCGCTGGTGTGCGAGCGCACACGCGTGGTCGACGGGCTGCGCGCCCAGGGCTGGACGGTTCCGGAGACGCAGGCGAACTTCGTCTGGCTGCGGCTGGGGGAGCGCACGGTTGCGTTCGCTCAGGCCTGTGAGCAGCACGGTGTGGTGATCCGGCCGTTCCCGGGCGAGGGTGTGCGGGTGACGGTCGGGGAGGCCGAGGCGAACGACATCTTCCTCAAGGTGGCGGAGGCGTTCCGCAGGGAGCTGTAGCCGGAAGCAGGTTCTACTCGTCGATCAGTTCCACACGGATGGGGTCGCCGTCGCGTACGGTCGCCAGGACGCCGGCGTCCCCGTCCAGGTTTCCGAGGATGTTGCACGGGCTCGCGAGGCGGCACTCGGACCCCCGCGAGATCGGAGTGGGTCCGTAGGGGAGGGCGAGCGCGTCGCCGTCCGTCCAGAAGGCCACCGTGCCAGGCTCCACGACCTGCCGGGCGTCCGTTTCACGTGAAACAGAGACTCCTGTGTCGAAATAGACCTCCTCGCCCCATGTGCAGGCGCTGGAGGTGAGTGGCAGGGCCTTGGCGAGGGCCTGTGCGGTCGGGGTGTCTGCGTCGAGCGTCGCGGTGATGTTTCCCGCGGGCCAGGAGATCCGTATCTGCATGGCGCGCAATTCAACAAGATGTTGAAGTCGCTGCCAAGGGCTTGACGTGAAGGCAGAGGGGGGACCCCCCGGTCCTTGCCGAAAATCAGTGCGTCATAATAGCTTGTGAATGTGAACGCGTTCACAAGCGCGTCCCGATTGCCCTGTATGTGTGCGATGAACGGGGCAAACCGCCGCTGTACCACGGCGTAGTAAGGAGAGTGACGACGTGGACCTGGCTCTGGCGCCGGAGACACTGGCGCGCTGGCAGTTCGGCATCACCACCGTCTACCACTTCCTGTTCGTCCCGCTGACCATCTCCCTGGCCGCCCTCACGGCCGGGCTGCAGACGGCCTGGGTGCGCACGGAGAAGGAGAAGTACCTCAGGGCGACGAAGTTCTGGGGCAAGCTCTTCCTGATCAACATCGCCATGGGCGTGGTCACGGGCATCGTGCAGGAGTTCCAGTTCGGCATGAACTGGTCCGCCTACTCACGCTTCGTCGGTGACATCTTCGGTGCGCCGCTCGCCTTCGAGGCCCTGATCGCGTTCTTCTTCGAGTCCACCTTCATCGGACTGTGGATCTTCGGCTGGGACAAGCTGCCCAAGAAGATCCATCTGGCCTGCATATGGATGGTCTCGATCGGCACGATCCTGTCGGCGTACTTCATCCTGGCAGCCAACTCGTGGATGCAGCACCCGGTCGGCTACAAGATCGACAAGGCGAAGGGCCGGGCCGAGCTGACCGACTTCTGGGCCGTGCTGACCCAGAACACCGCTCTCAGCCAGGCCTTCCACACACTGTCCGCAGCCTTCCTGACCGGGGGCGCGTTCATGGTCGGCATCGCGGCCTACCACCTGGCCCGCAAGAAGCACATCCGCGAGATGAAGACCTCGCTGCGGCTCGGCCTGGTCACCGTCGTCATCGCCGGTCTGCTCACCGCCATCAGCGGTGACACCCTCGGCAAGGTCATGTTCAAGCAGCAGCCGATGAAGATGGCGGCTGCCGAGGCGCTGTGGGACGGGCAGAAGCCGGCACCTTTCTCGATCTTCGCCTACGGCGACGTGGAGAAGGGCCACAACACCGTCGCGATCGAGATACCGGGCCTGCTGTCCTTCCTCGCCAACGACGACTTCACCTCGTCCGTCCCCGGCATCAACGACGTCAACAAGGCCGAGCAGCAGAAGTTCGGCCCGGGTGACTACCGGCCCAACATCCCGGTCGCCTTCTGGGGATTCCGCTGGATGATCGGCTTCGGCATGGCTTCCTTCGCCATCGGACTGGCCGGACTGTGGCTGACCCGCAGGAAGTTCATGCTGCCGCAGCATCTGCGGGTCGGTGAGGACGAGGTGCCGCATCTGGTGCTCTTCAAGAACAAGGCGCTCAGCCCGAAGCTCACGCCCTGGTACTGGCGCATAGCGACCTGGACCCTGGCCTTCCCGCTGATCGCCAACTCCTGGGGCTGGATCTTCACCGAGACGGGCCGCCAGCCGTGGGCCGTCTACGGCGTCCTGCAGACCCGGGATGCGGTCTCCCCCGGCGTCTCCCAGGGTGAGGTCCTCATCTCGATGACCGTCTTCACCGTGCTGTACGCGATCCTCGCCGTGATCGAGGTCAAGCTGCTCGTGAAGTACGTCAAGGCCGGCCCGCCCGAGCTGACCGATGCCGACCTCAACCCGCCCACGAAGATCGGCGGCGACACCCGTGACGCCGACAAGCCGATGGCCTTCTCGTACTAGGCCGGGGGAACAGTCATGGAACTTCACGACGTCTGGTTCGTCCTCATCGCCGTCCTGTGGACCGGCTACTTCTTCCTGGAGGGCTTCGACTTCGGGGTCGGTGTCCTCACCAAGCTGCTGGCCCGCAACCGGCCGGAACGGCGCGTGCTGATCAACACCATCGGACCCGTCTGGGACGGCAACGAGGTGTGGTTGCTCACGGCCGGCGGTGCCACCTTCGCCGCGTTCCCGGAGTGGTACGCCACGCTCTTCTCCGGCTTCTACCTGCCGTTGCTGGTCATCCTGGTCTGTCTGATCGTCCGGGGCGTCGCCTTCGAGTACCGGGTGAAGCGACCCGAGGAGAACTGGCAGCGCAACTGGGAGACGGCGATCTTCTGGACCTCGCTGATCCCGGCCTTCCTGTGGGGGGTGGCCTTCGGGAACATCGTCCGGGGGGTGAAGATCAACCAGCATTTCGAGTACGTCGGTACCGTCTGGGACCTGCTGAGCCCCTATGCCCTGCTCGGTGGTCTGGTGACGCTCACGCTGTTCACCTTCCATGGAGCGGTCTTCACCGCGCTGAAGACCGTGGGGGACATCCGAGTGCGGGCACGGCAGCTGGCGCTGCGGGTCGGCCTCGTCACGGCCGTCGTGGCGCTCGGCTTCCTGCTGTGGACACAGGCCCACAGCGGTGACGGCGAGAGCCTGGTGGCCCTGATCGTGGCGGTCGTCGCTCTGGTGGCCGCTCTCGTGGCCAACCAGGCGGGGCGCGAGGGATGGGCGTTCACGTTGTCCGGTCTCACGATCGTGGCCGCCGTGGCGATGCTCTTCCTTTCGCTCTTCCCGAATGTCATGCCGTCCACGCTGAACGGGGACTGGAGCCTGACGGTCACCAATGCCTCGTCGAGCCCGTACACACTGAAGATCATGACGTGGCTGGCGGCCGTCGCCACGCCCCTGGTGCTGCTGTACCAGGGCTGGACCTACTGGGTCTTCCGTAAGCGGATCGGCACGCAGCACATCGCCCCCGACGCTGCGGTCGGCGCCACGCACTGAGTCCGCCGAGGGTGTGTTTCACGTGAAACACACCCTCTGGACCGAAGGGCACGTTTCACGTGAAACCAATCGATCCCCGCCTGCTGAAGTACGCCCGCGCCACGCGCTCCTTCCTCATGGCCGTCGTCGGCCTGGGGGCCGTCGGCGCGGGACTGCTCATCGCCCAGGCGATGCTCATCGCCCAGGTCGTCGTCGGAGCGTTCCAGCACGGCCAGTCCGTCGCCGAACTGCGCACTCCCCTGCTGCTGTTGGCGGCCGTCGGCGTGGGCCGGTCGGTTGTCGCGTGGCTCACCGAACTCGCCGCCCACCGGGCCGGCGCGGCGGTGAAGTCCGAGCTGCGCGGGCGGCTTCTCGACCGGGCGGCGGCGCTCGGTCCCGGGTGGCTGGCCGGCCAGCGCACCGGTTCGCTGGTCACCCTGGCCACGCGCGGGGTCGATGCCCTCGACGACTACTTCGCGCGTTACCTCCCGCAGTTGGGGCTCGCGGTGGTCGTGCCGGTGGCGGTGCTGGCGCGGATCGTCACCGAGGACTGGGTGTCGGCGGCCATCATCGTCGGCACCCTGCCTCTCATTCCGCTCTTCATGATGCTGATCGGCTGGGCCACCCAGTCCCGCATGGACCGTCAGTGGCGGCTGTTGTCCCGGCTGTCCGGGCACTTCCTGGACGTGGTCGCCGGACTGCCCACGCTGAAGGTGTTCGGCCGGGCCAAGGCTCAGGCCGAGTCCATCCGCCGGATCACCGGGGAGTACCGCCAGGCCACTCTGCGGACTCTGCGCATCGCGTTCCTCTCCTCCTTCGCGCTGGAGTTGCTGGCCACGCTGTCGGTCGCCTTGGTCGCGGTGACGATCGGAATGCGGCTGGTGCACGGCGACATGGATCTGTACATCGGTCTGGTGATCCTCGTGCTGGCGCCCGAAGCCTACCTTCCCTTGCGTCAGGTCGGCGCGCAGTACCACGCGGCGGCCGAGGGGCTTGCCGCCGCGGAGGAGATCTTCACGGTGCTGCAGGCGCCGCTTCCGGCGTCCGGTACCGGGGCCGTGCAGACGGGCGCTGTCGCCTTCGAGGGGGTCACCGTTCGCTATCCCGGCCGTTCCGCGGCCGCCGTGACGGACGTGTCGTTCACCATGGAGCCCGGTGAGACGGTCGCGCTGGTGGGACCGAGCGGGGCGGGCAAGTCGACGTTGCTGAACGTGCTGCTCGGGTTCGTCCAGCCCACCGAGGGGCGGGTGCGGGTCGGGGGAGCGGATCTCGCCGGCCTCGATCTGCAGGAGTGGCGGTCGCGTATCGCGTGGGTGCCGCAGCGGCCGCATCTGTATGCCGGGACCATCGCGGAGAACGTGCGGCTGGCCCGGCCCGATGCGGACGACCGTGCCGTGCGCCGGGCCTTGCGGGACGCGGGTGCGCTGGAGTTCGTGGACGCGTTGCCCGAGGGTGCCGAGACCGTGCTGGGCGAGGACGGTCTGGGCCTGTCGGCGGGGCAGCGGCAGCGGTTGGCGCTTGCCCGGGCCTTCCTCGCCGACCGGCCCGTGCTGGTGCTGGACGAGCCGACGGCTGCGCTGGACGGGGTGACCGAGGCGGAGGTCGTGGCGGCGGTACGGAGGCTGGCCGCCGGGCGGACGGTGCTGCTCGTCGTGCATCGGCCCGCGTTGCTGGAGGTGGCCGACAGGGTGGTGCGGGTGGGGTGTGCGGAGTCGTTGGGCGGCCGGAGCGACGGGCGGCCCACCAGGACGCTCCCCTTCCTCGACCCCCGTCCCCGCCAGGCCGCCACCCGACTCGGCGGGCTGGACGGTGGCCCGGCGGAGATGTTGTCCGAGCTGGCAGAGGGGGGATCGGAAGGTGCGGCTTCGGGGCGCTCCCGGCGCGTGCTGGGGCGGGTTCGGGGGCTTGCCGGGCCCCGGCGGGGGCGATTGCTGCTGGCAGCGTTGCTCGGCGCCCTGGCGCTCGGGAGTGCCGTCGGGCTGATGGCGACGTCCGGCTGGCTCATCTCACGGGCCGCGCAGCAGCCCCCGGTGCTGTATCTGATGGTGGCCGTGACGGCCACGCGGGCGTTCGGGATCGCGCGGGCCGTCTTCCGGTACGCGGAGCGCCTGGTGTCGCACGACGCCGTGCTGCGGATGCTGGCCGACACCCGGGTCGCGGTCTACCGGCGCCTGGAGCGGCTGGCGCCCGCCGGACTGCGGTCCGTCCGCCGGGGCGATCTGCTGACCCGGCTGGTCGCGGACGTGGACGCGTTCCAGGACTACTGGCTGCGCTGGCTGCTGCCCGCGTCGGTCGCCGCCGCTGTCTTTGCCGCCTCCGTCGGCTTCACGGCCTGGCTGCTTCCCGCGGCCGGCGCCGCCCTGGCGGCGGGTCTCGTCGCGGACGGCGTCGGTGTGCCGCTCGTCACCGCGACCGTGGCCCGGCGGACCGAGCGACGGCTGGCCCCCGCCCGGGGCGTGCTCGCCACCCGTGTCACCGACCTGCTCACCGGCACCGCCGAGCTGACCGTCGCCGGTGCGCTGCCCGCCCGCACGGACGCGGCCCGGCACGCCGACGGCACCCTCACCCGGATCGCCTCTCGCGCGGCCGCGGTGACCGCGCTCGGCGACGGGCTGACCGCGCTGATCTCCGGCCTGACCGTCACGGCGACCGCGCTGTTCGGCGCCCAGGCGGTGGCCGCGGGCCGGCTCGACGGCGTGGCGATGGCCGTGGTCGTCCTCACTCCCCTGGCCGCCTTCGAGGCCGTACTCGGCCTGCCGCTGGCCGTCCGCCACCGGCAGCGGGTGCGGCGGAGCGCGGAGCGCGTGTACGAGGTGCTGGATGCTCCGGAGCCCGTACGCGAGCCCGAGTCGCCCCGGCAGCCACCCGCCTCACCGTTCCCGGTGGTGCTCAAGGGGCTGGCCGCGCGGTACGAGGGGCAGCGGAGGCAGGCGCTGGCCGGGTTCGATCTCACATTGCGCGAGGGGCGGCGGATCGCGGTGGTCGGGGCGTCCGGTTCCGGCAAGACGACTCTCGCCCAGGTGCTGCTGCGCTTCCTCGATGCGGAACAGGGCTCGTACACGCTCGCCGGTGTGGACGCGTACGCGCTGGCCGGGGACGACGTGCGGCGGCTTGTCGGGCTGTGTGCGCAGGACGCGCATCTCTTCGACAGCTCGGTGCGCGAGAACCTGCTGCTGGCCAGGAAGGACGCCACCGAGGCCGAGCTGCGCCGGGCGCTGGACCGGGCCCGGCTGCTGGACTGGGTGGACGGGTTGCCCGATGGCCTGGACACGCTGGTCGGTGAGCACGGGGCGCGGCTGTCCGGCGGCCAGCGGCAGCGGCTGGCTCTGGCTCGCGCCCTGCTGGCCGACTTCCCCGTCCTGGTCCTCGACGAGCCCGCGGAGCACCTGGACCTGCCGACGGCCGACGCGCTGACCGCCGATCTGCTGGCCGCCACCCAGGGCCGTGCGACAGTGCTGATCACCCACCGGCTGGCGGGACTGGAGGCCGTGGACGAGGTGATCGTGCTCGACGCGGGCCGGGTGGTGCAGCGCGGCACGTACGCGGAGCTGCTCGAGGAGGACGGGCCGCTGCGGGCGCTGGCGAGGCGGGAGGCGGAGGCGGAGATGTCGGTGGGGGCGCGCTGACGGGCGCCCCCCGGTCATGCCGGCGCCTCCCGTATCGCCGCCCTGACGACGGGATGCGCCGTGCCGGGCGGGACGTCCCCTCAGAGGCGTTCCGCGAGCAGTTGTTCGATCACGACCGCGACCCCGTCCTCGTTGTTGGCGACCGTACGGCCGGACGCGGCGGCGACGACGTCCGGGTGGGCGTTGCCCATCGCGAAGGACTGGCCCGCCCACGTCAGCATCTCGACGTCGTTGGGCATGTCACCGAAGGCGACGACCTCCTCGTGCGAGATGCCGCGCTCGGCGCAGCACAGGGCGAGGGTGCTGGCCTTGGAGACGTCCGGACCACTCAGTTCCAGCAGGGCGCTGGGGCTGGAGCGGGTGACGTTGGCGCGGTCACCGATCGCCAGCCGGGCGAGGGTGAGGAAGGCGTCCGGGTCGAGATCCGGGTGGTAGGCGAGGATCTTGAGCACGGGCTGGTCGGCGTCCGGCCCGTCGGGGGCGAGGAGACGCTCGGCCGGCAGGAGGTTGTCCGGTATCTCCATGTGCAGCTTGGGATAGTCAGGCTCCTGGTGGAAGCCGTACGTCTGCTCCACCGCGAACACCGTGCCGGGGGCGGTGTCGCGCAGCAGCTTCACAGCGTCCAGGGCGTTGCGGCGGGCCAGTTCGCGCACCTTGACGAAGCGGTGGGCGCCGGGGCCGCCGTGCAGGTCGACCACGGCGGCGCCGTTGCCGCAGATCGCGAGGCCGTGGCCGTGGACGTGGTCGCTGACGACGTCCATCCAGCGGGCCGGGCGGCCGGTGACGAAGAAGACCTCGATGCCTGCCTCCTCGGCGGCGGCCAGTGCGGCGACTGTGCGCGGTGAGACCGACTTGTCGTCGCGCAGCAGGGTGCCGTCGAGGTCGGTGGCGATCAGCCGCGGCCGTACGGCGGCGGACGGGGTCCCGGGCTGTCTGGTCGCTGAGGTCACCGGGTCATTCTCGCGCATATGCCCGCACGGCCGTGCGGTCCTGCGCACAGATGACACAGATATGACGCTCAGACCTCCGTGGCCCTACCGGTCAGGCCAGTTGGGCCGGGGCCTCCATGGCGATCTGTTCGAAGACCTTCTCGTCCGCGGCGAAGTCGGAGTCCGGGACGGGCCAGTGGACCACGATCTCGGTGAAGCCCAGCTCCTGGTGCCGGCCGGCGAAGTCGACGAAGGCGTCCAGGGACTGAAGCGGCCGGGCGCGGTCCGGGGTGAAGCCGGTGAGCAGGATCTTGTCCAGGCCGGCCACGTCCCGTCCGGCGTCCGCGCAAGCCGCGGACAGCTTGGTGACCTGCCCGCGCAGAGCCTCGACGGACTGCTCCGGGGTGCCGGTCTCGTAGAGCTTCGGATCGCCGGTGGTCACCCATGCCTGTCCGTACCGCGCGGCGAGCTTGAGGCCGCGGGGGCCGGTGGCCGCCACCGCGAAGGGCAGCCGGGGCCGCTGTACACAGCCCGGGATGTTGCGCGCCTCGTGCGCCGAATAGAAGCGGCCCCCGGACGACACGGCGTCCTCGGTGAGCAGCCGGTCCAGCAGCGGCACGAACTCGGCGAACCGGTCGGCGCGCTCCCGCGGGGTCCACGGCTCCTGCCCCAGCGCGGACGCGTCGAAGCCGGTGCCGCCCGCGCCGATGCCGAGGGTGATCCGGCCGCCGGAGATGTCGTCCAGGGAGATCAGCTCCTTGGCGAGGGTCACCGGGTGCCGGAAGTTCGGCGAGGTCACCAGGGTGCCGAGGCGCAGCCGCTCGGTGGCGGCAGCGGCGGCGGTCAGTGTCGGGACCGCGCCGAACCACGGGCCGTCACGGAAGCTGCGCCAGGACAGGTGGTCGTAGGTGTACGCGGTGTGGAAGCCGAGCTGTTCGGCCCGCACCCAGGCCGAACGGCCGCCTTCGCTCCAGCGGCGGTAGGGCAGGATCACGGTGCTCAGACGCAGACTCATGCGTTCGAGAGTACGGGGACCCGCGAGCAGCGGACCAAACGGTCACCGTAGGCGACTGGCCGACCACGGATCGGGCGGGTGGACAGCGAGCGGGGCGGCCCCACGGGTCAGTGGACGCCCGGGAAACGCAGGTAGTGCGGCGGTACCGCCTTGGTCAGCCAGACCCCGTTGGCGCTGACGTGGAAGACGTGGCCGTCGCGGTGCATGGCGCCGGCGTCGACGGCGAGCACGACGGGGCGGCCACGGCGGGCGCCGACGCGGGTGGCGGTGTCACGGTCGGCGGAGAGGTGGACGTCGTGCCGGTTCATGGGCCTGAGGCCGTCCGCCCGGATCGCGTCCAAGTTGCGGGCCACGGTGCCGTGGTAGAGGTACGGCGGCGGGGTCGCCGGGGACAGGCCGAGGTCGACGTCGATGCTGTGGCCCTGGCTGGCGCGGATCCTGCTGCCCTCGATCGCGAAGCGCTGTTTGTCGTTGGTGGCCACCACGTGGTCCAGTTCCTCGCGTGTGAACCGGAAGCCGTGGGCAGCGGCGGCGGCGATGAGAGTGTCGATCTCCACCCAGCCGCCCGGGTCGAGGGTGAGTCCGATGCGCTCCGGCTGGTGCCGCAGATGTTTGGAGAGGTACTTCGACACCTTCACGGTACGTCTGTCGTCGATCGGTCTTTCGTCGTTCCGTTCGTTCATGCGTCCAGCGTGCGGGAGAGACGCGGATCACGCAGGTTTTTTTGTTCCCAGGTTTGATCCACAACCAAGGTGGGTTATCCACAAGGAAGTTGGCGAGACTGTGGACAAGTGGCGCATCCGTCAAGGAGCTTCGCGAACGCCGGTGTCCGGTACCCCTCCTGAGGAGATCCGGTCCAAAGCCCTGGCGCGCACCTCGCGTTCCGCCGCCAGTGCGACGAACTCGGAGACATGTTGCCGGCCAACCAGCCTTTCCACGGCGTCGATCGTCTCCACGGGAAGGGTGACACAGCGGGCACCCGCAGGTTCCACGTCCAGGGTTTCCGCACCGAGGTGACTGCGCAGGTGGCGGGTGGCCAACATACGCATCGCCCGGGCCAGTTCTGCGTCCATCGTCTGCTGGGCCAGGGGGCGCAGACGGCGCACCAGTGAGGCCGCCTCCGCCGCGTGCGCGTCCGTACGGTGCCCCGGATCGTCCAGGTAGCGGGCGAAGACGTACTCGGTGGTGAACTCCAGGAAGCGTGCCGCGATGTGCTCGACCTGACCCCGCAACTCCCGTAGGTGGCCCACTATCGCGGGCAGCGGCACGCCGGCCGCGTACAACTCCGCGGCCACCGCGAGCTCTTGGGGGCTCGGCACGAGGAACGTGTCGGGGTCACCGTCGATCCGCTCCAGTACCCCGAGTTCGACCGCCTCGGTCACGGCGTCGTCGTCGGGCGTGCCACCGAAGCGGGCGTCCAGGTCGGCACGGGTGATCCGGTCGGGGCGCTCGTCCGTCCACGGCCCCTCCACCTCGGTGACCAGGCCCAGGACTCCGCCCAGGCCACGGCCGGTGTCCCAGGCGTCCAGCAGCTCCTTGATCGAGGCCAGGGTGTAGCCGCGGTCCAGGAGGTGGGCGATCTGGTGGAGCCGGGTGACGTGCGCCTCGCAGTAGAGGTTCGCCCGGCCCCGCCGTTCGGGACGGGGGAGGAGACCGCGGTCCTGGTAGGCGCGGATGGTTCGCACGGTGGTGCGGGTGCGGTGGGCCAAGTCCTCGATGCGATAGGCGTTCCGGGCAGCGGGGTCGGGCATGCCGGGGACTCCTCAACTACTGGACGGGGTGTATGCGGGCGCCCGCAGAGGCACGGGGAACTGCGCGACCGGACACGGCGCATCCGCACCCGGCGACCTCCCCGCACCACCACCGTGCGGCCCCTTCTTCCCTCACAACTTCGGTTCCACGCGCGCGAGCCGACGCAGCGCTCCCGGCAGGAAGCGCGACAGCAGATGGGCCCCGCGGGCCTCCGGAGTCACCGGTACGACCGCCCGGTTGTGGGCCACGGCGTCCAGGATCGCCTCGGCGACCTTCTCCGGCGGGTAGTTGCGCAGGCCGTACAGACGGGCCGAGCTCTTCCGGCGGCGGCGCTCCTCCGCCTCGTCCACACCCGCGAAGCGGGCCGTGGAGGTGATGTTCGTGTTGACGATCCCGGGGCAGATCGCGCTCACGCCGATGCCCTGGCCCGCGAGTTCGGCGCGCAGGCACTCGGAGAGCATCAGCACCGCCGCCTTGGAGGTGCTGTAGGCGGGCAGTACGCGTGAGGGCTGGAACGCGGCCGCCGATGCGATGTTGACGATGTGGCCGCCCTGACCGCGCTCCGCCATGCGGGTGCCGAACAGACGGCAGCCGTGGATCACGCCCCACAGGTTCACGTCCAGCACCCTGCGCCAGTCGTCGGTCGTGGTGGCGAAGAAGGAGCCCGACAGACCGATGCCCGCGTTGTTGACCAGCACGTCCGGCACGCCGTACGCGCGGTGCACCTTCTCCGCGAGCTTCTCCATCGACTGCTCGTCGGAGACGTCGGCCGGCTCCGCCCAGGCTTCGGGCGCGCCGATCAGCCGGGACAGCTCGGCCGTGCGGGCGGCGGCCTCGGCGTCGCGGTCGACGGCCACCACCCGTGCACCGGCCTCGGCGAACGCGAACGCCGTGGCCCGGCCGATGCCGCTGCCGGCCCCGGTGATCAGGACCAGTTGCCCGCCGAAGCGCTCGGCGTGGTGACCGGTGGCCGCCGGCTCCGTCCGGCCGCCTTCCACGGACGTCACGAAGTCCTCGATCCAGGAGGCCAGTTGATCGGGGCGCGTGCGCGGGACCCAGTGCTTCGCCGGGAGCGTGCGGCGGGTCAGCCGGGGCACCCACCGCTCCAGGTCGTCGTAGAGGCGCTCGGAGAGGAACGCGTCCCCCTGGGGCGTGATGAGCTGCACGGGCGCGTGCGCGTACGCGTCGGGGCGCGGCCGGCGCAGCCGGGCGCGGACGTTGTCCCGGTACAGCCAGGCCCCGTGCGCCGCGTCGGAGGGGAGGGAGGCGGTCGGGTAGTCGCCGCCGGGGACCTTCTCCATCCGCTCCAGGATCTTCGGCCAGCGTTTGCCGAGCGGGCCGCGCCAGGCCAGTTCCGGCAGGGCCGGGGTGTGCAGCAGATACACGTACCAGGACTTGGCGCCCTGGCCGAGGAGCTGGCCCACCCGCCGGGGAGTCGGCCGCTTCAGGCGCGCGTTGATCCAGTGCCCGAAGTGGTCGAGGGACGGCCCGGACATCGAGGTGAAGGAGGCGATACGGCCCTCCGTGCGGCCCACGGTCACGAATTCCCAGGACTGCACCGAGCCCCAGTCGTGCCCGACCAGGTGCACCGGGCGCTCCGGGCTGACCGCATCGATCACGGCCAGGAAGTCGTCGGTCAGCTTGGCCAGGGTGAAACCGCCGCGCAGCGGCTCGGGCGCCGTGGAGCGACCGTGGCCCCTGACGTCGTACAGGACCACATGGAAGCGGTCGGCCAGACGGACGGCGACCTCCGACCAGACCTCCTTGCTGTCCGGGTAACCGTGCACCAGCACCACCGTCGGCTGCTGGGGATCGCCCAGCTCGGCCACGCACAGCTCGATCCCACCGGTCGCCACCCGGCGCTCCCGGGCACCCCTCAGCGTCACTTCTCCTCCGCCCAGCGCCGCACGTGCGGTAGATCGTCGTCCAGCCAGAACGCGCTCTGCTCGGGGTCCTCGGAGTCGGTGACCACGAGGATCTCCTCGAACTTCGCGCCCGTACCCCGGAAGCCGAGGTGTGGTTCCACCGCCCACAGGCCGGGCTGCGGCGGGTGGTCGGAGAAGCCGTACGGCGACCACAGCGGCGACCAGCCGTCACGGTGGCCGTGCAGCGCGTCGGAGGCCAGGCCCTTCAGCGACTGCGTACCGAATCCGAAGAGGTGGGGGGAGAAGCGGCGCTGTTTCACCCGGTCCACCTTGTGGGCGATGACCCCGAAGGGATACGCGCGGTGCCGGTTGGCGTAGCCCTGGCGGGCCATGAGCCGGTCCACGTCCTCGTAGATCTCGCGCAGCGGGCGCCGCTCGCGCACCTCGCGCAGGATCAGTTCGCGGTGCGCCTCCAGGTCGGCCATCAGCCGCTCCTGCACCGGGTTGACGCCCAGCGAGCCCGAGTAGCCGATGTCCGCCGTGCAGCCCTCGTACACCGGCGCCATGTCCAGGATGAACGGCATGCCGGGCTCCAGGGCGCGGTCGGTGGGGAAGAACTGCAGCGGTATGCGGAAGTTCACGAAGGCCGTGCGGTCGCCGAACCAGGCGAAGGGCAGGTGGAACCAGTCCCGCACCCCGCGCTCGCGCAGCCACTCCCGCTGCATCCGCGCCGCCTCGCGCTCGGTCACACCCGGCTCCAGGCGCGCCGCGACCGCCTCCGCGCACTCGTAGGCGAGGCGCTGCACCCGCCTGAACCCCCGCAGTTCCGTGGAGAGTTCGCTGCTCACTGCCGTCGTCATGCCGCCCCGTCCCGTCGTGCCGCCGACTCCTGCGTCGACTGCGGTACGCGTCCGTAACTTGACACTGGTGAATGTGACAGTTGTTAGAGGTGGCGTCAATAGGAGGAGCGACAGGCTGTGGAAAACCCCGGGTGACCCTGAGGCGGGGCATCCCTTAGGGACCCGTAATACCTGGGTCTGACGCGAAGACGGCTCTGAGGTCTGACGACCCGGCGCGGTCCGGGTCACTACCGTCGAGGACGTGACTGTGATCGCGACCGAAAGCCTGAGCAAGCGGTTCCCCCGGGTGACCGCGCTCGACCGGCTGTCCGTGGACATCGGGCCCGGTGTGACCGGACTCGTCGGAGCCAACGGCGCCGGCAAGTCCACCCTGATCAAGATCCTGCTGGGTCTGTCCCCCGCCACGGAGGGCCGCGCCGAGGTGCTCGGCCTCGACGTCGCCACCCACGGCGGCGACATCCGCGAGCGCGTCGGCTACATGCCGGAGCACGACTGCCTGCCGCCCGACGTCTCGGCCACCGAGTTCGTCGTCCACATGGCACGCATGTCGGGGCTGCCGCCCACCGCGGCCCGCGAGCGCACCGCGGACACCCTGCGCCACGTCGGGCTGTACGAGGAGCGCTACCGCCCCATCGGCGGCTACTCGACCGGCATGAAGCAGCGCGTGAAGCTCGCCCAGGCGCTGGTGCACGACCCGAAGCTGGTGTTCCTGGACGAGCCGACGAACGGCCTCGACCCGGTCGGCCGGGACGAGATGCTCGGCCTGATCCGCCGCATCCACACCGACTTCGGCATCTCGGTCCTGGTCACCTCGCACCTGCTGGGTGAACTGGAGCGCACTTGCGACCACGTCGTCGTCATCGACGGCGGCAAGCTGCTGCGCTCGAGCTCCACCACGGACTTCACCCAGACCACGACCACCCTGGCGATCGAGGTCACCGACAGCGACGCCCACCCCGACGGCACCCGCGCGGTCCGCGAGGCGCTCCACGCGCGCGGGGTGGACACCGAGAACGAGGGCGCCGGCCTGCCCGGCGCCGGACACATCCTGCTGCTGACCGCCCAGGGCGAAGAGACGTACGACCTGGTCCGGGACGTCGTCGCCGGCCTCGGCCTCGGCCTGGTGCGCATGGAGCAGCGCCGGCACCACATCTCAGAGGTGTTCACCGGCGGCGCCGAACACACCGACGACGAGCAGCGGAAGGAGGCCGCCCGCCATGGCGGTTGAGCACCCCTTGCAGCCCCGGACCTCCCCCACGGGCGACCAGACCCGCATCCACGACATCGGCTACCGCGGCTACGACGGCCCCCGCCTGGGCCGCGCCTACGCCCGCCGCTCGCTGTACTCGCAGTCCCTGCGCGGCGCCTACGGCCTCGGCCGCTCGGTGAAGTCCAAGGTGCTGCCGATGCTGCTGTTCGCGGTGATGTGCGTGCCCGCGGCCATCATGGTCGCCGTCGCCGTCGCCACGAAGGCGCACGAACTGCCGGTGGCCTACACCCGCTACGCGATCATGTTGCAGGCCGTGATCAGCCTGTACGTCGCCGCGCAGGCACCCCAGGCCGTCTCCCGCGACCTGCGCTTCAAGACCGTACCGCTGTACTTCTCACGGCCCATCGAGACCGCCGACTACGTACGTGCCAAGTTCGCCTCGCTCGCCTCGGCGATCTTCATCCTGACCGCCGCTCCCCTGCTCGTGATGTACGTGGGCGCGCTGCTGTCCAAACTGGGCTTCGCCCACCAGACGAAGGAATTCGCCGAGGGACTGGTCTCCGTGGCCCTGCTCTCCCTGCTCTTCGCCGGCATCGGCCTGGTCATCGCCGCCGTCACCCCGCGCCGGGGCTTCGGCATCGCGGCCGTGATCGCCGTGCTGGTCATCTCCTACGGCGCGGTCAGCACGCTCCAGGCCATCGCCGACGTGCAGAACCACTCCTCCGCCATCCCTTGGATCGGCCTGTTCTCGCCCGTCACGCTCATCGACGGCGTCCAGTCGGCCTTCCTGGGCGCGACCGCCCGCAACCCCGGAGCGGTCGACCCCTCCACGGGACAGGGCGTGGTCTACGTCCTGGTCGTGCTCGCCCTGATCGCCGGCAGCTACGGCCTGCTGATGCGCCGCTACAAGAAGGTGGGACTGTGACGACCCTCAGCATCGACCACGTCTCCCGCTGGTTCGGCAACGTGGTCGCCGTCAACGACATCACCATGACCATCGGCCCCGGCGTCACCGGTCTGCTCGGCCCCAACGGCGCCGGGAAGTCCACCCTGATCAACATGATGGGCGGCTTCCTCGCCCCCTCCACCGGCACGGTCACCCTCGACGGACAGCCGGTGTGGCGCAACGAGCGGATCTACCGGCACATCGGCATCGTCCCCGAGCGCGAGGCGATGTACGACTTCCTCACCGGCCGTGAATTCGTGGTCGCCAACGCCGAGTTGCACGGCCTGGGCGCCAAGGCCGCGCACAGGGCCCTGGCCACGGTCGAGATGGAGTACGCACAGGACCGGCAGATCGCCACGTACTCCAAGGGCATGCGCCAGCGTGTGAAGATGGCGTCCGCCCTGGTCCACGACCCGTCGCTGCTGCTGCTCGACGAGCCCTTCAACGGCATGGACCCGCGCCAGCGCATGCAGCTCATGGACCTGCTGCGCCGCATGGGGGACGAGGGCCGCACGGTGCTGTTCTCCTCGCACATCCTCGAAGAGGTGGAACAGCTCGCCCGGCACATCGAGGTCGTCGTCGCCGGGCGGCACGCGGCCAGCGGCGACTTCCGCAGGATCCGCCGCCTGATGACCGACCGCCCGCACCGCTACCTGGTGCGCTCCAGCGACGACCGCGCCCTCGCGGCCGCGCTGATCGCCGACCCCTCCACGGCCGGCATCGAGGTCGACGTGGCCGAGGGTGCGCTGCGCATCCAGGCCGTCGACTTCGGCCGCTTCACCGCCTTGCTGCCGAAGGTCGCCCGGGACCACGGCATCCGGCTGCTCACGGTCTCGCCGTCCGACGAGTCCCTCGAGTCCGTGTTCTCGTACCTGGTCGCGGCGTAGGAGGCCGAAAATGTACGACCCCACCGTCGCCCGGCTCACCTACCGTGCCCTGCTGGGGCGCCGCCGGGCCCTCATCCTCGGCGCGCTGCCGCTGCTGCTGATCGTGATCTCCGTGGCCGTGCGGGCCCTGGCCGGAACCGACGACCAGACGGCCGCCGACGTCCTCGGTGGCTTCGCGATCGCCACGATGGTCCCGATCATCGGCGTCATCGCGGGCACCGGCGCCATCGGCCCGGAGATCGACGACGGCTCCGTCGTCTACCTGCTGTCCAAGCCGCTGAAGCGGCCCACGATCATCTTCACCAAGCTGATCGTGGCCATCGCCGTGACCATGGTCTTCTCGGCGGTGCCGACCCTGGTCGCTGGCCTGATCCTCAACGGCAACGGCCAGCAGATCGCCGTCGCCTACACGGTCGCCGCGCTGGTCTCCTCCATCGCCTACTCGGCGCTGTTCCTGCTGCTCGGAACCGTCTCCCGGCACGCGGTGGTCTTCGGGCTCGTCTACGCGCTGGTCTGGGAGGCCCTGTTCGGCTCCCTGGTGCCCGGCGCCCGCACGCTCAGCGTCCAGCAGTGGTCGCTGGCCGTGGCCCACAAGGTGGCCGGCGGGGACCTGGTGACCTCGGACGTGGGCCTGACGACAGCCACCGTGCTGCTGGTGGCCGTGACCGTGCTGGCCACCTGGTACGCCGGGCAGAAACTGCGCACGCTGAAGCTGGCGGGCGAGGAGTAGGCCGGCCTCCGGCGGCTTGACGGGAAGTTCACACCGGTCCGGGCACGCTGGACAAAGCGGATGAACGGCTAGGAGGCTGCTGATGGCAGACGAGATACCGGGGAGCGTCGGGCAGGGGCGGTCCGAGGGCGACGCCTGGGACGAGCTGGTCCTGGACGAGGCCTTCGTACGGGGCGCCGAGACCTCCGAACCGTCCGCGCGGGCCCGTATGCTCGCCGCCCGCTGGCGGGCCGAGGAGCCCGAGCCCCAGCCCTGGCGCTCCGACGAGCCCCCCGCGGGCTGGTTCTTCAGCAGGGCACGGCGTCGCAGGTGGCGCCGCCCCTAATTCGCTGGCGCTCAACCCGGCGGCGGGGCACAGTGGTTGTGCCCCATCCGCCGGGAGTGTCCCGGCGCCGTGATCCGGGAGTGGAGGCGGGCGGATGTCCATGCACGGCAGTACGCCCGACTCCCGACAGGGCAGCCCGAGGCCGGCTCCGGTGTAGTTACCCCACCGTCGAGCTACAGGAGCTGCCCGGGGCGGCCGCTTCGAGCACGCGATGTCGCTCTCGCGTGGGCCGCCTTCCCTGTGGCCCCCTCGTGCAAGGGGGCACCCGCGCTGGGGCGGCCGGATGAGTCGCGCAACGCGGCGCCGACAAGGTGCCGCTGCGCTCACCCGCGCCGCCCCAGCGGCACGCCTGCCCGCTGCGACGGCACGCTCCCCGGACGCGCGGCGACTGGCAACTCGCCAAGGAGCGCGGGGAACTGCGCGAGTGGCCCAGGGCGGACCCGCATCCGGTGGCGGACCGTACGTCCCACGGCGGGACCCGCATCCGGTGGCGGACCGCACGTCCCACGGCGGGACCCGGCTGCTAACCGAGCTGGGCCAGCAACCGCTCCAGCACCACCGCGATGCCGTCCTCCTCGTTGGAGGACGTCACCTCGTCGGCCACCGCGCGGAGCTCCTCGTGCGCGTTGGCCATGGCCACGCCCCGGGACGCCCAGGCGAACATCGGGATGTCGTTGGGCATGTCGCCGAAGGCGATCGTGTCCGCGGCCTTCAGCCCGAGCCGGCGGGCCGCGAGGGACAGGCCCGTGGCCTTGGACAGGCCCAGCGGGAGGAGTTCCACGATGCCCTCGCCCGCCACGGCCACGGTGACGAAACCGCCGGCCGCCTGCCGTGCGGCCTCCGCCAGCTCGTCGTCGCCCATCGTCGGATGCTGTATGTAGATCTTGTTGAGGGGGGCCGTCCACAGGTCGGACGCGTCCGTGAACGGAGTCGCCGGGAGCTTGCCGGTGACCGCGTATCCGGGGCCGACCAGCACTTCGCCGTCCAGACCGTCCCGGCTGGCCGCGAGATGCAGCGGGCCCACCTCGGCCTCGATCTTGGCCAGGGCCATCCCCGCCAGCTGCCGGTCCAGGGTGACCGAGGTCAGCAGGCGGTGCGCTCCGGCGTCGTAGACCTGCGCGCCCTGGCCGCAGACGGCGAGACCGTCGTAGCCGAGGTCGTCCAGGATGTGCCGGGTCCACGGGACCGCGCGGCCGGTGACGACGATGTGGGCCGCGCCCGCCGCGGCGGCCGCGACGAGCGCGTCACGGGTGCGCTGCGAGACCGACTCGTCGGAGCGCAGGAGCGTTCCGTCGAGGTCGGTGGCGATCAGCCGGTACGGGAAGCCGGTCACTTGGCGACCGGTTCCAGGACCTCCCGGCCACCCAGGTACGGGCGCAGCACCTCGGGGACCCGGACGGATCCGTCGGCCTGCTGGTGGTTCTCCAGGATCGCCACGATGGTGCGCGGTACGGCGCACAGCGTGCCGTTGAGCGTGGCCAGCGGCTTGACCTGCTTGCCGTCGCGGACCCGGATCGACAGGCGGCGGGACTGGAACTCGGTGCAGTCCGAGGTGGAGGTCAGCTCGCGGTACTTGCCCTGGGTCGGGATCCACGCCTCGCAGTCGAACTTGCGGGCGGCCGACGCGCCGAGGTCACCGGTGGCGACGTCGATGACGCGGAACGGCAGCTCCAGCGAGGTCAGCCACTGCTTCTCCCACTCCAGCAGGCGCTGGTGCTCGGCCTGGGAGTCCTCGGGGGCGACGTACGAGAACATCTCGACCTTGTCGAACTGGTGCACCCGGAAGATGCCCCGGGTGTCCTTGCCGTGCGAGCCGGCCTCGCGGCGGAAGCAGGGCGAGAAGCCCGCGTACCGCAGCGGCAGCTTGTCGGCTTCGATGATCTCGTCCATGTGGTAGGCCGCCAGCGGCACCTCGGACGTGCCGACCAGGTACAGGTCGTCCTTGTCGAGGTGGTAGACGTCCTGGGCGGCCTGGCCGAGGAAGCCGGTGCCCGCCATGGACTGGGGGCGCACCAGCGCCGGGGTCAGCATCGCCGTGAAGCCGGCGGCCGTGGCCTGGGCGAGCGCAGCGTTCACCAGGGCGAGCTCCAGCAGGGCGCCGACACCGGTGAGGAAGTAGAAGCGGGAGCCGGAGACCTTGGCGCCGCGCTCGACGTCGATGGCGCCGAGCAGCTGGCCGAGCTCGAGGTGGTCCTTGGGCTCGAAGCCCTCGGCACCGAAGTCGCGGATCGTGCCGTGCGTCTCCAGCGTGACGAAGTCCTCCTCGCCGCCGACGGGGACGCCGGGGTGGACGAGGTTGCCGAGCTGGAGCAGCAGTTCCTGGGTCTCGGCGTCGGCCGCGTCGCGCTCGGCTTCGGCGGCCTTGACGTCGGCCTTCAGCTGCTCGGCGCGCTTGAGCAGCTCGGCCTTCTCGTCGCCGGTGGCCTTGGGGATCAGCTTGCCGAGCTGCTTCTGCTCGGCGCGCAGCTCGTCGAAGCGGACGCCGGAGGACCTGCGCCGCTCGTCGGCAGACAGGAGGGAGTCGACGAGCGCGACGTCCTCTCCACGGGCGCGCTGGGACGCGCGCACACGGTCGGGGTCCTCACGGAGCAGGCGAAGGTCAATCACGAGGCCAAGGCTACCGGTGCGGGCTCGCCGCTCACGAATCCCTATTCCGAGGAGTTCGGATTCGCCAACGTTTGTCGCTTACGTTCCGTTATGCGCGAATTGCGGCACGTGTCAGTGCGGGTCAAGGGGAAAGTGTCTCACTCCCTGGGACGGAGCACCGCCAGGGCCTGGGGTTGACCGGATTCCCTTGTGGAGAACGGAACTTCGCAGCCTCGCTGTCCACAGAAATCCACACCCCCCAAAGAGTTATCCACAGGCTGTGTGGAAGGTCTGTGGACTTCGGAATTGATCACTCCGGAACTTCCCGGCGGACTGAAGAATTCCCAGGGCAAACCCGGGTGACACCCACTTTTGGGTGGAAAGCCGTCGCTCCAAAAGATGAATCAACGGAAACGAGTGGACGAAGGGTGAGGTGCGGGACGGTGGCCGCATCCGGGACGTGAGGGGCGATTTGTCGACCGGGTCACGCATCCTTGTCGACTTGTCCCCAGGTCGAGAAGCGGACCTGTGGATAACTCCTGTGGATAACGAACATACGCATGTACGACTGGCTGGAACCGGCCTAGAACCGGCCGTCCTGGCAGCGCGCCACCCAGTCGGCCGCCGCCATGAACTCCCCGTCCGACGTCCCCGGCAGCGCCGGGCGGGCGTCCGCCGGCGTGATGTCCGCGCGTGGATAGGAGCCGAGGAACCGCACCTGCAGACAGATCCGCTTCAGCCCCGTCAGCGCCTCGGCCATCCGCCGGTCGGAGATATGGCCCTCGGCGTCGATGCAGAAGCAGTAGTTTCCGATGCCGGCGCCGGTCGGCCGGGACTGCAGCAGCATCAGGTTGATGCCGCGCGAGGCGAACTCGCCGAGCAGGTCGCGCAGCGCACCGGGGTGGTCGTCGCGCTGCCACAGCACCACCGAGGTCTTGTCGGCGCCGGTCGGTGCGGCCGGTCGGGCCGGGCGGCCGACCAGCACGAACCGGGTCTGCGCGTTCTCCGCGTCGTGGATCCCGGTCTCCAGGGCGTGGAGACCGTACCGGGCGGCGGCGAACTCTCCCGCGAAGGCGGCGTCGTACCGGCCCTCCTGGACCAGTCGGGCGGCGTCCGCGTTGGAGGCGGCCGACTCCCAGTGCGCGTCGGGAAGGTGCCCGCGCAGCCAGTTGCGCACCTGCGGCTGGGCCGCCGGGTGGGCGGAGACGGTCTTGATGTCCGTGAGCTCGGTGCCGGGCCGGACCAGCAGCGCGAAGGTGATCGACAGCAGCACCTCGCGGTAGATCATCAGCGGTTCGCCCGCGACCAGCTCGTCCAGGGTGGTGGTGATGCCGCCCTCGACGGAGTTCTCGATCGGCACGAACGCGGCCTCGGCCTCGCCGGACCGCACCGCGTCCAGTGCCGACTGCACCGACACATACGGGACGAGCTCCCGGGTGGCCGTTTCCGGGAGCGTCCGCAGGGCCACTTCGGTGAAGGTGCCCTCGGGGCCGAGATACGCATAGCTCGCTGGCATGCCCTCACCCTAATAGCCGCACGCCGCCCGGGCGCGGCTGTCTCACGACGACCACTCGACCGGGTGGTTTGAGCAAAGAAAGCCCAGCAGAACCGGTAAACCTCGTAACCCCGTAACCCCACGTGATGGTGTCGGTTCCGTCTAGCCCTCCAGCAGTCGCTGCCCCACGTACTCGCCCGTCGCCGCCCCTCCCGGCACCGCGAACAGCCCGCTCGCCTCGTGCCGGATGTACTGCGACAGCGCGTCGCCCCGGTCGAGCTTGCGCTGGACCGGCACGAAACCGCGCAGCGGGTCGGCCTGCCAGCAGACGAAGAGCAGACCTGCGTCGGGAGTGCCGTCGGTGTCGAAGCCGTCGTGGTAGGAGAAGGGGCGCCGCAGGATGGCCGCGCCGCCGTTCTTGTCGGGCCGGGTGATCCGGGCGTGCGCGTTGAGGGGGACGACGTACTCGCCCTCGGCGTCGGTCTTCTCCAGGTCCATCGGGGTGGTCTCGTCGCCCCCGGACAGCGGCGCCCCGTTGGACTTGCGGCGCCCGATGACCTGCTCCTGGGCGGACACCGACAGCTTCTCCCAGTCGTCCAGGAGCATGCGGATGCGGCGTACGACGGCGTAGGAGCCGTTCGCCATCCAGGCGGGCTCGCCCGAGGCGGGCACGAAGATGCGCTGGTCGAAGTCGGAGTCGGCCGGCTTGGGATTGCGGGTGCCGTCCAGCTGGCCCATGAGGTTGCGGGCCGTCATGGGGTGCGCCGTGGCGCCCGGCGTGCGGTTGAAGCCGTTCATCTGCCAGCGCAGCCGGGCGGCGCCGCCCGCCTCCTTCTGGATCGCGCGCAGAGCGTGGAAGGCGACCAGGGCGTCGTTCGCGCCGATCTGCACCCAGAGGTCGCCATCGCTGCGTGCCTTGTCGAGATGGTCCGAGGAGAAGTCCGGCAGCGGGTCCAGGGCGGCCGGCCGCTGCTGCTCCAAACCGGTCTTGCCGAAGAAGGCGTGCCCGAAGCCGAAGGTGATCGTCAGCGAGGAGGGCCCCGCGTCGCGGGCCACGTCGGTGTCGTCGTGCGGTGCGGCCTCGCCCGCCATCAGCCGTTCGGCCGTCGTCGACCAGCGGCGCAGCAGGGCCGCGGCCTCCTTGCGGCCCGCGCCCGCCACCAGGTCGAAGGCGGCGAGATGGCCGCTCGCCTGGAGCGCCTCGGTGATGCCGGGCTGATGTTTCCCGTGAAACATCACCCGGTCGGAGCCGACCGCGGTCAGCGGCGTGGCCGGGACGGGCGCGGCGGCATAGCCCACGGCCCCGCCGGCCGCGCCGAGCACGAGCCCGGTGGCGCCCGCGGTGCCGAGCAGGGCGCGCCGGGAGAGCCCCGCTCCGCTGCCGGCCGTCGGGGCCGGTGCCGCGGGCTCGGACGTGCGGGCCTGGGGAAGGGACTGGTCGGGCATGGTGTCGTTCAGCCGATCTGCGCGTTCTTGGAGACGGTCACCTGGTCGATGTCGGACGTCCGCACGGTGACGGCGATCTTCCAGTCGCCGGCCATGGGGATCTGCACTCCGCTCGCCGACCAGTGGCCGGTCGTGACGTGGTCGGGGGTCACGGGCAGCGGGCCGATCTTCTTCGCCTCCAGGGTGAAGGCGACCTTCACCTCGGGGACGTCGAAGGCCCGGCCGTTGGGCCGCTGGACGAACACGTGCATCTCGTTGCCGCCCACCCGCGCGGGGTCGAGATCGATGCTGACGACGCCCTTGCCGTCCTTGCCTGAGGTGTCGAAGGGCATGTCCAGCGTCAGCGCGCCGTTCGAGGGCGCCGTGGCGGAAGAGGAGGAGGAGGACGAGGTGGCGGCCTTGGCGTCCAGCTCGGTGCGGCCGGGCTCGGTCTGGGTCAGCCAGGTGGTGACGGCGAGCAGCACGACCGCGACGCCCGCCTCGGCGAGCACCGAGCGGCGCAGTCCGAAGCGGTTCGGGTCGCCGTCCCTGAGCCGCTTCTGCCGGGCGGCGTCCATCGCGGCCCGCTGCCGGGCGAGCTGGGCGGCGCGCTCGGTGTCCCCGGATCCGGCGCTCTTCCCGGCCGGCTCCGGCGCGTGCACGCTCTCCTTCCCGGGTTCCGCGGTCCGACCGGCGGCCGTGACCGTCTTCCCGGTCTTCCCGGCGACGGCGGCGGGGACCGCCTTCTCGGCCTCCTCGGTGATGGCGGCCGTGCCGGCGGTGTCGGCGAGCCGGCCCGTCCACCGCCGCGATGTCGAGGCGATGCCGACCAGCAGCGCCACCAGCCCGATCTTGACCAGCAGCAGCTGCCCGTACCGGGTGTCGGTGAACGCAGACCAGGAGCCCAGCTGGCGCCAGGACTGGTAGGTGCCGGTCGCGACGAGCGCGACGACGGAAGCGAAGGCCACCCGGGAGAAACGACGGACGGCGGCTGCCTCCACCGGAGTCTCGGCGGGCGCCCGGTACAGGGCGATCAGCAGGGCGGTGAGTCCGCCCAGCCACGCGGCGACGGCCAGCAGATGGACGACGTCGACGGGCATGGCGATGCCCGGCTGGAGCCCGACCGAGGCGTGCTCGGCCATGGCCCAGCTGGTCGCGAGCCCGGCCGCGACGACCACACCGCCGACCGCGAGCCCGAAGGTGAGGTCGCGCTTCTCCTCCTCCTCGCGCTTGGTGTAGGCGCCGAACAGGACCGCGATGAACAGCGCCGCGGCGGCGAGCAGCAGCAGCCGGGAGATCAGGGCCGCGCCGGTCTTGGTCTGCAGCACCTGGCCGAGCAGACCGAGGTCGAAGACATCGGCGGGCTTCCCGGAGGTGGTGTAGGAGCCGCGCAGGAGCAGCAGCCACAGGGTGGCGGCGGTGAGCGTGAGCCAGCCGCCGACGACCAGCCGCTGCAGGGGCCGTACGCTCGCGCCGCGCTGCCAGCAGGCGAGGACGAAGGCCGCGCCGCCGGCGAGCACGATGAATCCGGCGTACGAGGCGTACCGCCCGACGGCGTAGAGCCCACCGACGACTCCGCCGCCCGCGACCGGCCCGGTGCCGGTGACCACGGTCTGCGAGGGCGCCCCGATGGAGAAGGTGTAGGCGCCGGAGACGGGGTGGCTGTCGGCCGAGACGACCTGGTAGGTGACCGTGTAGGTGCCGTTGCCCAGGCCGCTCTTGAGTCGCACGGCGTAGGTGGTGCCACTCAGGTTGGCGGGCTTGCCCGACTGGACCGGCTTGCCCCGGGGGTCGAGGACGCGCAGGGAGTCGTCGTTCATCGCCACCTTCTCGGAGAAGGTGAGCGCCACCTGGCCGGGTGCCTTCTTGATCACCACCCCCTGTGCGGGGTCGCTGCCGGTCAGCGCCGCGTGGGCGGAGGCCGGTGCGGCGCCCGCCAGCAGTGCGCCGGTGACGGTGAGGAGCAGCAGCACGAGGATGCGCAGGATGCCCCGGTGTCCCTCGGGGGTGATGGTCCGCGTCACGGTGGTCGTTCCCTCCCTCAATGGCCGGTCGACGGGTTGTACGTGGCGGACTTCACCGGCATCTCGACGGTGAGGGGCCCGGACTTGGCGAAGGTGATCTTCACCGTGACCGTCTGGCCCTGCTTCGGCTTGCGCCTCAGCTTCTCGAACATCAGATGGTTGCCGCCGCTCTTGAACACGAGTTGACCGTGGGCGGGTACGGCGAAGGAGCTCTTCTGCCGCATGGCTCCGCCCATGGTGCTGTGCATGGTGACCTGGCCGGCGACCTCACTGGTCACCGAGGTCAGCTCGTCCTCGGCGCCGCCCTTGTTGGTGATCGTCAGGAACCCGGCGGCCATGTCGGCGGAGACCGGCTGCGGCATGTACGGCCCGCTCACGGACAGTTCGGCCTTCCCGGAGCCTGCGGCGGACCCGGAGTCCGAGCAGCCCGCGAGGGCCAGGGCGGCGGCGAGAGCGGCGGCCGCGGTCATGACGGCAGGGTGGCGTCTCACGGGTTCGCCCCCTTGACGAGCTTGGGGAGGTCCTTGGTGTAGTCGTCGACCGTGGCTTCGTCGCCGTAGAGGACGTAACCGCCGTTCGTCTTCGGGGAGAAGACGATGACCTGGGTGCCGTGGACGGAGGCGAGCTTGCCGTTCTTGTCCTTCCTGGTCGGCTCCACGGAGATGCCGACGGAGCGGGCACCGGCCTGGATGGTGGCGAAGTCCCCGGTCAGGCCGATGAACTGCGGGTCGATGCCCTTGAGCCACTTGCCCAGCTCGGCCGGGGTGTCGCGGCCGGGGTCGGTGGTGACGAACACGACCCGGAGGTCGTTCTGCTCGGTCCGGGGCAGGGCCTTCTTGGCGACGGCGATGTTGCTCATCGTCGTCGGGCAGATGTCGGGGCAGTGGGTGTATCCGAAGTACAGCAGGGTCGGGTGGCCGCCGGTCTCCTTGCGGAGGTCGTACTTCTTGCCGTGCGTGTCGGTGAGGACCAGGTCCGGCTTCTGGAAGGGCTGGTCGAGGACGGTGGCGGCCTTGCCCGAGCCGGACTCCTCCGAGACCACGGAGACCGGCGACTTGCCGTCGTTGCCGCTGCCGCAGGCGGAGAGGGTCACGGTGGCGGCGGCGATCAGCGCGGCCGCGGCGAACGTCTTCTTGCGCATAGAGAAATGTCCCAGATGTGAGTGACTCCGGGCGCACCGGGGTCGTACGACAGCGACGAGGCGTCGGTCACGAAAGCGTCGCACGACCCGGTGCGCGGTCCGGAACGGTGGGCTCAGAACGGTGGGCTCAGGCGGTACGACGGCGTCCCGCGAGGACGCCGTAGGCGACACCCGCGACGCCGACGGCGATGCCGACGACGGCCAGCACACGGGCGGTGACGTCGGTGTCGTGGGAGTCGGTGGCGGCGGCCGCGTTCGCGGTGGTGTCGGAGGCGTCCTCGGCGTTCGCCGTGCTGTGCTCGTCGGCCGCGGCGGACAGCTGCAGCACCGGCGCCGGATTCTGCGGCTCGTCCTGCCCGGCCTGCGGCACCTCGATCCAGCGCACGACCTCCTTGTCGGAGTACGTCTGCAGCGCCTTGAACGCGAGTTGGCCGGTGTCCTCGGGCAGGGCGCCGAGGGAGAGCGGGAACTTCTGGAAGTAGCCGGGCCGGATGCCCTTGCCGTCGGCGGCGGTCCAGGTGACCTTGGTGACGGCCTCGTCGATCTTCTCGCCGTGCATGGTCAGCGGCTTGTCCAGCTTGGCCTTGGTGACCTGCACGTTCCAGCCGGGGACGGACTCCGGCATGACCGAGGCGATCGGGTGGCCGGCCGGGAGGCTGACCTCGACCTCGGTCGTCGAGGCCGTGTCGCGCTCGTTGGGGACCTTGAAGTCGACGACCGCGTAGCCGCCCTTGGCCGCGGTGCCTTCCGGCTGCACGGTGACGTGCGCGAAGGCGGGGGCGGACAGCGCCAGGACGGCCGTGCCCGCCGCGGCGGTGGCGGCGGCGACACGCGAGAGGGCGCGACGAGAGGCGTGACGCGAGGCGCTACGAGACGCGCTACGAGAAGTGGTACGGGAAACCCGCATGGCAGGAGCACTCCACTCTGAGAGTTCGGTGACGAAGAGAGGTATGCGTGCGCATGGCCGTGCCGTTCGGGCGCGGGGGCACGCGCGTGTGCCGCGCGACGGCGGCGGCCTCTCCGGTGAACCCGTGGAGGGGGTGCGCGCGTCGCGTCAGGCGGCGAGACGGAAAGCGGCGGCGGGCGGGCCGCGCCGGATCACCGTGTGCTGGAGTGCGGTGGTGTGCGGGTCGAGTGCCTCGTCCCGGGCGGTACGGCGGCCGAGCCGGAGGGACGCGGAGGCGGGCAGCAACCCGGCGCACAGGGCGCACGCCAGAGCGAGCGCCGCGCGCAGGGACCGTACGAGCGCCCCCTCCGTGACTCCGTGCGCCGACAGCTCGATCAGCCGCAGCAGCGCCAGATCGCCGCGGCGCAGCAGCCAGCCGGCGGCGACGGCCGCGAGCACGTGTCCGAGCAGCATCGGCAGCGAGGGCAGCAGTGCGGCGGAGGAGCCGGTGGCGTCGGACACGTGGTGCATGCCGCCCATGACGGCCGCCGGCCGGCCCGAGCGGTCGACGAGGTGCGCGGCGAGCAGGAGGTGGAAGGCGTGCCCGGGGGTGAGCGTCGCGGGGCTCGCCCCGCACAGCAGCCGGGCGGCCTGCTCGACCAGTGCGGTGTCGGCGAGCGAGGAGCCGTGCGCACCCGCTGCCCCCGTCGCCATGCCGCCGGAAGCCATGGCGGTTCCGTGCTGGCCCAGCCCGAACAGCGTGTGCAGCGCGGTCTGGCCGAACGCGAGGAGCGCCGCGATGCCCGGCAGCGAGCGGGCCCGCCCGGCGAGCGGCACCACGAGCAGCAGGCAGCCGAGGAAGCCCGCGCCCAGCGTCCACAGCGGCACCCGCGCGCAGGAGGCGAGGGTGTGCCCGGCCGCGGCCAGCGCGACGCAGACCGCGGCGAACACCGCGGCCCGCAGGATCCGGAGCCCGGCTCCGGGACGCGCCGTGCGCGGGTGGGGGGCAGTCATGGCGGGCCCATCATCGCACTGCCCCGGCCGGTGCCCCGCGGCAGGGCCGCGGGATCGTCCCTCATACACCGATTCCTCCCACGGCGCATCGACCGTATGGGCGGAGTCACGTCAACGGAGTGCTTACGGCCGCCTACGGGCGGCAATACGTAACGGTATGTCGAGCCGCGGCCAGGAGGCTGGAGCATGAGCATCTGGTGGTCACTCCATCTGCGCCGCGAGGCCGCGAGCGTGCCGCTCGCCCGGCGGCTGCTGATCGGCACCATGGAGACCGCGGGCGTCGACCCCGAGATCTCCTACGACCTGTCCGTCGCCCTCACCGAGGCCTGCGCGAACGCCGTCGAGCACGGCGGACACGGCTCGCACGGCGGCTCCTCGGGGGCGTACCGGGTGACCGCGTACCTCGACGGCGAGAAGTGCCGTATCGAAGTGGCCGATGCCGGACCGGGTTTCCCCCGCGTCCCCGAGATCCGGCCCGCGCGCGTGGACGCCGAGCACGGCCGCGGGCTCTGCCTCATCCGGGAACTCGCCGATCACGTCCACATCGGCGCCAAGCCCGGCCGTGGCGGCACGGTGGTCAGCTTCGACAAGATCCTCAAATGGAAGAAGGATCCTTCCCTGCTGACGGCATAGTGGGTCCGTGCAGATCGACGACGTGGACATAGCGGCCGGCGTGACGATGCGCCTCCTCGCCCGGGAGGACGCCGACGCCCTCTCCGCCGCGTACACCGAGAACCGCGACCACCTCCGGCCGTGGGAACCCCGCAGACCCGCCTCCTTCTTCACCGGGCCCGGGCAGCGGGAGCGGATCGAGGAGCTGCTGCGGGAGTTCGCCGGGGGCACGGCGGTGCCGCTGGTGCTCCAGGCGGCAAACGGCCGGATCGTCGGCACGATCACCCTGTCAGGGATCGTCCGGGGCCCGTTCTGCAACGGCAACCTCGGCTACTGGGTGGCCGCGGACCAGCAGAACCGCGGCCTGGTCAGCACGGCGGTGCAGCGGATCTGCGGCCTCGCCCGGGACGAGGCGGGACTGCACCGCATCCAGGCGGCCACGCTGCTCGCGAACACCGGATCCCAGCGGGTGCTGGCGAAGTGCGGGTTCGAGCCGATCGGGGTGGCCCCGGACTACCTGCACATCGACGGGAAGTGGCGGGACTGCCGGCTCTTCCAGCGGATCCTGCACGACCGGGATCCCCTCGCGGGCCGGCACTAGCCGTCCAGCACCTTCGCCAGGACCTCCAGCGCCTCCGGGTACACCCGCTCACGGGGCGTGCCGTAGCCGACGACCAGGCCCTGCGGGCGGCCCGGCCCGGGAGTGTGCCAGTGGTCGCCGAGCGCGCCCAGGGCCAGGCCCTCCGCCTCGGCCCGGGCCAGCGCCTCGGCCTCGTCGGGCACGTCGATCAGGGCGTGCAGGCCCGCCGCGATCCCGTGCACGCCGCGGCTCGCCCCCAGCCGGTCCAGCAACTGGTCGCGGCGGCGCCGGTAGCGCAGCCGGCACGCGCGCACGTGCCGGTCGTAGGCGTGGCTGTCGATCAGCTCGGCGAGGGCCAGCTGCCCGATGGTCTCGGTGTGGTGGTCGCTGTGCAGCTTGGCGTCGGCCACCGCCTCGACCAGGTGCGGCGGCAGCACCATCCAGCCGAGCCGCAGCGCCGGGCCGAGCGTCTTGGAGGCGGTGCCCAGGTACACCACCTGGCCGGGCGCCATGCCCTGCAGCGCGCCCACCGGCTGGCGGTCGTAGCGGAACTCCCCGTCGTAGTCGTCCTCGACGATCAGCCCGCCACGCGCGCGTGCCCAGTCGCCGAGCGCCCGCCGCCGCTCCGGGTGCAGGGTCACCCCCGTCGGGTACTGGTGCGCCGGGGTGACCACCACGGCGGCGGCCTCGCCCAGCTCCTCGGGGCGCACCCCGCGCGTGTCGACCGGCACCGGCAGAACCGTTCCGCCATTGCGCCGCACCACCTCCCGGTGGAACGCCAGCCCGGGGTCCTCCATGGCGACGGCGGCCCCGTCCAGCACGCGGGTGAGCAGCGCCAGGCCCTGGACGTATCCGGAGGTGACGACGATCCGCTCCGGCGGCGCGAGCACCCCGCGCGCCCGGCCCAGATAACCGGACAGTGCCGTGCGCAGCTCGATGCGGCCGCGCGGATCGCCGTAGTCGTACGCCAGCGAGGGCGCCGTCGCTATCGCCCGGCGCAGCGCGCGCAGCCAGGCCGCCGCGGGGAACGCGCCGACGTCCGGGCTGCCCGGGCGCAGGTCGAAACGCGGGGCACGCGTGCGTGCGGCGGTGCCGGGTTCCGCCGACTCGACGCTCGGCAGCTCGGCGACCCGGGTGCCCGAACCCTGGCGCGCCGTCAGATAGCCCTCGGCGACGAGCTGGTCGTAGGCGGCCTTGGCGGTGCCGCGCGAGATGCCGAGTTCGGTGGCGAGCCGCCGGGTGGCCGGCAGCCGGGTCCCGGGCACGAGCCGCCCGTCCCGTACGGCGTCCCTCAGGGCCCGCTCCAGCCCCAGACGGCGGCCGTCCGCCGCCTCGGGTTCGAGATGCAGGTCCACGCCCACGCCGGACCAGAAGTCGTCCACGAACACCCTCCCCCTAGGTACGTGCAGCCCTCGCACTCGTCAGGACACGCCGATGGCCGGGCACCTCCCGGGTGCCCGGCCATCACTGTCCTATCAACCCTTCAGCGCGGCCATCCACGCCTCGACCTCGTCGGACCGGCGCGGCAGACCGGCCGAGAGGTTGCGGTTGCCGTCCTGCGTGACCAGGATGTCGTCCTCGATCCGGACGCCGATGCCCCGGTACTCCTCCGGCACGGTCAGGTCGTCGGCCTGGAAGTACAGGCCCGGCTCGACGGTGAGCACCATGCCGGGCTCCAGCGTGCCGTCGACGTACGTCTCGGTCCGCGCGGCGGCGCAGTCGTGGACGTCCATGCCGAGCATGTGGCCGGTGCCGTGCAGGGTCCAGCGGCGCTGCAGGCCCAGCTCCAGGACGCGCTCCACCGGGCCCTCGACCAGACCCCACTCGACGAGCTTCGCGGCGAGCACGCGCTGGGCGGCGTCGTGGAAGTCGCGGTACTTGGCGCCCGGCTTCACGGCCGCGATGCCGGCCTCCTGGGCCTCGTACACGGCGTCGTAGATCTTCTTCTGGATCTCGCTGTACGCGCCGTTGACCGGGAGGGTGCGCGTGACGTCGGCGGTGTAGAGGGTGTGGGTCTCCACTCCGGCGTCCAGCAGGAGCAGGTCGCCGGAGCGGACCGGGCCGTCGTTGCGGACCCAGTGCAGCGTGCAGGCGTGCGGGCCGGCGGCGCAGATGGAGCCGTAGCCGACGTCGTTGCCCTCCACGCGCGCGCGGAGGAAGAAGGTGCCCTCGATGTAGCGCTCGGACGTGGCCTCGGCCTTGTCCAGGACCTTCACGACGTCCTCGAAGCCGCGGACCGTGGAGTCGACGGCCTTCTGCAGTTCGCCGATCTCGAACTCGTCCTTGACCAGCCGGGCCTCGGAGAGGAAGACGCGCAGCTCCTCGTCGCGCTCGGCGGTGACCTTGTCGGTCAGGGCGGCCTCGATGCCGGCGTCGTGCCCGCGCACCACGCGCACCGGGCCGGTGGCCTCGCGCAGCCTGTCGGCCAGCTCGCGCACGTCGGAGGCGGGGATGCCGTACAGCGCCTCGGACTCGGTGAGGGAGTGCCGGCGGCCGACCCACAGCTCGCCCTGGCCGGAGAGCCAGAACTCGCCGTTCTCACGGTTGGAGCGGGGCAGGAGGTAGATCGTCGCCTCGTGGCCGTCGCCGCTGGGCTCCAGGACCAGGACGCCGTCCTCGGTCTGGTTGCCGGTGAGGTAGGCGTACTCGACCGAGGAGCGGAAGGGGTACTCGGTGTCGTTCGAGCGGGTCTTCAGGTTGCCCGCCGGGATCACCAGGCGCTCGCCCGGGAAGCGGGCGGAGAGCGCGGCGCGGCGGCGCGCGGTCTCGGCGGCCTGCGGGATCGGCTCCAGGTCACGCAGCTCCGTGTCGGCCCAGCCGGACTTCATGTTCTCGGCCAGCTCGTCGGAGACGCCCGGGTACAGGCCGTTCTTCCGCTGCTTGATGGGCTCCTCGGACTCCTCCGGGGTCTCCGGGTTGAGTTCGTCGGACACGTGATCCTCCTCGATACGCCTTCTGATCTCCCCCGGCGGCCCGGCGCTCGCGACTGTGACCGAGCGGGGGGCCTCCATCATCGTACGGTCGTACCGTGGGCGGACCAGGGACGGATGCCCTGCTATGCCCGGTCATGCCGGCGCGCGGGCGCTGCCCGGACGCGGGTCCCAGGTGCCGCTCAGTCGAAGCGGGCCGCCAGCAGCACCACGTCCTCCTCGCTGTCGGCCCCGTCCAGGCCGTCCGGCAGAACGGTGCGCAGGACGTGGTCGGCGACGGCACCCGGGTCGTGACGCACCGCACGCGGGATGCTCGCGGCGGCCGAGTGCAGGCGGACGAAGGCGCGGTCCATCGCGTCGCCGGTACGGTGCAGCAGCCCGTCGGTGTAGAGCAGGACCGTCTCCCCGGCCTCGGCCTGGATCTCCACGCTGGGCGCCTCCCAGCAGGCGAGCATGCCGAGCGGGGCGGAGACGGAGGTCTCGGCGAACTCGGTGCGCCGCTCGCCGATCAGCAGCGGCGGGCTGTGCCCGGCGCCGGCCAGGGTGATCTTGCGCAGGGCGGGCTCGCAGTAGGCGAACAGCGCGGTGGCCGAGCGGGCGGGCTCGGTCAGCCGCAGCAGCAGCTCCAGATCGGACAGGACCGCGACCGGGTCCTCGCCCTCCATCACGGCGTAGGCCCGCAGCGAGGCGCGCAGCCGGCCCATCGCGGCGACAGCGCTCGCGCCGGAGCCGGTGACCGAGCCGACGGAGAGGCCGAGCGCGGCGTCCGGCAGCGGCAGCGCGTCGTACCAGTCGCCGCCGCCGCGCTGGCCGGTGCGGTGCCGGGCGGCGAGCTGGACGCCCGGCACGCGGGGCAGCCGGCTCGGCAGCAGTTCCTCGGTGATGGTCGCCATGCGCGCGCGGGTGCGCTCCACCTCCACCAGCCGGGCCAGGTGCTCGCTGGCGTGCCGGACGTAGAGGCCGGCGAGGTGGCGTCGGCGTTCGTCGGGTTCGGCCGGTTCGTCGTAGAGCCAGACGGCGGCGCCGAGGCGGCCGGCGGGTTCGCTCGCCAGGGGCAGGGCGTAGCTGGCGGCGTAACCGAGGCGGACAGCCACCTCCCGGTGCCGGGGATCCAGACCGTCCTCGGCGAGCAGATCGGGGTGGACGATCTCGGCGGCCGTGCCCGTGTCGTACGGCAGCGCGCCGCGCGGGACCGTCTCGATGTGGCCGAGGTCGGCGCGGCCGAGACCGAGGCCGAGGGTGGTGCGGGGGCCGTGTCCGTCGCCGGGCTCCAGGACGACCAGGCCGCGGCGGGCGCCGACCAGGGCGGCTCCGGCGCGCAGCAGTTCGTGCAGGGCGCTTTCCAGTGTGTTCGTGCGGGACAGGCGCTCGGTGAGTTCGTGGAGGGTGGTGAGGTCCGAGACCCAGCCGGCCAGCCTGTCCTGCAGGAGGGCGCTGGGCGCGGGGGCGCTCGGGGCGGGGACGGGGGCGGCGTCCGGGCACGGGGCGGGGGGAGTGGGCGCAGTGTGTGCGGGCGCCGGAACTGCTGAATCGATTCCAGCCACTTTCGGAGGGTGCGGGGCGTTCATGGCGTCCGGCCTTCAGACCGGTGCGTATTGCTGAAAAGCATCGCAAACCCCCATGTCATTCTGCGCCGCTAGCAGTGTCTCCACATGTACACGCACTCGTGAGGGGATGTCCAGCATTGTCCTGCTGGGATTCCTGGTGTCCATGGGTCGTACGAGGTTTTTCTCGAACCCCTTGCCTTACTGCCAAGTTGGCTGAAAACTGCCTCGGGTATCGGTTCATTGCGGTCGACTGGCCTTGCTCCACGGAGCGTCACAGCGGTCGTGATGGGTACGTACTCGGTGAAGGCCAGGGGTGGTTGGGGGCCACCCGGAACCTGGCGACGGACCCGGGCGTCATAGCCACCGACGGCCGAGCCCCATCCTCCTTGGCGGAGGCGGAGAGAAACACGCGCGACGGCAAAACGCCATACTTCGCCACCCCCACGCCGCAACCGTGCTTGTGTCAGACGCACCGGGGACGCGGACGCGGCCCATGCTCGACCCCTTGGGGTTCCCCCTGCCGTACGCGGGGGTGTGATGCGCCCATAGGTACGCACAGTGAAGTGACCGACACATGGTGTGATGTGGACCACGGTGTTGCCAGCGGTGCAACGGAAAGGAACGAGCGCTCATGCGCGAGATCCTCGGAAGGCGACGCAGGCTCCTGTCCAGGCGGAACGACGGGAGGCCTGAGCTGATCAGCGCGGCCCTGACCTTCGCGACCGAGTGGCAGTGGCCCGTACTCCCGGGCGTGGCGCCGGACCCGCAGGGCCGGGCCCGCTGCGGCTGCCCCGACCCCGAGTGCACGGTGCCCGGTGCGCACCCCTTCGACCCCGGCCTGCTCGCGGCCACGACCGACGCCCGCATGGTGCGCTGGTGGTGGACCAACCGGCCGGCCGCGCCGATCGTCCTGGCCACGGGGGGCAAGGCGCCCTGCGCGGTCAGCCTGCCGGCGCTCGCCGCCTCCCGCGCTCTCGCCCTGCTCGACCGGCGCGGCATGCGTCTCGGCCCGGTGATCGCCTCGCCGACCCGTTGGGCGCTGCTCGTCAAGCCGTACTCCATGGAGCAGTTGGGCGAACTGCTCTACGCCAAGGACTTCGTCCCCGGCTCCCTGCGCTTCCACGGCGAGGGCGGTTACCTCGCCCTGCCCCCTTCCGAGACCGGCCAGGGTGCCGTCCGCTGGGAGCGCGCCCCGCTGCCCGGCTCGGCCTCGCCCTGGGTGCCCGATGTGGAGGCCGTGGTCGACGCCGTGGTCGACGCCCTCACTCGTACGGGTGTGAGCGCGCCCGAGTTGTAAGGGT
This sequence comes from Streptomyces sp. NPDC046759, assembly GCF_040645475.1. Lineage (NCBI taxonomy): Bacteria > Bacillati > Actinomycetota > Actinomycetes > Kitasatosporales > Streptomycetaceae > Streptomyces > Streptomyces sp. NPDC046759. Next base: position 106,050 of record NZ_JBEYYJ010000025.1, on the reverse strand, counting down.
GTCGGCGCGGGCGCGGCGGGCGGGCACCGCTTGCTCGTTATCGTCCGCACATGCTGCGAATTTCTGGGGGACACGGCCGCCGGGGCTCCGGGCGGCACAGCCGCCGGTCACCGCGACGCGCGGCGCCGTCGGCAGGGGTGCGCCCGGCGGTGGTGCGCCGGCCCGACCCCCGAACCCTGCGGCTGCTCGCGCTCGTGGGCACCGTGACGGCCGCGGTCGTGCTGCCGCTGGCCATGGCGTCCGCCAGGCAGGTGGGTGAGGCCACCCGCAACGCCGTGACGGCGAAGGCACCGGACGCCCCGCCGGTCCCGGGGCGCGTCGGCGCGTCGGAGGGCGCCCGGCACACCGGCGAATCCGCCGAGAGCACCGGGGACTTCGGGCGGCATGCGGAGGGCTCCGGGTCGGACGCCAAGGCTCCCTCGTCCGGCAGGCAGGCCGGCCTGCTCGGGCTCGGCCTGGCCACCGCCGCGCGCTGCGGCCCCCAGCTCACGTCCCCCGAGGGAATCGAGGCGCAGACCTGCGTACTGACCCAGGGCGCTGACACCTGGGCACGCACCTACTACCGCAACGCCACCGGCAAGGCACTGGACTCCGCGCTGAGCCTGATGGGCCCGGACGGCCACAACGTGCAGATGCGCTGTCTCACCGGCACCGACGACGAGCCCGCCACCTGCGAGACACCCCGGCGGCGCAGCGAGGGCGGAATGGATGCCTACACCGCCGTCACCGAGTTCGCCGAGCCCGGGGCCGACGGCGGGCTGCTGCTGCGCTCGGGCAGCGACTCCGCGGACGTGGGCGGGAACTCCGGAGTCCCCCGCAGCAGTTGATCATCCCCGACGCGGCGCCCACCGCGCGCGGACATGGAAAGACCCGGTTGCTGGCGACGGGGGATGCACCAGCAACCGGGCTACTGGAACGGTAACAAGAGATCGGCGGTTCGCAAATTCCGGCTCGGTCATTCGGCCACCGATTTCCCTGTCACCAGGGGGAGTTGTGACAGGAGTCACCTGTTTCGCGGCCGTGCGCGCGCCTTACCGACCGTTCAGTCGTGGCACGCGCACGGCGGCTGTCAGCTGAGCGTGACCTGCCGGTTGGTCAGTCCGCCGCGTGCCCGGCGCTCCTCCGCCGTGAGCGGCTCGGTGACGGCCAGCGCCGCGGCGAGACGCTCGGCGAACTCGGCGGCCGGCTTCTCCACGTCGTCCGCCGTGACCCCGCTCGGCAGGTCCCACACCGGCACGGTGAGGCCGTGAGCACGGAAGGAACCCACGAGCCGGGTGCCCTCGCCCAGGCTGGAACGGCCCGCCGCGTGCAGCCGCGCGAGAGCGTCCAGAAGCTGCTCCTCGGGGTGCGGCATGACCCAGCGCAGGTGGTTCTTCTCCGGGGTCTCGCACCAGTACGCGGCGTCCACACCGGTCAGCCTCGCCGTAGGGATGGCCGCGGCGTTGGCCCGCTCCAGGGAGGCGGTCACCTCGGGCGTGGCGTTCTCCGCGTCCGGCACCCAGAACTCGAAGCCGCTGTGCACGACCGGCTCGAACGGCGTGTCGAGGTCGAGCAGCTCCTGCAGCCGCGGACCGCCGGCCGGGGCGCGGCGGCCCTGCACCGGGGTGCCGGGCTCGGCCTCGAGGGCCCGCTGGAGGGTGTCGGCGAGGTCGCGGCTGAGGTCGCCGGACGACGTGTCGTTCTGCAGGCCGAGCAGGACCGAGCCGTCGTCGCGGCGCAGCGCGGGCCAGGCCATCGGCAGCACTGTGGCCAGCGTGACCGACGGAACGCCCTCGGGCAGGCCCTCCTTGAGGGTCAGCCCGACCGTCGCCGCCGGCACCAGCTCGCGCAGCGCCACCCAGTCGCACTCGCCGGTCAGCCCCTCGAACGGGCGGTGCACCAACTCGGTCACCGCGTGCGCCGCTGCACGGCCGTGGCACGCCTTGTAGCGCCGGCCGCTGCCGCAGGGGCAGGGCTCGCGGGCTCCGACAACCGGGATCTCCTCATCCGTCAGCTGCGGCTTGGCCTTCGTCTGGGGTCGCTTCTTGGCCATCGTGGGTGTCTCCCGGTTACGGCGCTTCTCGTACGGGCGCGAGCCTAGCCCCTACGGCCGTGACCGTCGGGAACCTGTGGACAACGCACGTCCGCTCGACGCCGACCGTGTGAACCGGCGGACGGTCCCGGTGTGCCCGCGGGCCGGTCCGGGCCGTCGGCCGGATCCGTCGGTCCAGGAGCGGCCGAGGCCGTCCAGCCCCGGTTTCCAGCCGCGCTTTCGGCACCGTGCTCGACGGCGCCGCCCTCGCTGCACCGGCTCGGCACCCGTCCCCCGACTCGCGGGCGTCAGGCGCTCGACCCGCGGGGCTGAGGCGCTCGACCCGCGGGCCTGAGGCACTCGCCCATCGGCCCGCGGGTGTGGTGCGCCTCGTCAGTCCAGGCCCTCGAACGCGTCCGCGAAGTCCAGGTCGGCCATGCCCGCGAGGGCGGGAGACGCGACGCGCGTAGCGAAAGCGTCGCGGCGGCACCCGGCATCGGGGTCGTGGACGTCCTCGTGGACCACCACCCAGACCGTCACCTCGCCGTGGACGTCGTCCCGGACACCCCAGTCGTCGGCCAGGGCCGTGATGATGTTCAGCCCCCGGCCGCCGTGCGCGGTCACCGACGGGGTGGCCGGCGCCGGGCGGGTCGGACCGCCGCCGTCGGTCACCTCGACGACGAGCCGGCCGCGCGTGTCGACCCCCCACGAGGCGCGCACGTCGCCGTCGCCGGAGAGCGCGTCACCCAGGGGTCGCCCGTGCTTGCAGGCATTGCTCAGCAGTTCGGAAAGGATCAGTACGGCATCGTCGATGACCGATTCGGCCACGCCACCGCTGCGCAACTGCGAACGCATCCGGTGCCTCGCCTTCCCCACGCCCGCAGGACCATGGGGAACGGCCATGCTCGACGACGTGGGCACCTCCTGTGCCACCACCAACGCCACCCCCGAGACCTCCTTTGCCCCACGCCACGGTGTGGATGCCCCCTTGGCCTGTACCGGAAACCGGCCAATCCCCTTCCGCTGACGCATTCGCAACGGCCTTGTGCGGAGCGAACGCGCCGGAGCACTCCCTGTGACGAGGGCCTCTTCCTCTGGTCGTCGCATGGCTGGATTTCAGTGGTGTGGCCGAGAGTGGAGGATTCAGCAGCCGCACAGCCGGGTCAAGGGGTGTACGCGGGTCCTTACCGGCCTCTTTAGGTCACAGTGGCCGCACGGGATCACAGCCGACCCAGCCGACCCAGCACCGCGCGCGGGCGGTTGGTGATGATCGCGTCGATGCCCAGCTCCACGCAGAGGTCGACGTCCTCGGGCTCGTTCACGGTCCACACGTGCACCTGGTGACCGGCGCGCTTGAGCCGCTCCACATAGGCGGGGTTGTTGCGCACGATGCGGATCGAGGGTCCCGCGATCCGCACGCCCGCGGGCAGCCGGCCGTCGCGCAGCCGCGGGGTGAGGAACTGCACCAGGTAGACCGTCGGCAGCGTCGGCGCGGCGGCACGCACGCGGTGCAGCGAACGCGCCGAGAAACTCATGATCCGGACCGGCGACTCGGCGGCGGAGGCCGGCGCGTCCAGGCCGAACCGCTTGAGCAGCGACAGCAGCCGCTCCTCGACCTGGCCGGCCCAGCGCGTGGGGTGCTTCGTCTCGACGGCCAGCTCCACCCGGCGCCCGGCGTCGGCGACCAGCTCCAGCAGGCGCTCGAGAGTCAGCACGGACGTGTCCGCCGGGTCCTCCGGCCGGTTCACCCAGTCGGGCTCCTCGTCCCGCCCGCGCCAGGGTTCGCGCGTCTTCCAGGAGCCGAAGTCGAGGGCGGCGAGGTCGGCCAGTTCGAGCGCCGAGACGGCGCCGCGGCCGTTGGAGGTACGGTTCACCCGCCGGTCGTGGACGCAGACCAGATGGCCGTCCGCGGTCAACCGTACGTCGCACTCGAGGGCGTCGGCGCCGTCCTCGATCGCCTTCCTGTAGGCGGCCAGGGTGTGCTCGGGCGCATCCTCGGAGGCGCCCCGGTGGGCGACGACTTGGATGGAGCGCTGTGGTGCGTGGGTCACCGCGTCATGGTGCCACCGTCCGGCGGTACGCGGGGTGGCCGGGCGCGCCTGCTGCCCGTTTATATAACTTTTGCCGGAAAAGCCTTGTGTAAAGAGTGGCCGCGGACCCACAGCCACCGCTTATGGTGCTCTGACGGCCCATGGGAAAAGCTGACTGCATACAAACGGAACAGTGAAGACTGACCACAGCACCATGCACAGCTGCCGAGCGTGACGAGTGCGACCGAGAACAAACAGCCGTGGATCGAGGAGAAGAGCTGTGAGCACCGAGAACGAGGGCAACGAGGTACCCCCGGCCCCGTCCGCACCTCCCGTGCCGGTGGCCTCTCCCACAGCCCCGCAGGGAGCCGTTCCCGCGGGCAACGAACCGACGGCCCCCCTCCCGCCGGTCCCGCAGGACGCTCCGGCGATCGCTGGGGCGCAGCCCGACCCCGCCGCCGGAGCGCAGCCGGGCGGCCCCGGCACCCCGCACGCCCCCGGACCGCACGCCCCCGGTCCGTCCGCCCCCGGCGCGGCGCCCGGCGGTTCCTGGCCGCCCCCGCCGTCGGGCACCCCGCCGTACGGCGAGGGCCCGTCCCACGGTGCCGGCGGCTTCGGCGGGGGTGGCACGGACGGCCCCGGGGTCTGGGGAGCGTCGTACCAGCAGCCCGCCCCCAAGCCGCGCAGCGGCCGCGGCGGACTGGTCGCCGCGGTTCTCGTGGCCGCGCTGGTGGCGGGCGGCCTGGGCGGCGGCCTCGGCTACACCCTCGCCAAGGACAGCGACAACAACGGCTCCACCACCGTCTCCGCCTCCGACAGCAACGCCGCGCAGGTCAGGCGCGCGCCCGGCACGATCGCCAACGTGGCCGCCAAATCCCTGCCCAGCACCGTCACCATCGAGGCGGAGAGCAACAGCGGCGAGGGCGGCACGGGCACCGGCTTCGTCTTCGACACCCAGGGCCACATCGTCACCAACAACCACGTGGTGGCGGACGCCCTCGACGGCGGCAAGCTGACCGCCACGTTCCCGAACGGCCGGAAGTACGACGCCGAGGTCGTCGGCCACGCCCAGGGCTACGACGTGGCGGTCATCAAGCTCAAGAACCCCCCGTCGGACCTCAAGCCCCTCGCCCTCGGCGACTCCGACAAGGTCGCCGTCGGCGACGAGACGATCGCCATCGGCGCCCCCTTCGGCCTGTCCAACACCGTGACCACCGGCATCATCAGCGCCAAGAACCGCCCGGTGGCCTCCAGCGACGGCAGCTCCACCAGCAAGGCGTCGTACATGAGCGCCCTGCAGACCGACGCGTCGATCAACCCGGGCAACTCCGGCGGTCCGCTGCTGGATGCCTCCGGCGCGGTCATCGGCATCAACTCGGCGATCCAGTCCACCAACAGCGGCGGCGGCTTCGGCGGCTCCGGCCAGGCCGGCTCGATCGGCCTCGGCTTCGCCATCCCGATCAACCAGGCCAAGTACGTCGCCCAGGAACTGATCAAGAACGGCAAGCCGGTGTACGCCAAGATCGGCGCCTCCGTCTCCCTGGAGGACTCCACCAACGGCGCGAAGATCACCGACCAGGGTGCGGCCGGCTCCGCCGCGGTCGAGGCGGGCGGTCCCGCGGACAAGGCGGGCCTCAAGCCCGGTGACGTCATCACCAAGCTGGACGACATGGTGATCGACAGCGGCCCGACCCTGATCGGCGAGATCTGGACCCACAAGCCCGGCGACAAGGTCACCATCACCTACAAGCGGGGCGGCCAGGAGCACACGGCCGAACTGACCCTGGGCTCCCGGGCGGGCGACAACTGATCCCGAGAGGTCGTACGCCCCACCGCGCCCGCCGACCGTTCGGTCCCGGTACGCTGTACCCGCTCCGCCCCAGGTGGGCGATGCCGGGAGGCGTGCCCGAGCGGCCGAAGGGAACGGTCTTGAAAACCGTCGTGGCAGCGATGTCACCGTGGGTTCAAATCCCACCGCCTCCGCAGGTGAACGGCCCCTGACCAGGTAAGTCGGTCGGGGGCCGTTCTCATGTGCACTGTCCGTCAATCACCGCGGTTCCCCGTCAGTTACCGGTCGATCGGGCACGGCAAGGGCACGGCCCTTCGGCTACTCGTAGACGACAGCCGCGCTGAGGGCCCGCGCAAAGAACGTCCAGTCGCCGTCCGGCGGCAGCTCTTCGCCGAGGTACCGGTAGGAGCCGGGCGAGTCCGTGATCCACGCGGCGAGCGCACCGAGGTAGTCCTCTACGGTGCGGTTCTCCCACTCCTCGCCTCGTCGGTGAAAGTCGTCACAAAGGCTGTGGATCATGACGGCAAGGGACTCACGAGTCATGACTTCCTTGAAGGGATCGGGCGCATCGTTGGACATGGCTGGACCGTAGCGTGGTCGGCGTAGGCCCGTCCGTCGATGGGTGACTGCTCCGCGCCAGCTTTGCAGTCCGGCCTCATCCTTAATCAGGTCAATCATCGCGAGCTCTAGGCACTGGATCTTGGCCGCCATGCGGCGTGGGAGCGGTCGCCAGGGTTCGCCCTGATTTGCCTTCGTCCGCCCTTGTTGGTGTCAGCCGCTGGTGTCAGGCATCAGCGGCCCACTTGACGGTCGTCCTGGATAGGGAGTGGGGGCGCCACTCAGTCACCGTCGCCAGCACGACGAGCCTTGGCGAACGCTCCGCGCCAGACCTGAAGCACCGCACCAAGCACGATCAGCCCCATAGCCACGGCGGAAAGAGCCGCCGCCGCTGCGGAAGAGAAGCCGAGGAGTTTGGGTCCTCCGTCCAAGACGAAGCCGCCACCCATCGCTATCCAGCCCCAACCAGCCCAAGGCGACGGCGTATACGCCGCAGTCCCTCGGCCACTCAAGGTGAACACGCCCATGGCTACGAAAAAGCAGCCGGCACCCAACATGATCCACGCTGACATGGCACCCCTCCGCGGGAAGGCTACGGCACGGGTCGAACGGCTTTGGGTGGCGGGCCTGGCGGTGTCGTAGAGCACCAGTTTGGAAGATCGCGTGTGCGGACCGGGCCTGAGCTGGCACTTCGCTGACCTGCGGTTCCCCGGCTCGCTCTCCGGTGTTCCCCGCTACTCCCCGCCACTTGCCGCCCGATCGGACACGCGAAGGGGACGGGCTGGACCCCCGCTGAGTGATCTACGGCTCACCCCACTCGGGGACGCACATCATGCTGTGAGCCGGTACGACGGGTTCGCTCGGCAGTGGATCGATTCCACGGACCCGTACGGCCACGATATCGGCGGGGATGAGGGAGATCGGGTCGGAAGTCTCATCAAACGCCACCTGAAGGCCTCTGGGACGTCTTTGGCGGGCAACTCCACCATGGCGAGACTGACCCATCGGTCGTAGGTCGTGGGGTACACGGGAATCGAACCGCCGCATTCCGCGCAAACTGGTGGCTCGATCCAGGTCACGTCATCGGGGTCGGGCTCGGGTCTGGGGCGGCTGTCGCTCCATCAGCTCGGGGGCACCCTTCGCGGCACCCCCGGCAATGCCGTGATGGCGACGAGGGTTGCAGTCGCGGTGTCGAAGGATTGCAGTGATGCTGTCAGGGGGAGCGTGGCTGGCCACGCACGGGCAGTGTGCGTCGGTGACCGCGCTGTACAGGAAGGGTGCTGCCATGACAACGGTGCCGGACAGGACACGGAGAGGACCCGGAAAGCCCGGCAGCGGCGAAACGATCAACGATGCTGCCTCGTTCGCCGGGACCATGATGCTGCTCAGCGGGCCCCTCAGCATTCTCATGGGCGCGTCCGGCATCGCACAGGACACCCTGTTCTCCGCGTCCCGGTACGCCTACCGGTTCGACCTGACCGCTTGGGGCTGGATTCACCTTGTGATCGGAGTGGCACTTGTCATCACCGGCCTGGGAGTCCTGACAGACCAGAGCTGGGGGCGCGGGGCCGGTGTAGCGGTGGCAGGGATCAGCCTGATCACCCAGTTCATGTTCGTTCCGTACTACCCGTTGTGGGCCATCCCTGCGATGACACTTGACCTCCTGATCCTGTTTGCGCTGACGAGGGTCCATATCGAGACCAGGGGCGGCCGGTGAACCCAGCACTCTCGGCTCTGCCTGGGTCGATGGTGTGCGGGATGAGAGCCCCCAGCGTCCGCCACAACGGGGCCGCAGCCGGGAACGGCGCCCCCTCCACCCCGGTGCCGGCCGATCCCCTGCCGGAGGCACCGTTCTGACCGTGGCCGCGATGTGCGGTGATCGGCTCATGGCCACCGGCCCTGTCCACACGTGGGCGCGCGTCGGCGCAGCGCGGGTGGAGCGGGCCGGAGGCAGGAGCATCGCCCGCGGCGGAGCCGGGAGCGCGCCCGGCGGAGCGGAGCGCAGCCGGGGCTTGATGAGGCACCGCCGCCGCAGTCTGAACGCGGCCTCAAACTGACGTTCCCTGCACCGTGTCGTCCTCAAGGTCGCGAGCTCGTCGCAGCTCTCCCACCCGCTTCCTGACGCGGACCCGCCCGGCCTGGAGCACTGGCGCTGGTGGGCAGTCACCGGCTGCCGCGACGTTCCCCGCTGCCCCCCGCCGCTCGCCGTCTGACCGGGCGTGCCGGGCGCCGCGTCACGGCCGGTGCCCCGTCATCCGTGCTGCCGAGGCGATCGTCGCGCGGGCCTCGTGTTCCGTCAGGCCGGTGTTGAGGGCGGCCTCGGTCAGGGGGTCGGCCAGGGCCGGGCCGATGCCGTTCTCGTAGGCGCGGCAGGCCGCCCAGAAGAGGCGGGTGTTGCGCTGGCCCTCGTGTGCGGAGAGGACGAACTGGACGAGGCCGCGGCCGTGGTCGCCGGGGGCCGGCGGGGCCGCGTGCGCGGGGCGGGGCGGTGGCGCGAGCAGGCGCAGCAGAGAGGGCGGACAGGGCGCCGGGGCGAGGTGCGCGGTGCCGGGGGCGGTCGTGTACACGCCGTGGTCGGTGCGGGAGCCGGGGCCGACGAGGTAGCCGCCGGCGCCGCGGATGTCGATGCCGGGGGCGAGGCGGCCGGCGGAGTTCGGCACGACGACGTCCGGCGGGCCGGTGAGCCACAGGTGACGGCCGCCGGACGGAGTGCGGACCACGACCGTCTCCGGGATGGTGAACAGGTGGCGCAGGGCGAGTTCGCGCAGTGCGGTGGAGGAGTTCGTGCCGGACTTGGTGTCCAGGTCGACGCCGATGAGGTGGTACGGCGGGAGCCCGCAGGCGATGCCGTAGCCGGTGGCCCAGGGTGCGGCGGCGAAGAGTTCGCGGATGCGGGTGGGGTCGCTCGAGGCGTCGTACACGCCGTGGCCGAAGCGGCCGCACGCGCCGTGGCAGCGCGGTCCGGCTGGGTCGGGGTCGTCGTGGTGGGGGGAGCGCAGGGCCGGGAGCTTCGTCCGGGACAGGGGGATGACGGCCAGTCCGCGTTCGGCGGCTGACAGGGCGTGTGCGAGGGCCAGCGTCGTGGCCTGCCGGTCGATGGTGGCCATGACTTCATGTTCGTACGTCTGTTCGAAAAAAGGAAGAGGGGGCTGTAGTGGCGCGCCGGGTGCGGGAAAGTTGGCCGGATATGTGAAGGAACGATTCGTCCCTTGTGTCGCTTGAGCGGGGAAAGGGGTGGCGGAGGGCGCTGGGGGTGCGAGGCGGCGGAAGGTGGCGAAAGGGGTTTATCGACTTGTCATCACGCTTGCGTGCGAATCGGGCCTTGTGAGGTGGTTCGCCAGGGATGCGGTGGGCAACTCTGACTCGCGACGTCGTCCACGACAGTCGGAGCGGTCGGCCAACTGCCCCGGCACAAGCCTTACTTGACGTACTCCTGGCCCCAGGGCCGGAGTGCTTGGTTCTGGAGGAACAACATGGCAAGCATCCGTACCGCCCGCGTTCTCACCGCCGTCGCCGCGCTCCCGCTCGCAGTCGCCCTCTTCGGCGGCATGGCGGCCGCCGACAACGGTGCCCTCGCGGGCAACGGATCGAGCGCCAACACCGGTGTGGCGGGCATCATCGGCAGCGGAGTCGGCCACGACAACAACGGAAACGCGTCCACCACGCAGCAGAACGCGGTCGGCAACGGTGCCTCGAACCAGAGCAACAGCGCCCAGGTCAACGGTTCCGCGTTCACAGCCGTCCAGCAGGGCAACGAGAACGCGGCCATCCACTTCACCCCTCTGTGGTGAGCCTCGGGCGAGGTCCCTCCCGGTGAGGGGTCTCCAGGGGTGTGCTCAGGGGTCGTAACGCGTCTGCGCGGCGGTACTCGGTACCGCCGCGCAGGTGTATCCGGGTGCCGGTGCCGGTGCCGTCGCCGAGGTGGGCGGCCGGCCGTGACAGGTGGCCGACCTTGACAGGCGATCATATCTGACGGACAGTCAGAAACTGTCCTGTCAGGTACACGAGGCCGGGAGGGCCCCCGCCGTGCACCTCGCCCCCACCGAACGGCAGCAACGCCTGCGCGCCGAACTGCGCGCCTACTTCCGGTCCGTGCTGCCCCCGCGTCCCGAACCGGCCGGCTCCCGTGCCGTGCTGCGCCGTATCGGCGCCGACGGCTGGCTCGGCCTCGGCCGGCCGGTCGGGTACGGCGGCCAGGGCCGCGGCCCCGACGAGCAGTTCGTGTTCTTCGACGAGGCGCACCGGGCCGGCGCCCCGGTCTCCATGGTCACCCTCAACACCGTGGGCCCCACCCTCATGAAGTACGGCAGCGGGCCGCAGAAGGCCCACTTCCTGCCCCGCATCCTCAGCGGCGAGGCCGTCTTCGCGATCGGATACACCGAACCCTCCGCCGGCACCGACCTGGCCGCGCTGCGCACCCGCGCCGTACGCGAGGGCGACGGCTGGCGGATCGACGGGCAGAAGGTCTTCACCTCGGGCGCCCAGCACGCCGACTGGATCTGGCTCGCCTGCCGCACCGACCCGCGGGCGCCGAGACACCGGGGGATCTCCGTCCTCGTCGTGCCGACCGACGCGCCGGGGTTCTCCTGGACGCCGATCGAGACGGTGGGCGGTCAGACGACCACGGCCACCTTCTACGACGGCGTCCGCGTCCCGGCCGACAGCCTGGTCGGCACCGAGAACGAGGGCTGGTCGCTGATCACCGGCCAGCTCAACCACGAGCGGGTCGCGCTCGCCGCCCTCGGCATGCAGGCGGAGCACTTCCTCGCCGCCGCGCTCGCCGCCGCCCGTACACCCGATCCGGTGACGGGCAGGCGCCGGATCGACGAGCCATGGGTGCGCTTCCGGGCGGCCGAAGCGCATGCCCGGCTGGCGGCATCGCGCCTGCTCAGCTGGCGTCTGGTGGCGGACGTGGGGGCGGGGCGGCTGGCCCCCGGGGACGCGAGCGGGGTGAAGTTCGCGGGAACCGAGTCGGCTGCCGCGACGTATCGCATGTGCCAGGAGATCGCCGGGGAGGCGGCCCTGGTCCGCTCCGGTTCGCCGGGTGTGTTCGGGGACGGCGAGCTGGAGCGGCTGAACAGGGCGGCGCAGATCAACACGTTCGGGGGCGGGGTGAGCGAGGTGCAGCGGGAGATCGTCGCGACGACGCGGCTCGGGATGGCCAGGGGGCGGCGGTGAGCACGGCGGAGCCGGTTCCCGACCCGCTCGGCGCGCGCCTGAAGGCATACGAGGAGCAGGCCGCCGCCGTCGCCGGGGTGGGCAAGGACCCGGTGAACGCGCCGATGATCCGGCACTGGTGCGAGGCCATGGGCGACACCAACCCGGCCTACAGCGGCCCGGACGCCATCGCCCCGCCCACCATGCTTCAGGCCTGGACGATGGGAGGCCTGTCCGGGCACGAGGGCCGCACGGGCGCCTACGACGAACTGCTGTCCCTCCTCGACGCGGCGGGCTGCACGGCCGTGGTGGCCACCGACTGCGAGCAGGAGTACCTGCGGCCCCTGCGCCCAGGGGACCGGGTCACGTTCGACTCGGTGATCGAGTCGGTCTCCGACCGCAAGGCCACGAAGCTGGGCACCGGGTACTTCGTCACCACCCGCACGGACGTCCGGGCCGGCGGCGACCTCGTGGGCAGGCACCGCTTCCGCATCCTCAAGTACGCCCCGGCACGCCGCACACCCCCGGCCCCGCGCCCCCGCCCCGTGGTCAACCGGGACAACGCCGGCTTCTGGCAGGGCGTGGCCGAGCACCGGCTCCTCGTCCAGCGCTGTGCCGGCTGCGGGACCCTGCGCCACCCCTGGCTGCCGGGCTGCAACGCATGCGGCTGCCTGGACTGGGACACGGTCGAGGCGTCCGGCGCGGGCACGGTCCATTCCTACGTGGTGATGCACCACCCGCCCTTCCCGGCCTTCGAGCCGCCCTATGCGGTCGCCCTCGTCGAACTCGCCGAGGGCGTACGGATGGTGAGCAACGTGACCGGGGTCCCGTACGACAAGGTGCGCATCGGCCTGCCGGTCCGGGTGGAGTTCCGCACCTACGAGGACGCCGGAGGCGCGCTCGTCCTGCCGGTCTTCCGGGTGGCCGAGGGCGAGGGCGGGGTCTGACATGGACTTCACGCCCACCGACGCCCAGAGTGAGGCCCGTGAACTGGCCGCGCGGATCTTCGGCGACCTCTCCACGCACGAGCGGCTGAAGGCCGCGGGCACCGGCAGCGACCCGGACCTGTGGAAGGCGCTGTGCGCGGCCGGCCTGGTCGGCGCGGTGGCGGATCTGGGCCTGCTCGGACTGGTGCTGCTCCTGGAGGAACAGGGGCGTGTGACGGCCCAGGTGCCCTATGCGGCGAGCTGTGTGTACGGCGTCCTGGCGGTCACCGCCCACGGCAGCCCCGAGCAGCGGGACCGGCTGCTCCCGGCCCTGGAGGACGGCTCGGCGGTGATCACGGGCGCGTTTCCCGCGCAGGTCGCCGTAGGGAGCTCGGCCGCGCGGGATGCGGTACGAGCCTCGGCGCCGGGTGAGCTGTCCGGCACCGTACCCGTCGTGCCCTGGCTGCGGGATGCCACCCATGTCCTCGTCGCCGGCACCGGCCGCCGGCTGTGGCTGGCGCCGCTCGGCCGGGGCACGGGCATCACTCCGGTCGAGCTGACGGCCCCCTGGTCGGCGGGCCGTCTCACTCTCGCCCGGGCACCGGCCGAGCCGCTGGGCGGCCCGGGCGCCTGCGCCGACGTCCTGGCCACCGCGCGTACGGCCTTCGCGGGACTGCAGGCCGGGGTGTGCGCGGGCTCCCTGGCACGGGCCGTGGCACACGTCGGCAGCAGGGAGCAGTTCGGGCGCCCGCTCGCCACCCGGCAGGCCGTCCAGCTCCGCGCCGCCGACGCCCACATGGACATCGAGGCGATACGGGTGACCGCCTACGAGGCCGCCTGGCGGCGGGACGCGGGACTGCCGTACGCCTCCCATGCGCTGACCGCCGCCTGGTGGGCGTCCGAGGCGGGGACCCGGGTGGTGCACACCGGCCAGCATCTGCACGGCGGGGCGGGCGCCGACCTCGGCCATCCGGTGCACCGGCACTTCCTGTGGGGCAGGCAGCTGGACGCCCATCTGGGCTGCGGGGCCGAAGTGCTCCAGGAACTGGGGGAGTTGATCGCGCGTGGGGAGTGAGAGATGAGGACGCCGCCGACGGCGGGCGCCGAGCTGCCCCCGCTGGAGATCCCGGTCACGCGGACGCTGATCGTGGCGGGGGCGATCGCGTCACGCGACTACCAGGACGTGCACCACGACGCCGAGGCGGCCCGGCAGAAGGGCTCGCCGGACGTCTTCATGAACATCCTGACGACGAACGGCCTGGTCGGCAGGTACATCACCGACCACTTCGGTCCGGCGGCCGTGCTCCACAAGGTCGCCATCAGGCTGGGCGTGCCCAATTACCCGGGCGACACGCTGGTGCTGAACGGCAGGGTCGAGGCGGTCGACGGGGACAGGGCCACCGTTCGGGTCGTCGGCGCCAACGCCCTCGGCACCCATGTCACGGGCACGGTGACGGTGACGGTCCCGACGGCCACGTCGGCCCCCGCCTCGGAGGGTGCCTCATGAGCCGCAACGCCCGCGACACCCTGGGCGGCCGCGCCGCGATCGCCGGGATCGGAGCCACCGAGTTCTCCAAGGACTCCGGGCGCAGCGAGTTGCGGCTGGCCGTGGAGGCGGTGCGGGCCGCCCTGGACGACGCCGGTCTGGTCCCGGCGGACGTGGACGGGATGGTGACGTTCACGATGGACACCAACCCGGAGATCACGGTCGCCCAGGCCTGCGGGATGGGCGAGCTGTCCTTCTTCTCCCGGGTGCACTACGGCGGCGGCGCGGCCTGCGCGACGGTTCTGCAGGCGGCGCTGGCGGTGGCGGCGGGCGTGGCGGAGGTCGTGGTCTGCTACCGCGCCTTCAACGAGCGCTCGGGCCGCAGATTCGGTGCCGGCGTGCAGCACCGCGAGCCCTCGGCGGAAGGTGTGGCGCTCGGCTGGGTGCTGCCGTTCGGGCTGCTCACCCCGGCCTCCTGGGTGGCGATGGCGGCCCAGCGGTATCTGCACGCGTACGGGCTGACGCCGGAGGTGTTCGGGCATGTGGCCGTGATGGACCGCAGGTACGCGGCGACCAATCCGGCGGCGTACTTCCACGGCCGCCCGATCACCCTGGCCGAACACGCGGCGTCCCGCTGGATCGTGGAGCCGCTGCGGCTGCTGGACTGCTGTCAGGAGACCGACGGCGGCCAGGCGCTCGTCGTCACCTCCGTGGAGCGGGCCCGGGACCTGCGGCATCCGCCCGCGGTGATCGCGGCGGCCGCACAGGGGGCAGGCCGGGCGCAGGAGCAGATGACCAGCTTCTACCGCGACGATCTGACGGGCCTGCCGGAGACGGCCACGGTAGCCCGCCGGCTGTGGCGGACCTCCGGTCTGACGCCGGCCGACATCGACGTGGGGATCCTGTACGACCACTTCACGCCGTTCGTGCTGATGCAGCTGGAGGAGTTCGGGTTCTGCGGGAGGGGGGAGGCGGCGGACTTCGTGGCCGAGGAGCGGCTGCCGCTCAACACGCACGGGGGCCAGCTCGGGGAGGGGTATCTGCACGGGATGAACGGCATGGCGGAGGCGGTGCGCCAGCTGCGGGGCACGTCGGTGAACCAGATACCGGGCGCGGCACGCACCCTGGTGACGGCCGGCACCGGAGTACCGACATCGGGTCTGCTCCTGACGACGGACACCTGACCGCCCCGGCCCGGACCTCCGCCCGGGGATCAGGGTCGGCCCGGTGGGGACGGCCAGGGGGATCGGTGCCGAGTCAGGGTCTGACCCGCAGACCGGTTGGGCCCGCCGTCCACCTTCAGGAGGTGGAGCGGACCCCACCCCTACAACCTGAGGGGGACTCCGCTTCGGGACCTGCGGCCGATCCGGCGGAGGGGGCCGCGCTCCTAGCGTGGAGCCATGACCACACCCGTCTGCACCAGCGCCTCGGCCGCCGCCGCACCCGGGCGGCAGGCCCTGCCCCACTCCCGGCTCCGGCCGAGCGGGGAGGCTCCCGCGTACCCGACGTTCGCGGCGTATGTGCGGGCCCGTCAGCCGGTCCTGCTGCGCACCGCGCGCTCGCTGACCGCGAACCCGAGCGATGCCGAGGACCTGCTGCAGACCGCGCTCGCCAAGACCTATGTGGCCTGGGAGCGGATCGAGGACCAGCGGGCGCTCGACGGCTATGTGCGCCGGGCGCTGCTGAACACACGGACCTCGCAGTGGCGCAAGCGCAAGGTGGACGAGTTCAGCTGCGAAGAGCTGCCCGAGCCGGAGCCGGTACCGGGCGACGACGACCCGGCCGAACGGCAGGCGCTGCACGACGCCATGTGGCGGGCGATCACGAAACTTCCGGCGCGGCAGCGGGCGATGGTCGTCCTGCGCTACTACGAGGACCTCAGCGAGGCCCAGACCGCGGAGGTGCTCGGGGTGTCGGTGGGCACGGTGAAGTCGGCCGTGTCCCGCGCGCTGGCCAAACTGCGCGAGGATCCCGAGCTGGGCCTGGTGCGTTAGCCCCTCCAATTCGCCTCCCCCTAGTGACATACCGCGCGGTATGTGAGCAGAATCAGCGCAACCTCTACCACCGCGTAGGCGACGCTGCCCCGGGAGGACTCCGTGCTGAGCACCATGCAGGACGTACCGCTGACCGTCACCCGCATCCTGACGCACGGGACGCTGGTGCACGGGCGGTCGCAGATCATCACCTGGACCGGGGAGGCCGCACCGCAGCGGCGCAGTTTCGCCGAGGCGGGAGTGCGGGCGGTGCAGCTCGCCAACGCCCTCCGTGACGAACTAGGGGTCCGGGACGACGACCGCGTGGCGACCCTGATGTGGAACAACGCCGAGCACGTCGAGGCCTACTTCGCGATCCCGTCCATGGGCGCGGTGCTGCACACGCTCAACCTGCGCCTGCCCGCCGAGCAACTGGTGTGGATCGTCAACCACGCGGCCGACAAGGTCGTCATCGTCAACGGCTCGCTGATCCCGCTGCTCGCCCCGCTGCTGCCCAAGCTGCCGACGGTGGAGCACATCGTCGTGTCGGGACCCGGCGACCGTTCCCCGCTCGCGGGCGCCGCCGCACGGGTGCACGAGTACGAGGAGCTGATCGCGGACCGGCCGACCACGTACGACTGGCCGGAGCTGGACGAACGCCAGGCCGCGGCCATGTGTTACACCTCCGGCACCACCGGCGACCCCAAGGGCGTGGTGTACAGCCACCGTTCGATCTATCTGCACTCCATGCAGGTCAACATGACCCAGTCGATGGGCCTGACCGACCAGGACACCTCACTCGTCGTGGTGCCCCAGTTCCACGTCAACGCCTGGGGTCTGCCGCACGCCACCTTCATGACCGGCGTGAACATGCTGATGCCGGACCGTTTCCTGCAGCCCGCACCGCTCGCCGAGATGATCGAATGCGAGCGGCCGACCCACGCGGCGGCCGTCCCGACCATCTGGCAGGGCCTGCTCGCCGAGCTGAGCCACAGGCCCCGCGACGTCGCCTCCCTCACCCAGGTCACCATCGGCGGCTCCGCCTGCCCGCCGTCCCTCATGCGGGCCTTCGACGAGCTCGGCATGCGGGTGTGCCACGCCTGGGGCATGACGGAGACCTCGCCGCTGGGCACGGTCGCCCGTCCGCCGGCCCACGCGGCCGGCACCGCCGAGGAGTTCGCCTACCGTCTCACCCAGGGCCGCTTCCCGGCCGGCGTCGAGGCCCGCCTCACCGGCCCCGGCGGCGAACGCCTCCCGTGGGACGGCGAGTCCGCGGGGGAGCTGGAGGTGCGCGGCCCGTGGATCGCCGGCGCCTACTACAACGGCCCCGACGCCGAACCGCTGTGCCCCTCCGACAAGTTCAGCGAAGACGGCTGGCTCAAGACCGGTGACGTCGGAACCATCTCCCCCGACGGCTTCCTCACGCTCACCGACCGCGCCAAGGACGTCATCAAGTCCGGCGGCGAGTGGATCTCCTCGGTGGAGCTGGAGAACGCGCTGATGTCCCACCCGGACGTCGCCGAGGCCGCGGTGGTCGCCGTACCCGACGACAAGTGGGGCGAGCGTCCGCTGGCCACGGTCGTTCTCCGGGAGGGCGCCACCGCCGACTTCGAGACGCTGCGCGCCTTCCTCGCCGAGGAGGGCCGGATCGCCAGGTGGCAGCTGCCCGAGCGCTGGACGATCGTGGAGTCGGTGCCGAAGACGAGCGTGGGCAAGTTCGACAAGAAGGTGCTGCGCAGGCAGTACGCCGACGGACAGCTGGACATCACCCGGCTGTAGGCCGCCGTCCGCAGCGCCCCGGCACCGACTGACCCGGGCGACAGGTCAGTTGGTGCCGATCCGCGCCAGCAGGTCCACGATCCGGCTCTGTACGTCGGCGCTGGTGGACCGCTCAGCGAGGAACAGAACGGTCTCACCCGAGGCCAGCCGGGGCAGGTCGGCGGGGTCGACCGCGGCGGTGTAGACGACCAGCGGGGTGCGGTTGAGCTGCCCGTTCGCCCGGAGCCAGTCGATGATCCCGGTCCGGCCGGCCTGCCGCCGCTGCACCTGCATCAGATCCATCACCACGAGGTTCGGCCGGAACTGCCCCGCCAGCGTCACCGCGTCGTCGTCGTTCGCGGCCCGCGCCACCTGCATCCCGCGCCGCTCCAGCGTCGAGGTCAGCGCCAGGGCGATCTCCGCGTGCTCCTCGATGAGCAGCACCCGCGGCGGATGCTGCTCGCTGTCGCGCGGCGCCAGCGCCTTCAGCAGGACGGCGGGGTCGGCGCCGTACGCCGCCTCGCGCGTCGCCTGCCCGAGCCCGGCCGTCACCAGCACCGGCACCTCGGCGGCCACGGCGGCCTGCCGCAGCGACTGCAGGGCCGTACGCGTGATGGGCCCGGTCAGCGGGTCCACGAACAGCGCGGCGGGGAACGCTGCGATCTGCGCGTCGACCTCCTCACGGGAGTGCACGATCACCGACCGGTAGCCGCGGTCGCTCAGCGCCTGCTGGGTCGTCGCGTCCGGCGCGGGCCACACCAGCAGCCGGCGCGGGTTGTCCAGCGGCTCCGGCGGCAGCTCGTCGTCGAGCGGCTGCGGACGCGGGGTGTCGGCGACCTCGACGGCACCGCCGGGGCCGTCCAGCGGTTCGGGACCTTCGGCGGCGTTGGCGTCCGGCGCGCCTATGGCGTAGGACCGTCCGGCGCCCTCGGTGCCCGGGACGAGCCGGGACTGCCCGGCGAGCGACGCCTGGGCCGGCGCGGCGCCCGGCTGACCGGGAGCCGCCTGCTCCCCCGGCTGCTCCGGGCGGATGGCCGGGTCGGGCGGCGTGCCCAGCTTGCGCCGGCGGCCGGAACCGCCCGGTGCGTGCGGCGGCGGGGTGGCCGTCGGCTGCTGCACCTGCGCGGCCTGCCGCGAGAACGGCACGCCCTGCCCGAGCGTGCGGACGCTGATCGCCCGACCCTGCGTCGAGTTCGGGTCGGTCGCGAGCCCTTCGGCGGGCAACGGCTGGGCGGCCCGCGACGCCTGGGTGCCGGGGGCCGGCGTGCCGGCCGGCGGTACGGCGGTGCCCGCGCCGGGGGTGTCGTCGGTGCCGGGCCACTGCTGCGGCACGCCGGGCGTCTGGGCGCCCGCCGGCACCGGTCCGGCAGCGGCCTGAGCGGGCAGCGGCTGGGCGCTCGGGACACCGCCGGGCGGCGTCGTGGCGGCGGGCTGCTGGGCCGGGACCGCCTGTACGGGTGCCGCAGGAGCCGCCGGTACGGGCCGGCCCGCGGCGTCCCGCGCGGGCGCGGCCGGGTGCGGCACGGCCGGCTGCTGACCGGGCACGGAGACACCGGCCTGCGCGCCGGGCACCGCCTGCGCCGTAGCGGGCGTCTGCCCCGCGGCCGCGCCGGGACCGGCCTGGACGGGGATGCCCTGTCCGGCCGTACCCTGCGCCGGAACGCTGTGAACCGGCGTGCCGTGACCGGGGGTCGGCGTCCCCGCCGGCTGCGGCCCGCCCTGCCCGGCTGCGACCGGTACGGCCTGAGGGGGAGTCACCTGTCCCGGAACGCTCGGGACGGCCTGCGCGGGAGCGGCCTGCGCCGCAGGCGCCGGCTGTACCGGGGCCGGCTGTGCGGCGCCCGGCGCCACCGCGGAAGCGGCCCCCTGCGCCGCGGCGCGGCGGCGCCGGCCGGTCGGCGCGCTGGTCGGATGCGGCTGCGGCGGAGTATGGTCCCCGGCCTGGTCGAGCGGTACGGCGTCGTGCCGGCCGTCGCCCCCGGGCGGCCCCTCGACGGACAGCGGCAACTGAGCGGGCACCTGCACCGGGCCGCGGGCCTGACCGGGAACGGCACCGGAAGCCTGCACCGGAACCGGCGGCTGCCCCTCGACGGCACCCGCGACCGGGCCGACGGGCACACCGGTGCCCGGACCCAACGGCCCGGCGGTCCCGGGCCCCGCGGGCCCGGCCGGTACCCCCGCGGCCGGGACCGGACCCACTCCGATCGCCGAGTCCGCGGACGCCGGTGATCGGTCGGCCTCGGCCGGCGGCAGGGCGAAGACGGCACGGGCACCGGCCGCCTCCTGGGCCGCGGCACGCTCCGCCGCTGCGGCCAGCGCACGCCGGCGCCTCCCGGTCGGCTGCTCGCCCTCGGCCGGAGCGGCCTGCGCGTTCGCCACGGCGTCGGCACCCACTGCCGGCTCGCTCCCCGCCGCCGGCAGTGCGGGCGGCAGTGCGGCCTGCGGGGCGCCGGAGTCGGTGCGGGCGGGCCGGCCCGCGGGCATGCCCTGGGGCGGGACGGCGGAACCGAGTCCCGTACCGGAGGCGGCGGTCCCCGCGGCATGCTCGGCCGCGGTCATCACCGCACCCTCGCTCACGCCCTCGCCGTCACCGGCGCCGCCCTCGGCGGGCCGGCCACGGCGCCGCCCGGTACCCCCGGAGGGGGCGTCCGCGCCCTCGGCCGGGACTGCGCCGGCCTCGAGGGCGGGCGCGGCTGCACGCCTGCGGCGCCGCCCGGTCGGCGTGGTCGCCTCGGCCTCACCGGCCTGGACCGCACCGGGCACGTCACTGTCCAGGAAGGCGTCGGTGGAGGCCCGCCGGGCCCGCCGCCGCCCGCCACCGGCCCGCTCGGCGGCACCGGCCTCGACGACGGCCGGCTCACCGCCGCCGGAGACGAGTCCGGCGGCCCCCTGCCCGCCCGGTTCCTGCACGGCCGGAAGCGCAGCGGCAGGCGCCCGCCCGGCGGCCGCCCCGTCGACCGTCCCGGCGCCCCCGCCGAGCGGTACCTCCAGCACGAACGCGCTGCCGCTCATGCCCGGCACCTCGTGCGTCTGCAGCACGCCGCCGTGGGCCCGGACGATCCC
Organism: Streptomyces sp. NPDC046759; assembly: GCF_040645475.1. Taxonomy (NCBI): domain Bacteria; kingdom Bacillati; phylum Actinomycetota; class Actinomycetes; order Kitasatosporales; family Streptomycetaceae; genus Streptomyces; species Streptomyces sp. NPDC046759. The sequence goes on along the minus strand of NZ_JBEYYJ010000025.1, from coordinate 85,299 downwards.
GCGCACGACCGGCTCGTGCACCGGGTCTCCCCCGGCGTACGGCCCGCGCACCTCGATCCGCGCGACCTCACCGCGCTGCGCCGCCGCGACCACGACGGTGTTGTCCAGGTAACCGCCCACGGACACGGGCGAGTTCCCGGTCGCGTCCACCCCGGCCACGTCCGCCACCAGGTGCGCGAGCGCGGTGGCGAGCCGCTGCGGGTCGACCTCGGCCTCGATGGGCGGCGCGTGCACGGCGAACTGCACCCGTCCGGGACCGATCAGCTCGACGGCCCCGTCCACACCGGCGGCGACGACCGCGTCCAGCATCACCTTCGTACGGGTGATCTCCTCGGCGCCCGCGTCCAGCCGCTGGTAGCCGAGGACGTTGTCGATGAGGGTGGTGATCCGCGAGTACCCGGCCGACAGGTGGTGCAGCACCTGGTTGGCCTCGGGCCACAGCTGCCCGGCGTCGTCCGCCGCCAGCGCGGCCAGCTCGCGCCGCAGCTCCTCCAGGGGCCCGCGCAGCGACTGCCCGAGCAGCGTGAGCAGCTGCTCGTGCCGCCCGGCGAGGGCCTCGTAGCGGTCCTTCTCCCGCTCGGCGAGCGAGGCGTACCGCTCCTCGCCGGCCGCGAGCTGCTCAGCGTGCTTTTCGTGCAGCTCCTCGAGCTCGGTGACGTGCTGCTGGCGCAGCGCGGTCAGATCGGAGGCGTGCTCCTGCGAGAGCCGCTCCAGCTCCTCGGCGTGCGCCTGCTCCAGCGCGGACTTCTCCTCGGCCAGCGTCTCCAGCGGACGCCGGTCGGTGAAGGTCATCACGGCACCGACGAGCTGTTCCCCGTCGCGCACCGGCGCGGTGGTGAGGTCGACGGACACCTTCTCGTCGCCCTTGGACCACAGCACCTGTCCGCGCACCCGGTGCTTGCGCCCGGAACGCAGGGTGTCGGCGAGCGGCGACTCCTCGTACGGGAACGGCGAGCCGTCGGCGCGCGAGTGCAGCACCAGCGTGTGCAGCTCCTTGCCGCCCAGCTCACCCGCCCGGTAACCCAGTATCTGGGCGGCCGCCGGGTTGACGAGCACGATCCGCCCGTCGGTGTCGGTTCCCACGACACCTTCCGCGGCGGCCCGCAGGATCATCTCGGTCTGCCGCTGCGAGCGCGCCAGCTCCGCCTCGGTGTCCACGGTCCCGGACAGGTCCCGTACGACGATCATCAGCAGCTCGTCGCCGGTGTAGCCGTAACCGTCGTACGCCTGCTGCCCGTTCTCCAGGGTCGCGCTCGTGACCTCTACCGGGAACTCCGCCCCGTCGGTCCGCCGCGCCACCATCCGCGCGGGCTTGGTCCGCCCCTGCGGGTCCATGTGATCGGGCCGGCGCATCGAGCCGGGGATCAGCCGCGAGTCGAACTGCGGCAGCAGATCGAGCAACCCGCGTCCGACCAGCGCGGTGCCGGGCGCCTCGAAGGCCTCCAGCGCGATGGTGTTCGCGTTGACGACGGTTCCGTTCGCGTTGACCAGGACCAACGCATCCGGCAGCGCGTCGAGTATGGCTGCGAGGCGAGCAGCGCCTCGGGATGGCCTGCTGCTCACGAGACGCTTCCTCCCTGTTACCGCACCTTGCCGACCGCTCGGGCCATCTTGCCAACCGGCCCGCGACGTGTCACGCGAGGGAGTCTAAGGGCACACGTTGCGCTCGCGACGCCGGATGAGAGGGAGGTCCCACGACGAAGTGACACCGAACCGGCCACCACCCGCCGACCACGGCCGAAAGGCTCCGCGAGACCTTCGCCGGACCTTTACGCGGCCGGTGGTTCCGTCAGGAGAACCCCACGAGCCACCCGGCCCGCCCGGGCCGGCGGGCCTGCACCTCGGGGCCCTGCTCCGGCAGCAGCGGCACCATCCGGTCCCACCGTCCGGTCGCGCACCCGTTGCTGCGGTCGTACGCGGCGTCGACCCTGCGGCCGGCCCAGGTGCCGGTCACCCGGGCCGTGGCCGGTCCGCCGTAGAGCAGGGTGCAGGGGGTGCCGGGTGCCACCGGAGCGAAGAGGTCCCGCCCCCACCGCGTGCGCCCGTCCAGCGCCCGGCAGGCCTCCGCCGCGTCCGGGTGACTTCCGCCGGCCGGATGACAGAACAGCTCGTAGGTCCCGTCCTGCCCGGTTCCCGCATGCCGCACCACGACGGTGAGGTGATCACCGGCCCGGTCCTCGGGCCGCACGGGTGGCGGCACGACGGGCGCGGCGACGGCCGGTACGACGGAGAGGGCGACCAGGCCCGATGCGGCGGCGACGAGCACGGAGGACGCGGCGACGCGCCCCGGCCCCCGCCGGACGAGTGCCCGGACCGGTCCCCACTGGAGAAGAAAAGCCATGCCCTGACCAACGCCCGGGACCCCCGGACGTTGCGTCCGCGCCTCGCCGGGTGGGAAGCCCTTTGCCCTGTGGCCCGACTGCCTAGTACCGTGGGGGGCGATTGGTGACAGGCCGCTCGGCTGTGTCATCATCTGCACGCACCACTCGCGCGCTCGCGTGAGCGGTTGTGCTGGAGGCGTCGCCTAGTCCGGTCTATGGCGCCGCACTGCTAATGCGGTTTGGGCCTTAAAGCCCATCGAGGGTTCAAATCCCTCCGCCTCCGCACCGATCCCGAAGCCCCGGTCCCCAGGACCGGGGTTTCGGCGTTCCCGCCCTCTGTCGCCGCTCGCCCCCGTCTGCGGGCGTTTTCCCAGCTCACAAGGGGTGTGCCAATCAGATTTCACATGTCGGCGGCAGTCATGTAATGTTCTTCCTGTCGCCGGGACGGGCCGAAAGGGCCGAAACGGAGACAAGAACAACAAGAGAACAAGCACTCGTAGCTTAACGGATAGAGCATCTGACTACGGATCAGAAGGTTGCAGGTTCGAATCCTGCCGAGTGCACACAGAACAGAGGCCCCGGAGCGATCCGGGGCCTCTGGCGTTTCACGGGCGCACCAGGCCGGCGCACACGAGGCCGGCGCACACGGCCGTGAACGCGCCCGGCCGGGCACCGAGGTGTCGTGCGTCAGCACTCCTCGTCCGGGTCGTCGCTGTTCAGCTTCTCCAGGTACTCGTGTGCCAGGGCGGTGGCCCGGGTGAACCAGTCGGTGATGATCGCCAGTTCCTCGGGAGAGTAGTCGGAGAACAGGGCCGTCAGGCGTCTGTAGTGGCCCGCGTACACCGCCTCGACCCGGGTGACGGCGTCCGGAACGGCGGCCACGCGGACCCGGCGCCGGTCCACGGAGTCGGGTCGGCGGGTGACGTAGCCGGAGCGTTCGAGGCGGTTGAGGATGCCGGTCACCGCGCCGGTGGTGACGTGGGCGCGGGCGGCGAGGTCGCCGGCCGTCAGCAGATCGTCGCCGGCCTCGAGGACGAAGGCGAAGCACGTCAGGTCGGTGACGTTCAGGCCCAGCCGGCGGGCCAGCTCCTGCTGTCCGATCAGGTGGGCGGCGATGAGGTGGTCCATCGCGGCCAGCGCCTGGGCCGGCGTGGCGGGCGGTCGCGGCGTGCCCTGCATCTTTCGTAATCCCTTAGTTCGTGAGATGTTCGGTCATGCAAACGTCTTAGCTCGTGAGGGAAAAGCGTTTCCCCGGAGGCAGCTGTATGAGTCTGTACGACGAGGGTCATACGATCGCCGGCTGGACCGGCTTCGGTGTCGCGGCGGTGGGCAGCGGTGCGGTCGGGTGGGGGGTGTGTACGGCCTCGCTGCCGTTGGCCGGCGCCGGCCTCGCGGTCGTGGCCCTGAGCCTCCTGGTGACATGGGTCCTGCACCTGGCGGGCTGGGGCAAGCCGCCGGGAGTGCGGCCGCGGGAGCAGTGGGGGATACGGATCCGGGACGCGCGGGCCCGGGAGGGCCATCCGGCGTGCATGAGCTGCAGGCTGGCCGGGCGGGGGCGCGAGGAGAGTTTCGTGGCGCCGGCCGTGGTGCCGGTCGCGGAATCCGCCGAACCGGCCCCCCTGTCACCTATTGAGTGAACCTCGCCTGCCCGGACGGCAGTTGGGCGACGAGCGCGAGGGCGTGCGTGCGGAGTGGCCATGGCTGGGGACCGAGGCGTGATCGAGTCCCCTGCCGCCGGTGCCCCGTTGTCGGACCCACCTTCTACCCTCACCGGTGATGGCACGCGTATGGAAGTGCACGGGGCTGCGCTGGTCGCCCGAGGGGCCCGCGCTGGTGTGGGACGGCGGGCGGCGCAGTGCGCTGCCCTGGGGGAAGCGGGTCGGCTTCGCGGTGCCGCAAGGGGATGTGCGCAGGTGTGCGGGGGCCCGGGGGCATGCCTGTCCGCTGCGGGCCGTGGTGCCGGCGCGGAGTACGGGGGCCCGGTGCGAGGAGTGCGCGCGGCTGGACCGGGCGCACTCCGTGGCCGCCGACACGATCGCCGACGACCCACGGCCCTACCGGGTGTATCTGGCCTGGTTCGGGCCCGGCATGGTGAAGGTCGGCATCACCGCCGTCGAGCGCGGCGACGCCCGGTTGCTGGAGCAGGGCGCGGTCTGTTTCAGCTGGCTCGGCACCGGCCCCCTGATGGCGGCCCGGCGCACCGAGGAACTGCTGCGGGCCGCACTCCAGGTGCCGGACCGGATCACGTACGCCGAGAAGCGGGCGGTGCGGGCGGCGCTGCCGGAGACGGGGGCGGACCGCGCCGCGGAGGTGCGCGAGCTGCATGCGCGGGCCGTGGCGCTCTCCGGGTGGCCGGAGTCCCTGCGCCCGGAGCCCTGCGAGGTGACCGACCATGTGCGGGTCTTCGGGATCGCTGCCGCCCCCGCCCCGCTCGGGGAGGTCGTCGAGCTCGTCCCGGGCGGAGCCGTGAGCGGGGAGCTGGTCGCGGCCGCCGGACCCGATCTCCACCTGGCGGTCGACGGGCGCGGGGTGGTCGTGCTCGACACACGGCTGATGGCCGGTTGGGAACTCGTGTCGCCGGGTGACGCCCGCGCCGCCGCAGGCGCGGGCGGACTCACCTTTCCGGTCAGGGAGTTCCGCCGGCCGCCCCAGGGACTGTTCTGAGGATCGCGAGGCGGGGGCCGGGGAAGGCAAAGACTCGGATCCCGTACGGATCCCTTTCGGCAAGGGCCATGGACGCCGGCCGGCGCACAGCTGACCGTGGTGGACATGAGCGATCACGCCGACACCGGTGGACGGCCCGCCGGCCTTCCCGAACCGCCCTACTACGCCGTCGTCTTCACCTCCACCCGCACCGCCCAGGCCCTCGCCGACGGCCCCGACGGATACGCACGCACCGCCGAGCGCCTCTCCCGACTGGTCCGCGAAGTCCCCGGCTTTCTCGGTGAGGACTCCGCCCACACCCCCGGTGGACTCGCCGTCACCGTCGCCTACTTCCGTGATCTCGCCGGGATCGAGCAGTGGCGCGACCATCCGGCGCACCTCGTGGCCAAGCGGCGCGGGCGGGAGCGGTGGTACGAGCGGTACGCGATCCACATCGCCCGGGTCGAGCACAGTCACGCCTTCTTCCGAGGGGCTGCCTGAGAGGTGCCTGTGGGTTTCTCAGGCAAATCACAGACAGGGGAAAGTCTCTTCTCAGAGGGCGCCGACAGGGTGTGCACCATGACCACGACCTCGCCCCAGGGGCGCACCGAACTGCTGAGGCCGGACGGGAGCCCCGTCCGGGTGCTTGTGGTGGACGACGAGCTGCCGATCACCGAACTGCTGAGCATGGCCCTGCGTTACGAGGGCTGGCAGATCAGGAGTGCGGGAGACGGGCAGGGCGCCATCCGGACCGCTCGTGAGTTCCGTCCGGACGCCGTCGTGCTCGACATGATGCTGCCCGACATGGACGGGCTCTCCGTCCTCGGGCGGCTGCGCCGTGAGCTGCCGGACGTGCCCGTGCTGTTCCTGACCGCCAAGGACGCGGTGGAGGACCGTATCGCCGGGCTCACCGCCGGCGGCGACGACTACGTCACCAAGCCGTTCAGCCTGGAAGAGGTCGTCGCGCGGCTGCGCGGGCTCATCCGCAGGTCCGGCGCCGCCGACCGGCGGTCCGACTCCGTGCTCGTCGTCGGGGACCTGACGCTCGACGAGGACAGCCACGAGGTGTCGCGGGGCGGGGACTCCATCCACCTGACCGCCACCGAGTTCGAGCTGCTGCGCTTCCTCATGCGCAACCCGCGGCGCGTGCTCAGCAAGGCGCAGATCCTGGACCGGGTCTGGTCGTACGACTTCGGCGGGCAGGCCAACGTCGTCGAGCTGTACATCTCCTACCTGCGGCGGAAGATCGACGCGGGACGTGAGCCGATGATCCACACCCGGCGTGGGGCCGGTTACCTGATCAAGCCCGCCGCGTCATGAGCGGACGACGACGGCCGGGTCCTCCGCAGCGACTGAAGCGACGTGGGGGTCCCCCCGCTCGAGCGGAACCGAGAGTGGGGAAGGGACAGCCGCGCACCCTGCGGACCCGGCTCGTCGTCGCGTCGGTGCTGCTGATCGCCGTGGTGTGCGCGGTGATCGGCACGGTGACGACGCTGGCGCTGCGTTCGCATCTGTACGGCCAGTTGGACGCGCAGCTGCGTGAGGCCGTGACGCGCGCGTCGGGCGACTTCGCGCCGCCGGGCCCGGCCCGGAACGACGGCGTGCCCGGGCTGGGCAACCAGCAGAACCCACGCCGTAGGGCGACCGATCTCAGCGAGTTCGTCAAGCACGGTCCCCAGCCCAGCGGCACGGTGGCGGCCACCGTCGTCGACGGCTCGGTCGGCGACGGCGAGGTCGGCAAGAAGTCCGCGTCCACGTTCGACATGAGCGCCAAGGAGCTCACCGGCCGTCAGAAGGCGGCTCTCGGCGAGGTCGCCCGCGACGACAGAGCGCACACCACGGAGCTTCCGGGGCTCGGCACGTACCGCGTCCAGTACAAGGGCGGCTACTACGTCGGCCTTCCCACCGAGGAGACCGACAGCAACATCAACGCCCTGATCCTCATCGAGGTCAGCGTCACCGTCGCCGGGCTCGTCGCCGCCGGTATCGCCGGTTCCGTGCTCGTCGGCCTCGCCACCCGCCCCCTGCGCAAGGTCGCCGCCACCGCCACCCGCGTCTCCGAACTCCCCCTGCACACCGGTGAGGTGAACCTCAGCGAGCGGGTCCCGGCGTCCGAGTGCGACCAGCACACCGAGGTCGGCCAGGTCGGTGCCGCGCTCAACCGGATGCTGGACCATGTGCACGGAGCGCTGCACGCACGGCAGCAGAGCGAGATGCGGGTACGGCAGTTCGTGGCCGACGCCAGTCATGAGCTCCGCACACCCCTGGCCTCGATCCGCGGGTACGCCGAGCTGACCCGGCGCGGCAGGGAGCAGGTCGGACCGGACACCCGGCATGCGCTGGGCCGCATCGAGTCCGAGGCCGGCCGTATGACCCTGCTCGTCGAGGACCTCCTTCTCCTCGCCCGTCTGGACGCCGGCCGGCCGCTGCAGTTCGAGCAGACCGATCTGATTCCGCTGGTCGTCGACACGGTCAGCGACTCCCGCGCGGCCGGCATGGACCACAACTGGCGGCTCGACCTGCCCGACGAGCCCGCGCTCGTGTCCGCGGACGCCGCACGCATCCAGCAGGTGCTGGTGAACCTGCTCGGCAACGCCCGTAAGCACACCCCGCCGGGTACGACCGTCGTCGCGCGGGTGCAGCGGCGCGGGCCGTGGATGTGCGTCGACGTGGAGGACAACGGGCAGGGGATCCCGCCCGGGCTGCTGCCGCACGTCTTCGAGCGGTTCGCGCGCGGGGACTCCGCCCGGTCGCGGGCCACCGGGTCCACCGGGCTCGGACTCGCCATCGTGGAGGCGGTCGCGGCCGCGCACGAGGGTGCCGTCAGCGTCGACAGCGTTCCCGGACGGACCGTGTTCACCGTGCATCTGCCCGCGCTCCTGCCCGCCGCCCCGCGGCCCGCGCCCGAGAACGACTGGCAGGCGCACTCACAGGCACAGCACAGTGCCACCACACGGGTGCAACAGGGGGCGTGACGAGAGTCGGTCCCATGCGAACCGACTCTTCTCCCGGCACCCTGCCGGCGCGGGAGCACCTCCCGGCCGCAGACGCCGGAACGCCTGTCCTGGACGTAGTGATCCCCGTCTACAACGAGGAGAAGGACCTGCAGCCGTGCGTCCGCAGACTGCACGAGCACCTCACGCGCACCTTCCCGTACGCCTTCCGCATCACGGTCGCGGACAACGCGTCCACGGACACCACCGCGCAGGTCGCGGCGCGGCTGGCGGCGGAGATCCCCGAGGTCGCCAACGTCCGCCTGGAGCAGAAGGGGCGGGGCCGCGCCCTCAGGACCGTGTGGTCCGCGTCCGAGGCGCCGATCCTCGCCTACATGGACGTCGACCTGTCCACCGACCTCAACGCCCTGCTGCCGCTGGTGGCACCGCTGATCTCCGGCCACTCGGACCTCGCGATCGGCTCCCGGCTCGCCCGCACCTCCCGGGTCGTACGCGGCCCCAAGCGCGAGTTCATCAGCCGGGCCTACAACCTGATCCTGCGCGGCTCGCTCCAGGCCCGCTTCTCCGACGCGCAGTGCGGTTTCAAGGCGATCCGGCGGGACGTGGCACAGGCGCTGCTGCCGCTGGTGGAGGACACCGGCTGGTTCTTCGACACCGAGATGCTGGTGCTCGCCGAGCGGGCGGGCCTGCGGATCCACGAGGTGCCGGTCGACTGGGTCGACGACCCGGACTCCACCGTGCACATCGTGAAGACGGCGACCGACGACCTCTTGGGCGTGTGGCGGGTCGGCAAGGCGCTCGCCACCGGTTCGCTGTCGCTGGACCGGCTCACCCGGCCCTTCGGCGACGATCCGCGGGACCGCGAACTGGCCGACGTCCCCACGGGACTTGCCCGTCAGCTCGTCGGATTCTGCGTGGTGGGAGGCCTGTCGACCCTGTTCTACCTGCTCCTCTACAGCGGCTTCCGGCAGTTCTGCGGCTCCCAGGCCGCCAACGCCCTCGCCCTGCTGGTCTCGGCGGTCGCCAACACGGCCGCCAACCGGCGGCTCACCTTCGGGGTGCGCGGCCGGGGCGGTGCCGTACGGCACCAGGCGCAGGGCCTGGTCGTCTTCGGTATCGGTCTGGCGCTGACCAGCGGCTCGCTGGCCGCCCTGAACGCGGCCGGCGGCCACCCGGCACACTCCACCGAGCTCGCGGTGCTCATCTGCGCCAACCTCGCCGCGACCGTGCTGCGCTTCCTGCTCTTCCGTGCCTGGGTCTTCCCCGACCGCGGCGGTCGAACGTCGGCCACCGTCGTCGCCGCGCACATCCCCTCCTCGCCGACCTGCAGCACGACGGCCGCCCCGAGTGCGCCGTTCCCGCAGCGGCCGGTGCCGTACCAGCGGCCCTACGGCCCGTATCAGACGACCACCCAGGTCCGCGCCGGTGAGGCTGCGGACGGCGACTGGAGGGACGCCACCGTGCGGCTGCAGCCGGTGCGCCCTCACGACACCGAGCCGGGGGAGCCCCGATGACCGTCCACCAGGAGAGCCGTACGACCGTCTGGGGGCCGCCGCCCACGGCACCGCCGCAGGCCGCCCGGGCCGGTGAGCCCGGGCAGCCGTTCGCCCGCAGACTGTGGCGCGGCCGCCCCGAGGACCCGTGCTGGGCGCGCCCGGCCTTCCTCGGCCTGCTGGCCGCCACCCTCCTCCTCTACCTGTGCGACCTCGGCGCCTCCGGCTACGCCAACTCCTTCTACTCCGCGGCCGTGCAGGCGGGCAGCAAATCCTGGAAGGCGTTCTTCTTCGGCTCGCTGGACGCGGGCAACGCCATCACCGTCGACAAGCCGTCGGCCTTCCTGTGGCCGATGGAACTGTCGGTCCGGGTCTTCGGGCTGAACTCGTGGGCGATCCTCACCCCCGAGGTCCTCATGGGCGTCGGCACGGTGGCGGTCGTGTACGCGGGCGTCCGGCGCCGGTTCAGCCCCGCGGCGGGTCTGATCGCCGGCGCGGTGCTCGCGCTCACCCCGGTCGCCGCGCTGATGTTCCGGTTCGACAACCCGGACGCGATGCTCGCCCTGCTGACGGCGCTGGCCTGCTACTTCGTCGTACGGGCCGTGGAGGACGGGCGGACGAGGTGGCTGGTGTGGGCCGGGACTGCGATCGGCTTCGCGTTCCTCGCAAAGACCCTGCAGGCGTTCCTGATCCTGCCTCCGCTGGCGATCGTCTACGCCGTCTGCGGCCCGGTGAGGCTGCGCGGGCGCCTGGTCCAGCTGGGCCTCGCGACCGTCGCGCTGGTCGTCTCCGGCGGCTGGTGGGTGGCGATCGTCGAGCTGTGGCCGGCGTCCTCGCGCCCGTACATCGGCGGTTCGCAGGACAACAGCTTCCTGGAACTGACCTTCGGCTACAACGGCCTCGGCCGGATCAACGGCGACGAGACCGGCAGCGTCGTCCCCGGCGGCAACGGCAACAACGGCGGGGCCGGGATGTGGGGCGCCACCGGCTGGGACCGGATGTTCAACTCCGAGATCGGCGGCCAGATCTCCTGGCTGCTGCCGGCCGCGCTGATCCTGCTGGCCGCGGGCCTGTGGGCGACCCGGAAGGCGCGCCGTACGTCCGTCGGGCGGGCGTCCTTCCTGGTGTGGGGCGGCTCGCTGCTGATCACCACGGTGGTCTTCAGCTACATGGCGGGCATCTTCCACCAGTACTACACGGTGGCTCTCGCGCCCTACCTCGCGGCCGTCGTCGGCATGGGTGCCGGGCTGCTGTGGGAGCGGCGCAAGGAGATCTGGGCGTCGATCACCCTCGCCGCGGCCGTGGTGGCCGCGGCGGCCTGGGGCTACGTCCTGCTCGACCGCACCCCGGCCCATCTCCCCTGGCTGAGGTGGCTGGTGCTGATCGGCGGGCTGGCGGCCGCGCTGGGCCTGGTCTTCGCCGGCCGGATCTCCCGGCGGTCGGCCCTGGGGGCGGCGGCGGTGGGGCTGGTGGCCGCGCTCGCGGGTCCGACGGCGTACACCCTGAGCACGGTGGACTCCGCGCACACCGGCTCCATCCCGACGGCCGGTCCGGCGGGCGCGAGCATGATGGGCTTCGGCGGTGGCGGGGGGCCCGGAGGCGGCGACGGCGGCGGTCTGCACGGGGGTCTCGGCGGTGGTGGCACGCCTGGGCGGCAGGGCCGGCAGGGCCGGAACGGCAACGGCTTCCCGGGCGGCGGCTTCGGCGGCGGCATCCCCGGCCGGCAGGGACAGAAGGGTCAAGGCGGACAGGGGCGACAGGGCCGACAGGGTCTGCAGAACGGCCACGGCTTCCCCGGTGGCGGCCGGACGGGTGAGGGCGGCCGGGCGGGCGGTGGTGCGGGCGGACTGCTGAGCGGCGCGAACGTGTCCTCCGCCGCCGGGAAGCTGCTGGAGAAGGACGCCTCGAAATACACCTGGGTGGCCGCGTCCGTCGGTTCGCAGAACGCGGCCGGCTATCAACTCGCCACCGGTGAACCGGTGATGGCGATCGGCGGCTTCAACGGCACCGACCCGTCCCCGACACTCGCCCAGTTCGAGAAGTACGTGGCGGAGGGAAGGATCCACTACTTCATCGCGGGCGGCGGCATGGGCGGGGGCATGGGCGGCAGCAGCAACGGCACCGCCTCCCGGATCAGCTCGTGGGTCCAGAACACCTTCAGGAAGGTGACGGTCGGTTCGGCGACCTTCTACGACCTGACCCGGAAGAAGAGCTGACGGAGGGCAGCCGACGGAAAACCGTGTTGTACACCGTATAGCGCACGCTATACGGTGTACAACATGTCTTCGTCCCCCGGTCATCCCAGGCGCTGGCTGATCCTCGGCGTCATCTGCCTCGCCCAGCTCACCGTGCTGCTCGACAACACCGTCCTGAACGTGGCCATCCCCTCGCTCACCCGTGAGCTGCACGCGGCCACCTCCGGCATCCAGTGGATGATCAACGCCTACTCCCTGGTGCAGTCGGGCCTGCTGCTCAGTGCCGGCAGCGCCGCCGACCGCTACGGGCGCAAGAGGATGCTGATCGCGGGGCTGGCCCTGTTCGGCACCGGTTCGCTGGTGGCCGGGCTCGCCGGGTCCACGACCCAGCTGATCGCCGCGCGGGCCGGCATGGGCGTCGGCGGCGCGCTGCTGCTGACGACCACGCTGGCCGTGGCCATGCAGATCTTCACGCCCGAGGAGCAGCCGAAGGCGATCGGCGTCTGGAGCGCGGTCGCTGCGCTCGGCTTCGCGGCGGGCCCGCTCATCGGCGGGTTCGTACTGAACCACTTCCGGTGGGGAGCGATCTTCCTGATCAACATCCCGGTCGCGGTGCTGGGCCTGGTCGCCGTGGCCGCTCTCGTACCCGAGTCCAAGAACCCTCGGGGCGAGGGTCCGGACCTGCTCGGCGCGCTGCTGTCGACCATCGGCATGGCCGCGCTCGTCTTCGCGATCATCTCCGGCCCGCGCCACGGCTGGACCTCGGCGCGGGTGCTGGGCACGGCCGCCGTCGCGGTGGTCGTGCTCGGTGCCTTCGCCTGGTGGGAGAGCCGGGTGGCCGAGCCGATGCTCGACGTCCGCTTCTTCCGGGACCAGCGGTTCATGGGCGCGGTCGCCGGGGCCGTGCTCATCACCTTCGGCATGGGAGGAGCGCTGTTCCTGCTGACCCAGCACCTTCAGTTCGTGCTCGGGTACGGGCCGCTGGAGGCAGGCCTGCGGACCGCTCCGCTGGCGTTGACGGTGGTGCTGCTCAACTTCACGGGACTGTCGGCGAAGTGGTCCCGCCGGCTGGGGACGCCGGTGTCCATCGCGCTCGGGATGGCGCTGATGTCCTTGGGACTGGTGGCCGTCGGGCAGTGGGACTCCGGTGGCTATGGCGGGACGCTGCTCGGTCTGCTGCTGATCGGGGCGGGGTGCGCCGTCGCCAACCCGGCGATGGCGCACGCGATCATGAGCGCGATCCCTCCGGAGAGGGCCGGGGTGGGGGCCGGCATCAACGGCACCGTTGCCGAATTCGGGAACGGTCTTGGTGTTGCCGTCCTGGGTGCTGTGCTCAGCTCTTCCGTGGCCTCGGGGAAGTCGTTGTCGGCCGGGCTCGGAGCCGGGCAGATGGTGGGGGCCGTTGCCGTGCTGACGGGTGGGCTGCTGGCCGCGGGCCTTTTGAAGCGGGCGGAGGGGAAGGCCGCCTGAGAGCTCGGGGCGCCCGGGTATGTGTGGCACGTGCGGGTGTGCGGTGGTTTCTCGCGCCCACGCGGCGGTAGCCGCATATCGAGGCAGCCTCGCGCCCCTTAAGTTGGACCAGTGGCCGGAAACTAGGAAGGTGTGCCGGTGGTGAAGGAAGCAGGTCGGTCCCCGCGGGCCAGCGTCTGGCTGGAGGAGAAGACCCGCCGCGGTGGCCGGAGCGGCGGGCAGCCGTCGGGACTCGACCGCGGACGGATCACCTCGGTCTCCGTACGACTGCTGGATGCCGAGGGCCTGGCGAAGTTCTCCATGCGGCGGCTGGCCGCGGAGCTGAACGTCACCGCGATGTCCCTGTACTGGTACGTCGACACCAAGGACGACCTGCTCGAACTCGCCCTCGACGCCGCCTTCGGGGAGTTGCGGCTGCCCGATGCGGACGCCGGGGCCGAGGACTGGCGCGAGCAACTGCGCGCACTGGCCACCGAGTACCGGGCCCTGCTGGTGCGCCACCCCTGGCTGTCCCCGCTGGCGGGACGCTACCTCAACATCGGCCCGAACTCACTGGCCTTCTCCCGCGCGGTGCAGCGGGTCGTCCGCAGGGCGGGGCTGCCCGCGCGCGGAGTGACGGGGGCGATCGCTGCGGTCTTCCAGTTCGTGTACGGCTTCGGCACCATCGAGAGCCATTTCATCGCCCGGATCGCGGACACCGGGCTGAGCCCCGACGAGTACCACGAGCAGGCCATGGCCATGGTGTCCGAGGCCCCCGGGACCGCCGAGGTGGTCAAGGAGTCCACGGACATCATGGCGGCCCGCGGCGGCGACACGGTCGGCGAGATGCTGGACCGGGACTTCGACTTCGCCCTTGACCTGCTGGTCGCCGGCATCGAGGCGATGGTCGGCCGCGGCTGACTACTCCTCGCCCGCAGCCAGCCGCGCCGGAAAGCCTCCGGTGGCGACCGGTCCCCAGCGCTCCGGCGTCACCCGGATGATCGACTTGCCCTGCTTGACCATCGCCGCGCGGTACTCTTCCCAGTCGGGGTGCTCGCCGGCGATGTTGCGGTAGTACTCGACCAGGGGTTCCACCGAGTCGGGGCTGTCGACGACCTCGGCCGTGCCGTCGATCTGGACCCAGGGGCCGTTCCAGTCGTCGCTCAGCACGACCAGGCTGACCCGGGGGTCGCGCCGGGCGTTGCGGGTCTTGGCCCGCTCGGGGTAGGTGGAGACGACGATCCGCCCCGAGTCGTCGACCCCGCAGGTCAGCGGGGAGGCCTGCGGCCCGCCGCCGGACCGGCGGGTGATCAGCAGGGCGCGGTGACGAGGTCGTACGAAGTCCAGCAGCTCGTCCAGCGATACACGGGTGTTGGTAGCGATGTTCGGTGCCATGGGGGCAGCCTAGGGGCAGTGCGGGCCCCCGGGGCTGACCCTGCTGTGCCTACGCCTGGGGCAGCGCGTCCCCTTGCACCGCCTGGATGTCCAGCTCGACCTTCAGGGTCGTGCCGATCGCGGCGATACCGGCCTGCAGCACCTGGTTGTAGTTCATGGCGAAGTCCTCGCGGTGCAGCTCGGCCGTCGCGCGGAACGCGGCGCGGGTGCCGCCCCACGGGTCCGCGCCGGTGCCGAGGTAGGCGAGGTCCAGGTCCACCGGTCGTACGACGCCGTGCATGGACAGCTCGCCCTGGACCGTCCAGCGGTCGGAGCCCGACTGGGTCAGGCCCGTCGAGCGGTAGGTGATCTCCGGGTGGTTCCCGACGTCGAGGAAGTCACCCGAACGAAGGTGCGTGTCCCGCATGCCGTTGCCCGTGTCGATGGACGCGGCCTTGATCACCGCCTCCACACGGGACTTGGCGACGTCGTCCGGCGCGATCTCGATCGTGCCGCCGAACTCCGTGAACCGGCCGTGCACACTGGAGATCCCCAGGTGCTGGGCGACCGCGGCGACGGAGGAGTGCACCGGGTCGATGGTCCAGGGCCCGGGCGGCGGCAGCTCGGTGCCGCCCTGCCGGGCCAGTGTGATCGTGCCGACCTCGGCCCGCCCGCTCGCGGTGACGATCGCGGAGGAGGCCGCGGGCGCGTAGCCGACGGCCGTCACGATCACCGTGTACGCCCCCGGCGTCAGCTCGGTGGTGTCCCGTACGGCTCCCTCGGCGTCCGCGTCGGCGCGCAGCACCTGCGTACCGGTCATGTCGGTCACCGTGACGACCGCGTGCGACACGGCCCACCCGTCCCGCGTACGGATCTTCGCGGTCAGTCCCATCCCGTTTTCTCCCTGCAAAGCCTTACAAAATGGTCGTAGTGAACCGGCCCGTGACGGGGACACCTCCGCTCGGAGCGTGCCCCGCCACGGGCCGGGTGGAACTACTCGCCGGGGTGGGCGAGTTCGATGTCGTGGCCGTCGGCCCCGGCGCCGGCGAGGGTCAGCGCGGTGGCCACCGGCGGGTAGCCGGTCGCGATGACGGTGTACTCGCCGCTGTCCAGGTCGGTGAAGGCGTACGCCCCGTCGGCGCCGGTGGTGGCGGTGCCGACCACGTTGCCCGCCTGGTCGACGAGGGTCACCCGGGCGTCGGCCAGCGGGCCGTGCGGGGCCCGGACCACGCCCTGGAGCTGGGCGCCGGCGTCCAGGTCGACCTCGATCCGGGTGACCCCGGTGGCGCCGATCTCGACCGGCAGCGCACGCGGCCGGAAGCCGTTCGCGTTGACGGCCAGGGTGACCGTGCCCGGCACCAGGTCGGTGAGGGCGAACTGGCCCTGCTCACCGGTGGCGGCGGTGGCCAGCAGGTCACCGCGCACATCGGTGACGATCACCATGGCGTCCTTGACCGGCAGCGCGCTCCCGGCGGCCCGGACCACACCGGTCAGCCCGCTGGTGCCGCTGAGCAGGATGTCGTACGACAGCGGCTCCTCGCCCACCACGACGGTGGAGGCCTGCGGCTGGTAGCCGTCGGCGGAGGCGATCAGGACGTAGCTGCCGGTGCCGGGGGCGTCGACGGAGTAGGAACCGTCGGCCTGCGCGACCGCGCGGCCCAGCTGGCGGCCGGACAGCGAGATCAGGGTGACCGCGGCCTGCGGGACCGGGGCGCTCTCGGCACCTCGGACGAAGCCGTGCAACGGGGTGCCGCCACCGGTACCGGGCCCGGCGATCGTGGCGACGGCGGTCGCCACCGGGTGGGCGGCCGCTGCCGTGGCCGGCGACTCGGCGGAGGCGTCCGGCACGACGGGCGTGGCCCAGCTGGGCACCTGCTGCGCTGCGGGTTCCTGCACGGTGTCCTCCAGGGTGGTCTCGACGGCGGCGGCTTCCGCGACGGCGCCGGCCTTCTCCTGCGCGGCCTGGGTCAGCGCGCCGGTGGTCCGCAGCGGAACCTCCTTGATGAACAGCACCGTGACGAACGCGATCAGGGCGAAGGGGGCCGCGTAGAGGAAGACGTCGGCGATGCCGTGGCCGTAGGCGCCTTCCAGCCAGTTGCGGACCGGCTTGGGCAGCGCGTTCATGTCCGGCAGCTCGCCGCCGCCCACGGCCTTGGCCGCGGCCAGCCGCGCCTTCGGGCTCAGGTCGGTGATGGAGTCCTTGGCGTAGTGCGTGATCCGCTCCGACATCACCGAGCCGAGCACGCCGACGCCGACCGCACCGCCGAGGGAGCGGAAGAAGCTGACGGTGGAGGAGGCGGCGCCGAGGTCCTTGGGGGTGACCTGGTTCTGCGTGGACAGGACCAGGTTCTGCATCATCATGCCGACGCCGATGCCCAGGAGCGCCATGTAGACGGACAGCTCCCAGTAGGGGGTGTCGTAGCGCATCAGGCCGAGCAGGGCCAGACCGGCCGTCAGGAACACACCGCCGGCGACCAGCCAGCCCTTCCAGCGTCCGGTGTTGGTGATGAACCGGCCGGAGACCATGGAGGCGACGAACAGGCCGCCGATCATGGGGATGGTCATGACGCCGGACATCGTCGGGGACTTGTCGCGGGCCAGCTGGAAGTACTGCGAGAAGAAGACGGTGCCCGCGTACATGCCGACACCGACGAACAGTGAGGCCAGCGAGGCCAGTGAGATCGTGCGGTTGCGGAACAGGCGCAGCGGGATGATCGGCTCGGAGGCCCTGGTCTCGGTGAACACGAACAGCAGCGCCAGCACGATCGTGCCGCCCACCATCGTGTACGTCTGCCAGGACAGCCAGTCGTACTTGTCGTTGGCGAAGGTCACCCAGACCAGCAGCAGCGAGGCCGCGGCGGTGATGAAGAAGGCGCCGGTCCAGTCGACCTTGACCTTCCGCCTGGTGACCGGAAGGTGCAGCGTCTTCTGCAGGACGACCAGCGCGATCAGCGCGAAGGGGATACCGACGTAGAGGCAGTAGCGCCAGCCGAGCCAGGAGGTGTCGGTGATGACGCCGCCGAGCAGCGGGCCGCCGACGGTGGCGACGGCGAAGGTGGCGCCGGTGTAGCCGGAGTACCGCCCGCGCTCACGCGGGGAGATCATCGCGGCCATGATGACCTGCACCAGGGCGGACAGACCGCCGGCGCCGAGGCCCTGGATGACACGTGCGCCGATCAGCATCGCCGGGTTCTGCGCGAGACCGGCGACGACGGAGCCGATGATGTAGATGACCAGGGATATCTGGACGAGGGCCTTCTTGCTGACCAGGTCGGCGAGCTTGCCCCACAGCGGCACGGAGGCCGTCAGGGCGAGCAGCGCCGCGGTGACGACCCAGGTGTAGGCGGACTGACCGCCGCCGAGGTCCTTGATGATCGTCGGCAGTGCGTTGGTGACGATCGTCGAGGAGAGGATGGCGGCGAACAGGCCCAGAAGCAGGCCGGACAGCGCCTCCATGATCTGCCGGTGCGTCATGGGGGCGTGCTCCGCGGAGCCTCCCCCGTGCTTGGCATGAGCCCGCACACCGGCTGGTGTGGTCGTTGCCATGGGCTTCCTTTTCTTACGTGCTTGCGGGTGTACGGGTGGTCTGTTCGACTGCGGGGGCGGCCACGGCGGCCGGGAGCCGGAACTGGGTGGCCCGGCAGTCGCCGAAGGACTCGCGCAGGCGGGTCATCAGCCGGATCAGCTGGGCGACCTCCTCGTCGGTCCAGTCGGCGAGCCGTTCGGCGAGCAGATGCGTGGTGCGCCGGGACAGCTCGTGCAGCTGCTCCAGGCCCGCGGGCGTCAGGCGCAGGATGCGCGAGCGCTTGTCCGCCGGGTCCGGGTGCCGTTCGATCCAGCCGCGCACGGCGACGTGCGCCACATGCCGGCTGGTGACCGACATGTCCACGGCGAGCAGCTCGGCGAGCTTGCTCATGCGCATGTCCCCGTGGCGCCCGAGCAGGGTCAGCACGGCGGCCGAGCCGGCCGGACAGTCGGGCGGCAGGATCCGCCCCATGTCCCGCTTCACGGCTCCGACGGCGCTGAGCTGACGTGCCAGCTCCTCGAACTGCGCCTGCTCCGCCATCACACCTCCCGCATTCGTTGCTTGGGGCAACCATAATCCTGTTTGGTTGCTGCAGGCAAATAAATGGGGGTCGAGGTGAGTAAAAACTTGACAAAAGCAAGTATTGCAACTGTAAACATGCAGGTCGGTGCGGGCGAGGTGCCCCCGTCTGTCCCGGTGGCCCCCTACTTGGGCGGCCCGGCCCGTCTTCGCTAAGGTCTCGGGCCATGGCTAACACCCAGGGCCCCCAGGGCAATTACGACCCCGCCGGCAACACCCAGATGTTCCGCGCGTTCGTCGACGAGGCTCCCCAGGGCCGGCAGCAGCAGGCGGCCGCATCCTCCGGTCCCCGCATCGGCCTGATCATCGGCGTCATCGTCGCCATCGCCGTGGTGGCCGGTGTCGCCTGGCTCGCGCTGAAGTAGAGCTCACCCGGGACTCGCCTCCCGGGCTCACTCCCACTGGACGGACACGTCCCGCGTCTCGATGTGCATGCCGAGCGGCACGCGCCAGGCGTCGACGCACACCGTCCAGGTGGGGTTCCTCTGCGTGCCCGGCGCGATCGGCACCGGGAGGTCGACCGTCGAGGCGACCGTCCCCCAGTCGATGCCGAGCGCGCCGATGATGTGCGTCCCGAACGTCACCGAGCCCGAACGCACCGCCGTCCCGCCGGAGTTGCGGAAGCCGACGGTCACCTTCTGGCACCAGCGCTGATCGGTCGGCTTCGTCGTGGGCCCGTCCCAGAAGAGGTCGGCGGGCGTGGGCGGCCTGCTGCTGGGTCCGGGGGCCGGGGGCGGTGAGGCGGCGGGCGGTGTCGTACCGGCGCCCGGGCCGCCGGAGGGGCGGGGCGCGCCCGACGGGCTGGGCGCGCCAGAGGGGCTGGGCGTGCCCGGTGGAGGTGCCGTCCGCTCCGGGCTGCCGGGGGCCGCATTCGAGGCGCTGTTCCCCCGGGGCGAACCCGGCTCGCGGGAGACCGGGTTGCCCCTTGCGCCGCCGCCGTCGAGCGGTACCAGCGTCACCGGCCCCGTAGGTGCGGCCGCCGCGCTCCCCCTCGGGCCACCGGCCGCGCCGACCGCGACATAGCCGCCGCCCGGGCCGTGGTCCCCGCAGGCGGCCAGAACCCCGCCCAGGACGACGACGGCCGCCGACGCTGCCGTTACGGCGCCTCGGCGGCCACGAGTCCGTCTCGCACCTGTCGTCCCGGCCGTCCCGCGCGGCCCTGTCGCTCGCAGCATCGGGCCAGTGTGGATGACGGGTCGTCAGAAATGAAGGGTCAGTCCGAGATCAGGCCCTCCCGCAGCTGGGCCAGCGTCCGGGTCAGCAGCCGGGAGACGTGCATCTGCGAGATGCCGACCTCCTCGCCGATCTGCGACTGGGTCATGTTGGCGAAGAACCGCAGCATGATGATCCGGCGCTCCCGGGGCGGGAGTTTGGCCAGCAGCGGCTTCAGCGACTCGCGGTACTCCACGCCCTCCAGGGCCGTGTCCTCGTAGCCGAGCCGGTCGGCGAGCGAGCCCTCGCCGCCGTCGTCCTCGGGGGCCGGGGAGTCCAGCGAGGAGGCGGTGTAGGCGTTGCCCACCGCCAGGCCGTCGACCACGTCCTCCTCGGAGACGCCGAGGACGGCGGCCAGCTCGGTGACCGTGGGGGAGCGGTCCAGTTTCTGGGACAGCTCGTCGCTGGCCTTGGTCAGGGCGAGGCGCAGCTCCTGCAGCCGGCGCGGGACCCGGACCGACCAGGAGGTGTCCCGGAAGAACCGCTTGATCTCGCCGACCACCGTCGGCATCGCGAAGGTCGGGAACTCCACGCCCCGCTCGCAGTCGAAGCGGTCGATCGCCTTGATCAGGCCGATGGTGCCGACCTGGACGATGTCCTCCATCGGCTCGTTGCGGGAGCGGAAGCGCGCGGCCGCGTAGCGGACCAGCGGCAGGTTCAGCTCGATCAGGGTGTCGCGGACGTAGGCACGCTCGGGGCTGTTCTCGTCGAGCGCGGCGAGCCGCAGGAACAGGGATCGGGACAGAGTGCGGGTGTCGATGTCACCCGCGGCCGGCAGGGCCGGCAGGTCGGCGGCCGCCGGGGCGGGCGGGGCCGGCACGGCGTCGAGGGCCGTGACGCCCTCGATGCCGTCGAGGACGTCGAGTGCGTCGAGCTCCTTGGGCGCTGCCTCGCTGGTCGCGGGCGTCAGCACCTTCGAGCTGCCCTGTTCTGCGGACATGCCACCCCCTTTGGGTCGCGGGACGGTCGTGGCGGCGTCGTCTTTCGAGCAACGCAGCCTTCACCTGAATACCGGCACGGAAGGCTCGGCAAACGCGTCTTCCGCAGAATGTCACATGTCGGCAACACGCTGTAGTGACATGTCGACATGTGTGAGGTGAATCGGCCCTGGAAAGAGGGGGTCTGACGCTTTTTCGGGGCTGAACTGTCGGCATCTGCGCTGGTGAGCGATTCGCTCGCCGCGGTGATGGATCGCTCGGGTTTGCGATGCAGGCCGTGTTCCCGGGTGTGCTTCCGTGCGCCCGCTGTGCTCCGCCTCGGGCCCTTCTACGCGTCGATGCGATTCGCGGAGCGCAGGCGCTGGAAGCTGCGGGCCAGGAGCCGGGAGACGTGCATCTGGGAGACGCCGAGTTCCGCGCTGATCTGCGACTGGGTGAGATTGCTGTAGTAGCGGAGGAGAAGGATTCTCTGTTCGCGCTCGGGGAGTTGGACGAGCAGATGCCGGATCAGATCCCGGTGCTCCACGCCGTCCAGGGCCGGGTCCTCGTAGCCGATGCGGTCCAGCAGTCCGGGCAGGCCGTCGCCCTCCTGCGCGGCCTCCAGGGAGGTGGCGTGGTACGAGCGCCCGGCCTCGATGCAGCTCAGCACCTCCTCCTCGCTGATCCTGAGCCGCTCGGCGATCTCGGCGGTGGACGGGGAGCGGCCGTAGAGCGTGGTGAGGTCCTCGGTGGCGCTGTTGACCTGCACCCACAGCTCGTGCAGCCGGCGCGGTACGTGCACCGTGCGGACGTTGTCCCGGAAGTACCGCTTGATCTCGCCGACCACCGTCGGCATCGCGAAGGTCGGGAACTGGACTCCCCGGTCGGGATCGAACCGGTCGATGGCGTTGATCAGGCCGATGGTGCCGACCTGGACCACGTCCTCCATCGGCTCGTTGCGGGAGCGGAAGCGGGCGGCGGCGTAGCGCACGAGCGGGAGGTTCGCCTCGATCAGTGCCCCCCGCACCCGGTTGTGCTCCGGCGTGCCGGGCGTGAGCTGCTTCAGCTCTGCGAAGAGGATCTGGGTCAGGGCGCGGGTGTCGGCGCCGCGCCGCTTCTCGGGTGGCGGGGAGGCGGGCGCGGGAGCGGGAGTGGCTGCCTCCTCCTGGGGTGGCGCAGTACTGGCCGACACGGTCAACGCCACCTCTTCATCGGTCAATCATCCGTCAAAAGCGGTCATAGCATCACAAGACATGTGCACGCTGCGCAAGCACCGCATAACGCCGTGTTGTGGTCGCACTCTGACAGCGGGGACGACGAGTTGGGGCGCCGAACACACGAAAGCCCCCCGCCGTTCCGGCAGGGGGCTCGGGTGGGCGTCGGCTCAGAACTCGTAGTCGGCGATCACCCACGTGGCGAACTCGCGCCACAACGCGACACCCGCCTGATGGGCCGGGTGCTCCAGATAGCGCTTGAGGGCGTCGGTGTCCTCGACGGCGGAGTTGATCGCGAAGTCGTAGGCGATCGGCCGGTCGCTGATGTTCCAGGCGCACTCCCAGAAGCGCAGCTCCTCGATCCGGTCGCCCAGCGACCTGAAGGCCTCCACGCCCGTCACGACCCGCGGATCGTCGCGCTCGACGCCCTCGTTGAGCTTGAAGAGGACCAGGTGGCGGATCATGGGGGGTACCTCAGCTCTTTCCTCCGTTGGCGACCCAGGTCATGAAGTCGCCGATGGCCTTGGCCGCGTCCGATATGCCCTCGAAGCCTATCTGGACGTAGTCGGCGGCCTTGGCCGGGTCCGTGATGATCACGTACAGCGCGAAGACCACGAGCACGTATACGGCGATCTTCTTGGCGTTCACCGCCACCGCGGCCTCCCCTGTGCGTGCGCCCTGCGCGCCCCTGTATGTCCGCCCTGCGGGCCCCTGCTGCCGGCGGCGAGTGTAACCTTCGCGCCCCTTCCGGGAACCAACGGCCCGCTGTCCGGGCTTTTTTGCCGGGCCCGACACCCGCGTCGCGGCACGGGACGGACCCGCAGGCCGGTGGGTCCGGCAGGGATCCGCAGGGCGTGGACGGGCCCCGACCACCGGGCGCGGGCCGCCGCCATTCCCCCGCGGACGGCGCGCACTTGGGGGTCCACTCGCCCTCCGTCGCCTCCCCGGGACGTGCGAAGGGCCCCGTCCTGCGACGGGGCCCTTCTCGGAGCGGTAGCGGAGGGATTTGAACCCTCGGTGACTTGCGCCACACTCGCTTTCGAGGCGAGCTCCTTCGGCCGCTCGGACACGCTACCGAGGGAGACCTTACAGCACACGGGGGTGTGGTTCTAAATCGGTATTCAGCGGTCCCGGAAAAACTCGGTGAGGAGCCGGGCGCAGTCCGTCGCGAGGACGCCCGCGACGACTTCCGGCCGGTGGTTGAGCCGCCGATCGCGGATCACGTCCCACAGCGAGCCGGCCGCTCCCGCCTTCTCGTCCCGGGCGCCGTAGACGACCCGGTCGACGCGGGACTGGACGACCGCGCCCGCGCACATCGTGCACGGCTCCAGGGTGACCACGAGCGTGCAACCGGCCAGCCGCCACTCCCCGAGCCTGGTGGCGGCCCGCCGCAGCGCGAGGACCTCCGCGTGGGCCGTGGGGTCACCGGTGGCCTCGCGTTCGTTGTGCCCGGCGGCGAGCACCGTCGTACCGTCCGGGGACAACACGACGGCGCCGACGGGGACGTCCCCGCCCCGGACGGCCCGTCGGGCCTCGTCCAGGGCGAGCAGCATCGCGGGCCGCCAGCGGTCGCGTACCGGGTCCGTCGGGACTGCCGTGTCGTCGTTCGCGGTGGTCAGCGGACGGTCTCCAGGACCTCCGAGGCGCCCAGGGCCTCGGCGATCGTGCCCAGCGCGTCCTCGGCGTCCAGCGAGCGCAGCTCCTTCTCGCTGATGCCCAGGTCGTCGAGGATCTGGCTGTCGCCCACCGGGCTGTGCGGCACCGCGTCGGCGGCGGTGCCCTCCTCCTCGTCGTCCTCGTCGGACTCGGACTCGCCGTCCTCCGTGCCGTCGAGGTCCAGGGAGTCCAGGTCCGGACCGTCGTCGGCGCCGGGCTCCCGGCCCAGCAGCTCGTCGGTGAGCAGCAGCTCGCCGTACGCGCTGCGCTGGGCGGCGGCCGCGTCCGAGACGTAGATGCGAGGGTCGTCCTCGCCGTCCACGCGGACGACGCCGAACCAGGCGTCCTCCTGCTCGATCAGGACGAGCACCGTGTCCTCGTCGGGAGAGGCTTCCCGGGCCAGGTCGGCCAGATCCGACAGGGTCTCCACATCGTCGAGCTCTGTGTCGCTCGCTTCCCACCCGTCTTCGGTGCGCGCGAGCAGTGCGGCGAAGTACACCGTGACTCTCCCACTGGTCATAGGCGTGCCGGTTGGGGGTCCCCCCGGCGGAGGTACTTGGGCGGAGAGAGCCTGGGCTCCGAGCCCCACCCACTCGGAATCGTGGCAGAAACAAGGCGCTCAGGGGACGTCTTCGGCTCCCTGTGTCTTGCAGCCACCTGCGGATCGTACGCGGCTTTGCCAGGCACGCACGCACACCCACCTCGCAAACACCGGTGCGGGCGCGGATCTTCCTTACTCAGGACTTCCCTGCCAGATCTTGCCCAACAGTGTCCCTTTCCTGCAGGCGGCCTACCAGCGGAACGTCCGCATGCGCATCGCGTGGCGCAGTCGGGCGGCCTTGGCGCGCCGGGGCTGGACCCGGGCACGCAGGGCCCGCGCCTCGGCGAGTTCACGCAGGAACCGGGCGCGGCGGCGCCGGCGCTCGGCCTCCGTCTCGGGCGCGGCGGCATCGTGTGTCGCGGGCTCGCCGGCGGCCCCGGCGCGGGCCGTGCCGCCGGGCGTGTTCTCGGGAAGGTCAGGCAGGTCAGGCACGTCACACCACCCCAGTTCCGTCCTTCCCACTTTCCCTCGGACGGCCGCTTCGATGCCAGGGCCGGAGGGGTTTCCCGCCGCGGGTACCGTTAGGGGCATGCGTCTCCACGTCGTCGACCACCCCCTGGTCGCCCACAAGCTCACCACGCTGCGCGACCAGCGCACCGACTCCGCGACCTTCCGCCGGCTCGCCGACGAACTGGTCACCCTGCTGGCCTACGAGGCCACGCGGGACGTGCGCACCGAGGCCGTCGACATCCGGACGCCGGTCGCCCGGACGACCGGCGTCAAGCTCGCCCGCCCCCGCCCGCTGGTCGTGCCGATCCTGCGCGCCGGCCTCGGCATGCTGGACGGCATGGTCCGGCTGCTGCCGACCGCCGAGGTGGGCTTCCTGGGCATGATCCGCAACGAGGAGACGCTGCAGGCCTCCACCTACGCCTCGCGCATGCCGGAGGACCTCTCGGGCCGTCAGGTGTACGTCCTGGACCCGATGCTGGCCACGGGCGGCACGCTGGTCGCGGCGATTCAGGAGCTGATCAAGCGGGGGGCCGACGACGTCACCGCCGTGGTCCTCCTCGCCGCCCCCGAGGGCGTCGCACTGATGGAGCGGGAGCTGGCGGGGACGCCGGTGACCGTGGTCACGGCGGCCGTGGACGACCACCTCAACGAGCACGGGTACATCGTGCCCGGGCTGGGGGACGCGGGGGATCGCCTCTACGGGGCCGCCGAGTAGCTGTCCGGGGCGGTTCTCAGCAGCCCTTCTTAGCAGAAGCCGTCGGCTTCGGCGCCGTCAGGGCCGTCAGTGCCTGCTGTGCCGCCGTCGGCTCGGCCAGGCTCTTGAAGCCGTCCCCGAGGATCAGGTCGACGTCGGCGCCCTTGCGGGTGTCGGTGCGCTGCTCGGCGCCCGGGAGCTGGGTGCCGAGCACTGCGAGCGAGGTGTTCTGCGCGCTGGCCGGTCCGAGGACCACGCCCGCGCTCTGGACCTTCTTGTCGAACTCCTTGCCGGCGTTGCCCACGTCACCGATCTTGAAGCCGCGCTTCTTCAGCTCGTCCGCGGTGGTCTTGGCGAGCCCGGTGCGCGCGGTGGCGTTGTAGACGTTCACGGTGATCCGGTCCGGCTTCGGCAGGGCGTTCACCTGTGCGGCCGTGGCCGTCCTGGGACGGCAGGCGGTCTTCGAGCCGGCCGCCGCGGTCTTCTTGGCACCGCCGGCGAAGACATCGATGAGCTGCAGGGTGCCCCAGCCGATCAGGCCGAGCACGGCGACGGTCGCCACCACGGCGGCGACGAGTCTGCCGCGTCGGCGCGGCGGACGCATCCGGGGGTATTTGTCCCCCGTGATCCGGTACTGGCCGCCCATGCCGGGGGGAGTGAGCATGCTCATGGGCGCAGCGTAGTGCGCCCGAGCGGCGATGCCTATTAAATGATCAGTCGATGCCGCTCAGCGGAACCCGAAAGGGCCAAGGTCCGGCGGCCGTGCCGCGGCGGGTCAGTCGAGTTCGAGCACGCGTGCGTGCAGCACCTGGCGCTGCTGGAGAGCGGCGCGGACCGCGCGGTGCAGCCCGTCCTCCAGGTAGAGGTCGCCCTGCCACTTCACGACGTGCGCGAAGAGGTCGCCGTAGAACGTCGAGTCCTCCGCCAGCAGGGTCTCCAGATCGAGCTGCTGCTTGGTGGTCACGAGCTGATCGAGGCGGACCGGGCGCGGCGCGACGTCCGCCCACTGCCGGGTGCTTTCCCGGCCGTGGTCGGGGTACGGCCGGCCGTTTCCGATGCGCTTGAAGATCACACGGAAAGCCTACCGGTCAAGACCTTCCGGGCGCAGCCATGGCGGCGGAGTGCACCGCTTGAAAAGATGCCGCGAAAGGGTCAAACATGCCGCTATTGGGAGCAGGGTACCGAGATGAGCGGCAGCGGGACGCGGCGCGATCCGCCCCGGGTGCCCTCCGCCGAGAAGGTGAAGATCGTCCCGGGGCACGTCCTTCAGGGCTCCGCTCTCGCCCCCGCGCGGCCTCCTGTGGGACGGCGCCTGCCCCCGGACGCCCGGGGCCCGCATCCCGCTCCCGGGCAGTCGGCGGCTCGCCCCTCCACGCCGTGCACACCGTTGTGCACAGGCTGTGGACCGCGAGCCGGAGCAGGAGCGGCTCAGTGCCCGGGTGGTGTTCGGCTCCGGCGGTGTCCGGGTCCGGCGAGTGTCCGGGTCCGGCGGTGTCCGGGCCGGACGTGAGAGCACCGGCTCCCGGTTTTGCACGGCCCGGCGTGGGCGGTGGTCCGCCCACGCCGGTACCGGTTCAGTGGTTCCGCTCCTTGGGCGGCCGCTGTGGTTCCTCCTTCTGTTCCGGCCTGGGCGCCGTCGCCCGCCGGGCCTCGGCGCGCAGCAGGGCGCGCAGCACGGCGTAGGGATCCATGGGCATGGCTGTGCTCCTTGCGTCTGACGGACCTTGCGCGGGGACGCGGGTCTGTCAGCAGCGCAGGACCACCGTGCGGAGCGGGGGCGGGGCGTACGGCACGCGGGGCGCGGCGCGGCACGGCACGGCCGCGGGGTGGACGGGCGCAGCGCCGGGGAGGGGCGCGGGGCGCTCGGGTACGTCGGCCCGGTGGACGGCGCGGGCGGGGGGCTCTACGAGCGTGTCCAGGACGTCGTGCTCGAAGGTCCCGGCGGACATGCCCAGCGCAGGGGCCGCCTGGGCCTGCACATGGGCGCCGGGCACCCACAGGGCGAGCAGCAGCACGAGCACCCGCAGCAGACCGCGGCTGCGGGGGAGGCTCGCGGTCCTGCTCACGGCAGGTGTGTGCCCGGGGCGGGCGCGGGGGGGCAGCACCGCGTGCAGGAGATTCGCCCGCACGGCGTACGAGCGGGCTCCTCGTTCGACGCCGGCGTTCACAGCGTCCGTGGCACCGACTTGGCCCGGCCGCGGATGCCGAACGCGGTGACGATCTCCAGGATTCCCACGACGACCAGCCAGATGCCGGCGACGACGGTCAGTACGGCGACCGACCGGAACGGCGAGTCGATGAGCACGATCCCTGCGGCGAAGGTGACGACGCCCAGCAGGATCTGCCGGCCCCGGCCGGGCATCCGGGAGTCCTGCAGGGCGGCGATGGTCTGGGTGATCCCGCGGATCAGCCAGCCGATGCCGATCCACAGGGCGAGCAGCAGGATCGACTGCATGGGCCCGCGGAAGCAGAGCAGGCCGAGCAGGATCGACAGGGCGCCGCTGATGAAGGCCAGCACGCGCAGCGAGGTGGTCTGGTGCGTGCCGAAGGCGGACATCAGCTGGAAGATGCCGCTGATCAGCAGGTACAGACCGAAGAGGATGCCGGCGGCGAGCAGGGAGTGGCCGGGCCAGACCAGCACCAGGACGCCCAGGACCAGCGAGGCGATGCCGGTGCCCAGGACCACCTGCCAGGCGGCCCGGGACAGCGCGTGCAGCGGGCCCTCGAACGCTGGTTCGGGCTCGTGCCGGTGGCCCGGTCCCGGCGTCGCGTGGACGTTGCGGTCGTCGTACTCACGGCCCCAGTCCGGACCGGTGTTCGGTGCCTCGGTCATGGTCCATGCTTGGACCGGCCGCCCACCGTCCGCCACCCGGGTGGGCCGACGGGCTTACCTCCCGGCCTTCGCCGACTTGGCGGACTTCGCCGCCGCCTTCATCTCCTGCTTGTGGGCGCGGACCTTGGCCAGCGACTGTGGGCCGGTGATGTCGGCGACCGACCGGAAGGACTTCGGCTCGCCGTACGCCCCCGCGGCCTCCCGCCAGCCCTTCGGCGTGACCCCGAGCTGCTTGCCGAGCAGCGCGAGGAAGATCTGTGCCTTCTGTTTGCCGAACCCGGGCAGCTCCTCCAGCCGCTTCAGCAGCTCGGGACCGGTCTGCACGCCGCGCCACACCGCCTCCGCGTCGCCGTCGTAGTGCTCGGCGAGGTACTGGCACAGCTGCTGGATGCGCTTGGCCATCGAGCCCGGATAGCGGTGCACGGCCGGCTTCTCGGAGAGCAGCGCGGCGAAGGCCTCCGGCTCCATCGCGGCGATGTCGTGCGCGTCGAGGTCGCCGGCGGCTCCCGCGCCGAGCCGGTCGGCGATGGTCCGGGGACCCTTGAACGCCCATTCCATCGGGACCTGCTGGTCGAGCAGCATGCCCACCAGCGCGGCGAGCGGCGAGCGCCCGAGCAGCGCGTCGGCCTCGGGATCCTGGGCGAGGTGCAGGGTGACGTCCATGGGTCGATGATCACCCGGCCCCGCGCCGGACGCAGCCGGGGGGCCCGACCACCCGGTCACTGCGGCGGACCGCCCCGGTCAGGTGAGCAAGGTGGCCGATCTCTGCGTACCTGTACGAAGGCGCGCCTGCAGCGAGGCGGGTGGGCCGGTCCTGGTGGTGGACGGAGGGGACGAGGTGCTGCGCGACCGACACCGATGGCCACGACGGCTGACCATGCTGTGCGCGGGCCTCCTGCTCCTGCTGCTCGGCACCGCGGCCCCCGCCTCGGCCCACGCTGCCCTGCGCACCACCGACCCGGCCGACGGAAGCGTCCTGGGCACGGCCCCGCGGCACGTCACCCTGACCTTCAGCGAGTCGGTGGGCCTGCTCACCGACTCCTTCCGGGTCTACGCCCCCGACAACCATCTTCTGCGCACCGGCGCCGCCGACCACGTCCCCGGCCGCTCGGACACGGCCCGTGTGCCGCTCCCCGCCAAGCTCGCCACCGGCACCTACACGGTCGCCTGGCGGGTGGTGTCCGCCGACAGCCATCCGGTGTCCGGCGCCCTCACCTTCTCGGTCGGCAAGCGCACCGCGACCGCCGCGAGCCCGGTGCCCGACCGCACGGAGAACCCCGCCACGGCGGCCCTGTACAACATCGCCCGCTACCTCTCCTATCTGTCCGTGGCCTTCCTCCTCGGCAGTGCGGCGTTCGTGGCGTACTGCCGCCCACCGGCGGCGGCCCCGCTGCGCACCCCGGCACTCGCCGCAGCCTGGACCCTCCTCGCCACCACGACCGTCCTGTACCTCCTGCGCACTCCCTACGAGGAGGGCACCGCCCCCGCCCTCTCCCTGCGCGACCTCACCCATCCGGCCGCCACCCGACCGGGCGCCCTCCTGCTCGTCCGGCTCGTGCTGCTGCTCCTGGCCGGCGCCGCCGTGACGCTCCTGCGGGCCCGCCGCAGAAGACTCCCGCGCCGTACGACGCTCGTCGTGGCCGCGTCCCTCTCGCTGCCCCTCGCCCTGACCTGGACGGCGGCCGAACACGCCTCGGCGGGCATCCAGGTGCCCGTGGCGATCACCTCCGGCACCCTCCATCTGCTGGCCATGGCGGCCTGGCTGGGCGGCCTGGCCTCCCTCCTGCGCACCCTGCCCCGCACCTCCCTCGCCACCCTGGCCCGCTTCTCCCGCCTGGCGTTCGCCTCCGTGACCGTCCTGGTCGTGACCGGCGTCTACCAGTCCTGGCGGGGCCTCGGCTCCTGGCAGGCGCTGACGGACACCACGTACGGCCGCACCCTGCTGGCCAAACTGGCGGCGGTCACCGCACTTCTGCTGGCGGCGGCCTGCTCCCGCACCTGGACCACCCGCCTGCTGCACATCCGGGCGACCCGTACGACGCCCGCGGTCCGCACCCCGGAACCGGCGAACGGCCCCCCACTGCCCCCGCTCCCCCCGGAACCCGCGACCCCGCTCCCGGACCCCCCGTTCCACGTCCTTCGCCGTTCGGTGCTGGCCGAGGTGGCCGTCGCCGCGGTGGTCCTGGCCCTGACGACCCTGCTCACGAGCACCGTGCCCGGCCGCGCGGCCGTCGAGGCGGCCGAGGCGCGGACACCGGCGGCCGGCATCCCGACGGCTTCCGTCACCACGGTTCCGTTCGACACCGGCACGCCCGGCGGCCACGGCATGGTCCAAGTCACCCTGGACCCGGGCCGCGTGGGCCGCACCTCCGTCCAGGCGGTGGTCTACGGCCCCGACGGCGGCCTGTCCACGGTCCCCGAACTGCGTGTCTCCTTCACCCTGCCCAGCCGGCGGATCGGCCCCCTGGACACCAAGCTCACCGACCGGGGCGGCTACTGGGCGGCCGACTCCTTCGGCCTGCCGATGCCGGGAACGTGGACGATGAGGGTCACGGTGCGCATCTCGGAGGTGGATCAGGTCAGCGTGACCCGGAACGTGCGGATCAGCGGCTGACAGAGGAGTCCGGAAAACCCCCGAAAGACAGAGGGTAATCCATCGGGCCGCACCGGGCCAGTGCCGTTCAAGTGCCGTCCTGCGGCAGTTGAACAGGGAATTCGACTGCTGCCGGACGGCAGTTGAACAGCCATTCAGGACGGTTGACCCAACTCCCGTCCCCGGGCCAAGATTTCATCAGTCGCCGGGAACAACCCGGGGAAAACGGTGAAGGGAAGTGAATCACGATGGAGAACGTCGAGTTCGACGACATCGAGTTCATCGAGACGGCCGAGGAGCTGCTCGCCACCTCCTACTACAAGAACATCCAGTAATTGTTCTTGAAGTAGCGCAGTGGTGAGAGGGCGGCGTCTTCGGACGCCGCCCCTCGCTGTATGACCGGCAGAACCGAGCAAAGAGCTGGAAGGTTGTCGCAGTGACGACATCAGATGAGGCCTGGGAAGAGCGGATCGCCGCCCTGTGGGCAGCCCTCGACGACCACGAGGAGGAGGAATTCCTCGAAAAGGTGAGGGGGCTCACGGCGGAACTTCCGGCGGGTGACCCGAGGATCCCCTTCGAACTCGCCTGTGCGCATGACTCCACGGGCAGTTCCGACCGCGCGGTCCCGCTCTACCGGCAGGCGCTGGAGGCCGGCCTCACCGGCGTGCGCCGCCGCCGCGCGGTGATCCAGCTGGCCAGCTCGCTGCGCAACGTCGGCCAGGTCAAGGAGAGCGTGACCCTTCTGGAGACCGAGCGCGAGGCCGGTTCCGACGCCCTGGACGACGCGGTGGCCGGCTTTCTCGCCCTCGCGCTCGCGGACGTCGGCCGGGAGCGGGAGGCCCTCTCCTACGCACTCGTCGCACTGGCCAGACACCTGCCGAGGTACAACCGTTCGCTCGCGAACTACGCCCGGGACCTGACCGGAGAGCCCGCGTAATCGCCCGCTGCGCGCGGCCCGGGTGCCTTCACCACGGCACCCGGGCCGCTTTTTGTTTTCCGTCGCTGTTCAAGTGCCGCCGGGCCGAAGTTGAACTCATTGACCCAACTCCCGGTTCCGGGCGAAGATTTCATCAGTCGCCGGGAACAACCCGGGGAAAACGGTGAAGGGAAGTGAATCACGATGGAGAACGTCGAGTTCGACGACATCGAGTTCATCGAGACGGCCGAGGAGCTGCTCGCCACCTCCTACTACAAGAACATCCAGTAATTGTTCTTGAAGTAGCGCAGTGGTGAGAGGGCGGCGCCTCCGGGCGCCGCCCCTCGCCGGAACCTTCGCGGGCCACTCACGGCTTCCCCGTCCCATACGCAATCGAATTAATTGAGAGGCAGGCATGGCGGAGTACGCATTCGCGGACCTGGTGGGAGACGAGCAGGTCTTCTTCACCGAATACTTCAACAAGAAGCCCATGCTGCGGAAGAACGCCGTGCCGGGGGACCCGCGCGACATACTCTCGCTCCGCAAGCTGGACCAGCTGGTGAACCTCGAGGTGATCCGGCCGCCGTACATCAAGGCCAACCTCAAGGGCAACGGCGTGCCCGAGCAGGGCTACAGCCGCAATGTCGTCGTGCAGGGGCAGACCATCACGGACGTCGTCGACCCCGAGAAGCTCTACGAGCTCTTCCGGGCCGGCGCCACCCTGACCTGGTGCTCGCTCAACCAGATCGACCCCGGCATGCGCGACTTCACCCGTGTGATCACCGAGAAGATGGCGGTGCGCACGGACACGGTCGCCTTCCTGACGCCGGCGGGGAAGAAGGGCTACCCGCCGCACCACGACCCGGTCGACCTGTTCATCGTCCAGCTCGAGGGCACCAAGCACTGGAAGCTGTGGAACCCGCCGACCCCGCGGCTGGGCGACAACGCCCAGTACACCCTGGAGGGTCTCGGCGAGCCGGAGATCGAGGTCTCCCTTCAGCCCGGTGACGTGCTCTACCTGCCCTACGGCACGCCGCACGCGGCGACCGCCGAGGCCAAGGCCTCCCTGCACCTGTCCATCATGATGCGTCCGCGCATGTGGCGGGACCTGTTGTGGGAGACCCTCGAACCGCTGTTCACCGACGAGGTGTTCACCGGCTACCCGCACATCGGCGAGTGGCGCGAGGTGGACGTCGAGGCCGCCTTCAAGGACAAGGTCCAGGAGCTGGTGGCGCGTCTGGCGTCCGTCGACGCGGCGGCCGAGCTCGACCGGCTCGCCGACATCGGCCGGCACCTGGACGGCAGCTCCAAGGGCACCACCTTCCAGAACATCGCCGACACCGACGACATCGGCCCGGACACGCGGTTGCGCCGCGGCAGCGTGGCCGTGACGTTCGGTGACGACGAGGACGGCCGCACCCAGCTGGTCGTCAAGGGCCACAAGATCGCGGTACCCACACCGATCGCCGAAACCCTGGCCGCGCTCGGCCCGGACGCGGAGATCGCGGCGTCCCACGTGTTCCCCGGTGTGGACGTGCTCCGCTCGGCCAAGGCCGCTCAAGGACTCACCCGCCTGGGCGTGTTCGAGCTGGCCGCGGCCGGGTGACGAGCCGCCGGTACCCCTCGCGAACCGTCGCGGGTCCCCGCACCTGAGGGGCCCGCGGCGGCTTCGCCGGGTGTCGGGCGGCGCCAGCCCCGACCCAGCAGCAGGAGGCAGGAGAAGGTGGACACCTACTCTTTCGAGGACTTCGTCGGCGACACGGACGTCTTCTTCACCCAGCACTTCGACCGGAAACCGCTGCTGCGCAGGGGTGCGCTCGCGGGCCGGCTGGCCGGTCTGCCCTCGGTCCGGCACCTCGACGACCTTCTCGCCCTGGAGACGGTCCCGCCGTCGTACGTGCGGGTGACCAAGGGCGGCAAGGGCGTGCCCTCCGGCGCCTACACGCGCACGGTCGCGCGCGGCGCCGCGCTCGCCGAGGCGCTCAACCCGGAGAAGGTGTACGAGCTGTTCCGCTCCGGCGGCACCGTCACCTGGAACTCCCTCAACCACGTCCTGCCGTCCGCCCGCCGTCTGAGGGAGCCGTTCACCGACGCGCTCGCCTGCGACGCCGAGGTGGTCCTGTTCGTCACCCCGGCCCGCACCGACGGCTTCTCCCCGCACCACGACTCCATCGACGTCTTCGTCGTCCAGGTCGACGGCACCAAGACCTGGCGGGTGTGGGCCACGCCGGAACACCGCCGAGGCGACGAGGCCTCCTACACGCCGGAGGAGCTCGGCGAACCCGTCATCGAGGTGACGCTGGAGCCCGGTGACGTCCTGTACGTGCCGCACGGCACCCCGCACGCGGCGGCCGCCAAGAGCGAGCTGTCGCTGCACCTGTCGGTCGGGGTCGAGCCGCGCCGCTGGCGCCACCTGCTGCAGGACACGGTCACCGCGCTGGTCGAGGACGACGACTTCCACGCCTTCCCGTACCTGGCCGACGGCGAGGACGCCGCCGTGGCCGCGCTCGCCGGGAAGCTCGAGCTGCTGCGCGAGCGGCTCGCCCACCTGGACGCGGCCGCCGAGGCCAAACGGCTCGTCGCCGCCGGCCGCACCCGCAACGGGGCGGGCGGCACCCGGGAGTTCGCCCGGCTGGCCACGGTCGACACGCTCGGGCCCACGACCGTGATCCGCCGTACCGCCGTCCCCGTCGAGTTCGGCGTCAGCGACGGCGGCAAGACCACCCTGCAGGTCGCGGGCCACCGGCTGGCCGTGCCGGACGCCGTCGCCGACGCGCTGCGGGCTCTCGACGGCGACCGGACCGTCACCGCCGCCGCGTTCTTCCCCGAAGTTCCCGAGGCCAGGTCCCTCGGTGTCGCCCGCGGCCTCGCCCGGCTGGGCGTCCTCGAAGCCATGGGCGGCCCCTCGGTCGCACCCACCGCTCACCACGAGAGGAAGTGAGCCACGAGATGGCCACCGACACCACATCACCCACCACCGGGGCCGGCAGCCCGCCGGTCTCCCGGGCCGCCTGGCGCGACGTGTACATCCTGGCCGGGATGCGCGGCCTGTCCTTCGCCGGTGACATCGCCGCCGAGACGGCGATCGCCCTGCAGCTGCAGGCCAACGGCGCCGGCTCCTACGCCGTCATGGCCCTGCTGCTGGCCGCGACCGTGCCGCCGGTGCTGCTGTCGCCGCTGACCGGCAAGGTCGCCGACCGCTTCGACAGCCGGACCCTGATGGTCGCCGTCGGCTCCCTGCAGGCCCTGATCTGCGTGGCGATGACCATCTGGACCTCGCCGGCCGTCCTGATCGCCCTCTCCGCGCTGCTGTCCGCCGGACTCGCCTTCACCCACCCGGTGTTCGGCGCCCTGCCCAGCGCGATCGTCGGCAAGGACAACGTCCCGCGGGCCTCCTCGATCTCCCAGACCTGGGCCATGGCCGGCATGGTCGCCGCGCCCGGCATCGCCGGCTTCCTCATCGGCCGCTTCGGCGTGACCGTGCCGCTGCTCATCGACGCCCTCAGCTTCGCCGCCGTCGTGGCGGGCGGCCTGCTCATCCGCACCCGTCTGCACAAGGGCCGCGACGCCAAGGCCGCGGCCGGCAAGGACGCGGGCGCCGACGAGCCCGCCGCCACCCCGTACAAGGTGACCTCCGACCGCTTCCTGACCGCGGTGCTCATCCTGAGCGGCGCGGTGATGGCGGCCGCGAGCATCATCAACGTCCTCATCGTCTTCTACGTCCGCGAGACCTTCGGCGCCTCCGAGGAGACGTACGGCCTGATCATGTCGGCGTGGATGCTGGGCCTGATCCCCGGCGGCATGCTGGTGCGCCGTCTGAAGCGGCTCAGCCACGAGGCCATCCTGATCGGCACGTTCCTCTGCATCGGCGTGGCCATCCTCGGTACCGGCCTGGCCCCGGGCGTCTGGTGGATCCTGCCCTTCTACGTCCTCGGCGGCATCGGCAACGGTGCCCAGGCGACGGTCACCCACATCCTGCTCAACGTCCGGGTGCCCGACACGCACCGCGGCCGTGCCTTCGCCGCGCTCGGCGCCGTCTCCAACACCGGCCCCGCGCTCGGCTACCTGATCGGTGGCGCCATCCTCAGCTTCACCACGCCGCGCTACGGCTTCCTCGCCGCCGGTGTGTTCGCCCTGGCCGCCCTGGCCGTCTTCGCCAACGGGGTGCTGAAGAACTCCGACGCCGAGGCGCCCGCCGCTCGACTGAGCGAGGCCACGCGATGACGGTGGCCTCGGACCCGGCACTCGCTCCCGCGTACCTGCCGCACGACACGGAACCGGATGCTTCCGTCAGGCCGCAGGACGACTTCTACCGCTTCGTCAACGGGCGCTGGGTGGACGGCTACGCACTGCCGGCCCACCGGGCCGAGGCCACCACCCTGACCCTGCTGGCGGACCAGGTGGAGGGCGACGTGGAGCGGGTCATCCACGACGCCGTCGCCCACCCGGAGCGCAGCGGTGCCGACCGCCGCATCGCCGGCCTGCACGCCAGCTTCATGGACGAGGAGCGCATCGAGGAACTGGGCGCCGCCCGGGGTTTCGCGGCCGACCTGGCCGCCGTCGGGGCCGCCGCCGACCGCGAGGCGCTGGCCGAGGTCATGGGCCGGCTGCAGGCCCAAGGGGTGGGCAGCGCCTGGGACTTCTCGGTCGCCGTCGACACCGCGCGGGCCGACCAGTACGTCCTCACCCTCTCTCAGGCGGGCCTCGGGCTGCCCTCGGCGGGCCACTACGGGCGCACGGAGCTGGTGGCCGGCTACACCGGGCACATCGCCGTGATGCTCGGCCACGCCGGGCTTCCCGACGCCGGCCGGGCCGCGGACGACGTCGTACGCCTGGAGACCGGGCTGGCCGCACGGCACACCGTGGCCCAGCCCGGCAGCCGGACCCCGGTACGGCCGCTGACCTGCACGGCCGGCGAACTCGCCGCCCGGGAGGGCGGGTTCCCGTGGGCGGCCTGGCTGCGCGGCCTGGGCGACGTGCCGGAGACGGCCACGGTCCGGCTGCGCCAGCCGGACTTCGCCGGCGGACTGGACGAGTGGTGGCGCAGCACCGGCCTGGACGAGCTGCGGCTGTGGCTGTCGTGGCGGTACGTGCACGAGATGGTGCCGTTCGGCCCGCGCCAGGTCTTCGCGGACAACTTCGCCTTCTACGGCCGTACTCTGAACGGCTTCACCGAGCCGCGGCCGCGCCGCCTGCGGGTGATCTCCTTCGTCGAGACGTTCCTCGGCGACGCCATCGCCGAGCGCTATCTCGCCGAGCACCTCGCCCCGGGCACGGTCGAGGCCGCCCGCGAGCTGGTCGCGGCGCTCGTGGACGCCTACCGCGAGCGCCTGGAGCGGGCCGCGTGGATGGCACCCGGCACCCGGGAGGCCGCCCTGCGCAAGCTCGACGACATGGTGTTCGAGATCGGGCACCCGCAGGCCGCCGGGCCGGACGGCGAGGACGCCCTGCACGTGGATCCCGCGGATCTGCTGGGCAACGTCAAACGCGGCCGGGCCCGGCACATCGCCCGGGAACTGGCCCGCCTCGGCACCCCGGTCGACCGCACCGAGTGGAAGATCCACCCGCATCAGGTCACCGCCTACTACCGGCACGGACTCAACCAGGTCGTCATCCCCGCCGGACTGCTGCGGCCACCCGTGTTCGACCCCGCGGGCGACCCCGCGCGGAACTTCGCGGTGCTGGGCGCGATCGTCGGGCACGAGATGGCGCACGCCTTCGACAGCCGCGGCTCGCGCTACGACGGCCGTGGCCGGCTGCGGGACTGGTGGGCGCCCGAGGACCGGGCCGAGTTCGCCCGCCGCACGCAGCTGCTCGTCGCCCAGTACGACGCGTACGAGCCGGAGGGCTTCCCGGGGCTCAGGGTCAGCGGGGCCCGCACGGTCGGCGAGAACATGGCCGACATCGCCGGAGTCACGGTCGCGCACGCGGCGTTCGCCGCCCGCCGGGGCACGTGCGGACCCGAGGAGACGCGCCGCTTCTTCGCCCACTGGGCGACCATGTGGCGCGCCCGCACCACCGCGGCACGGATGGCCGAACGGCTCGCGTCGGACCGGCACCCGCCCGCCGAGTTCCGCTGCAACGGCGTGCTCGGCCACGTCGACGCCTTCCACGACGCCTTCGACGTGCGTCCCGGCGACGGCCTGTTCATCGACCCCGCACAGCGTTTCTCCCTTCTGTGAGCCTTCCGTGAGTCTGTGAGGACCCGACATGCTGCCCACCGACATCGACCTGCTGCCCGTCCTGGGGCGCCCCACGCTCTCACCGGACGGCACCCACGCCGTCGTCGAGGTCACCCGCGCCGACGTGGCGGGCGACGACTACACCACCGAGATGCTGATCGTGGACACCACGGGCGCCACCCCGCCGCGACGCGTCACCCAGGGCCCCTACGACGGCGCGCCCGCCTTCTCGCCCGACGGCCGCTTCCTCGCCTTCCTGCGCCCCGGCGCCCACGGCCGGGCCCAGATCCACCTGCTGCCGATGCAGGGCGGCGGCGAGGCCTACCCGGTCACCGACCACCCGATGGGCGCGGGCCAGCCGGTGTGGAGCCCGGACTCGACCCGGATCGCCTACACCAGCCGGGTGCCCGCGCCCGGCCGCTACCGGGGCCCGGCCGAGCAGGAGCGGCCGCGCCGCATCACCACGCTCGTCTACCAGCTCGACGGCTTCGGCTACACCTACGACCGGCCGCGCCAGGTGTTCGTCACCGACCCCTTCGCCCCCGACGCCCCGGCGCTCCAGCTCACCAGCGGCGACTACGACCACGGCGACCTGGCCTGGAGCCCCGACAGCCGGCTCCTGGCGTTCGTGACGGCCCGGCACGCGGAGCGCGGCG
The DNA here is from genome assembly GCF_040645475.1 of Streptomyces sp. NPDC046759. NCBI lineage: Bacteria > Bacillati > Actinomycetota > Actinomycetes > Kitasatosporales > Streptomycetaceae > Streptomyces > Streptomyces sp. NPDC046759. Next base: position 46,841 of record NZ_JBEYYJ010000025.1, on the reverse strand, counting down.
ACGACTCCCGCAACGACGTCTGGGCCGTCGGCGCCGACGGCACGGGCCTGCGGCCGCTGACCGACGGCGGGATGTACCTGTTCACGCCGCGCTTCTCCGCCGACGGCCGCTCGGTCGTCTTCTGCGGCGCCGAGCTCGACAAGAACAACAACTCGTGCGCCACGGCGAGCTACGCCCTGTGGTCGGTCCCGGTCCGGTCCGCCGACGAGGCGCCGGCCGCCGGTCCGGCCGTACCGCGCCGTCTCACCGGCGACGCCCATCACCTCAGCTTCGCCAGCCAGATGATCTGGCCCGCCACCGACGGGGTGTACTTCGCCAGTGACCACCGCGGCGAGGTCAACCTCGTCCTGGTGCCGTACGACGGCGGCGAGCCCGTCCCGGTCGTCACCGGCCGCCGGCAGGTCAACGGCTACGCGGTCGCCGAGACGCCCGCCGGGACCACCGTCGTGGCCGTCGCCGCGAGCGACCGCAGCGCGGGCGACCTCCTGGTGTGGCGCGACGGCACCGAGCGCGTCCTGACGACGTACGGCGCCGAACTCGAGGCGCGCGGCCGGCTCCTGCCCATGGAGGAGTTCACCGCCCACGCCGCCGACGGCTACCCGCTGCACGCCTGGGTGGTGCGCCCCGAGGGCCCCGGGCCGCACCCGGTCATCTTCCAGGTCAAGGGCGGCCCCTACACGCAGTGGGGCTACACCCTCAACGGTCCGGCCGCCTTCGACGAGGCCCAGGTGTACGCGAGCGCCGGGTACGCCGTGGTGCTGGGCAACCCGCGCGGCTGCTCCGGCTACGGCCAGGCCCACGGCGCCCACGTGCGCGACGACCTGCCGGGCAAGTCGGCATCCGACCTGCTGGCCATCCTCGACAAGGCGCTCGAGTCCCCCGACCTGGACGGCAGCCGGGTCGGCGTGATGGGCGGCTCCTTCGGCGGCTACATGGCGGCCTGGTTCAATGCCCACCACGGCGAGCGGTTCCGGGCCATGATCGGCGAACGGGGCCTGTACGCCATCGACAGCTACGCGGCCACCAGTGACGACGGGGCGGACCTCGCGGTCTCGCTGTACGGCGGCGACCGGACCCGCTGGGCGGAGCAGAGCCCGCTGACGTACGTGGACCGGATGGCCACGCCGATGCTCATCATCCAGTCCGAGGACGACAAGCACTGCCCGCAGGAGCAGGCGCAGCGCCTGTTCACGGAGCTGAAGGTGCGCGGGGTGCCGGTGGAGATGCTGCTGTTCCCGGGCGAGGGGCACGACATGTCCCGCACCGGGCTGCCGAGTCACCGGCTGGCCCGCTTCGAGGCGGTCCTGGAGTGGTGGGGGCGGCACCTGTGAGCGGCCTGGCGGACGTGGCGGGCCTCGCAGACCTACGACCGAAACGGGAGGACGTACCGATGGCCGACATCCTGGTGCAGGGGACGGGCGGCCGGCTCTCCCTGGACATCGACGCGGACCGGCTGCTGCGGCGGATCGGCGAGCTGGGCCGGATCGGCCTGGACGAGCGGACCGGCGGCATCACCCGCGAGGGTTTCAGCGCGGCCGACCGCCAGGCGCGGGGCTATCTGATGGACGAGGCCCGCGGCGCTGGCCTCGTCCCGGCGGTCGACGCGGCCGGGAACGTCATCGTGCGGCCCGGTCCGTGCCCCGGCGAGCAGTCCGGCGACCGGCAGGCCCTGATGATGGGCTCGCATCTGGACACCGTCGTCAACGGCGGCCGCCTGGACGGCGCCTACGGTGTGCTGGCCGCCCTGGAGGTGCTCCAGACCCTCACGGAACGCGGGGTCGCGCTGCCGTACGAGCCGGTCGCGGTGGCCTTCGCCAACGAGGAGGGGGCGCTGTTCCCGCAGCCCTTCTGGGGCTCCATGGCGATCGCCGGGCGGCTGGCCGAGCTGCCCCGGGAGCCGCGCGACCACGACGGACGGCCGCTGCGCGAGGCGCTGCGGCAGGCCGGCGGCGATCTGGACGCGCTGGGCAGCGCGGGCTGGGCGCACGGTTCGGTCGCGGCCTACCTCGAACTGCACGTGGAGCAGGGGCCGGTGCTGGAGCGCAGCGGCAGCAGGATCGGCGTGGTCGACGCCATCACGGGCCGTACGGTGCTGACGGTGGAGGTGCGCGGCGCGGCCGGGCACTCGGGCACCAGCCCCATGGAGGGGCGGCGGGACGCGCTCGCGGCCGCGGCCCGGGTGGTGCTGGCCGTGGAGCACATCGCGCGGGACCGCAAGCTGTGCCGGGTGGGCACAGTGGGCCGGCTCGACCCGCACCCCAACACACCGAACACCATCCCCGGCGCGGTACGGCTGTCCGTGGACCTGCGGGACACGGACGTGTGGCGGGCCGCGACGGCCGAGGAGACCCTGCGCCGGGCCCTGAAGGCGATCGCCGCGGACACCGGAACCGAGATCGAGGTGGTCGCCGAGACCCGCTCCGACCCGGTGTCCACCGACCCGGTGCTGCGCGCGGCGATCGAGTGCAGCGCCGAGGAGCTCGGCCTCAGCCACGAGACCCTGCCGAGCGGCGCCGGGCACGACGCACAGATGGTCGCCGACATCGCGCCGATCGGGATGGTCTTCGTGCCGAGCATCGGCGGCATCAGTCACGTCCCCCAGGAGGACACCTCCCCGCGGGACCTGGTCGCAGGGGCGCGGGTGCTGCTGCGGACCGCGCTGCGCATCACCGGACACGCCGAACGGACCGTTCCCGCGCGGGCGGCCGGGCCGCGTCCGGCTCATCAGGACTAGCCCACAGGGAGTGGAGAAGCCATGCAGACGAAGCTCAAACAGAGCGAACGCGTCGCGGTGTTCTGCGGCGCCAGGCCGGGTGTGCAGCGCGAGTACACCGACTTCGCGCGGGAGTTCGGCCGGTCGATCGCCCGGCGCGGACTCGACCTGGTGTACGGCGCCGGAGGCGTCGGGGTGATGGGCGCGGTGGCCGCCGGGGTGCTGGACGGCGGCGGCACCGTCACGGGGGTGATCCCGCGCAGCCTGCACGAGCGGGAGCGTGCCGACAACGCGCCCGGAGGGGTCTTCGTGGTCCGTTCGATGCACGAGCGCAAGGCCCTCATGTACCGGCTGTCGTCGGCGTTCGCGGTGCTGCCCGGCGGCATCGGCACGCTGGACGAGCTGATGGAGGTGGCGACCTGGAACCAGCTGTCGCTGATGCGGAAGCCGATCGTCGTGGTGAACCACAGGGGTTTCTTCACGCCGATGCTGGCCATGCTCGACCACCTGGTCGCCGAGGGCTTCCTGAGCGAGCAGGAGCGGGGGCTGGTCCAGGTGGCAGACACGGCGGAGGAGGCCCTAGACCGGCTCGGGCACCCGGAGCCGACGGGGTCGGCGGCCGCCCTGCCGGTGCCGGCGGCGACCGCGGCCGTGCCGGCCTGACGGCCGGTGCGGCACCGGTGAGGAACCGTTTCCCCAGGTGCTCGTGGGCGGCAGCGGCTATTCGGGCGTCGCCGGCAGGTAGCCCTTCTGCACCGCGTACACACCCGCCTGGAAGCGGCTGCGGGCGTCCAGATGGGTCATCAGGCCGTGGGCGATCCGGCGGGCGGTGCGGGGCGAGACCCCGAGCCGCTTGGCGATCGCCTCGTCCGTGGAGCCCTGAGCCAGTAGTCTCAGGGCCTCCAGCTGCTGACGGGTGAGGGAGCCGGGATCCGGCGTCCTCACCCCGTCCAGTGCGTCGGCCGACTGCCACACGCTCTCGAACAGGGCGTGGAGCGAGGCGATCATCCCCTGGGACGTGACCTGGACGGCACCGGCGGCGGTGTTGCCGCTGTCGGTGGCGAGGATCGCGGCTTCCCGGTCGTAAATGATCATCCGATTGGGCAGTGTGGGCATTGTCCGGACCTGGCACCCCAGTTCCGTGAGCCACCGCGCGTAATCCATGGTCTCGGGGCAGGACCGAATGGAGTCGAGATAGATCGTGCGCATGCGCACACCACGTTGCAGCAACTGCTCGTTCAGCGGACGGGACGCGCGCATGTTCGCGGGCGTCTGCGGACCTCCCGGCGCGAAAGTCAGCAGCTCGTGCGTGACTTTGTCGTGCATGGCCGCGAGGTGATCGCGAATGGCGTCCAGCCCGTCGAGATACTGCACACCGGAAGCGGAGGGCTGGGTATGGCGCTGACCGTCGAATTCGAGAATGAGTTTCGCGGCCGCCGCCCGACTGGCCTCGAGACGCTGCTGGTGCGCGGCGAGCTGGGCCTGTTGCTGGGCCAGCAGGACCTCCATGCCCACGTGCGGGCTGACCGCGTACAACTGGCTGGGATCCTCGGCCGAGACGCGCACCAGGGCCAACTCGCTGAGTTGGTCGAGTGCCCCCCGCACTTCCTGCTCCGAGAGATTGAGAAGTGAACAAAGTCCGGTCACGCCGCTGTGCGGGTTGGCGAGCATCGCTCGGTAGACGGACTCTGTAACAACGTCAAGGCCTAGAACATGAAGCATTTAATTCGCCAGCTCCAAGTCGATGTCCAGAACCCACTGCCGGATCGATACCGCTCGTGAACAGCGCTCAAGGGTGTGCTGACGATACGTTGCCGGGTTGTTATCGGCAAGCAGGTGTCCGTAAACGGGTGCTTTGTAACCGGCTTCCAGGCATCGGTAAGGCGCACTCCATGAGAATGTCCCTGGATTACCTGAGGTAGCGCCATGTATCTCGTCCATGTACATCTGCAGCCCCATCCGCGCGGCGAGGTCATGCCCGACGTGGCCGCGGCGGCCATCGCCGGCTGCGGGGCGGGCATCGAGGGGTTCGAGCACGTCAGCGTGCACCGGGGCGAGGAGGCGGCTCCGGTTGTGGGGATCTATCTGCGGGCCCGCTGCCTGGAAGAGGCGGAAGCGGCCGCCGAGTTCCTGTGGTGGCGCGCCTGCGCCTCCCATCCCTGGCTGCGCGACTGGCGATTTCGGCGTGCCGAAGTGCCGCTGGTGGAATCCCACTTCCAGCCGTGGACGGCGGAGTGAATTGTTCCGCCACTGGTTCTCGGCTCCCTTGACCGAGTCCGGCACCACTCAGGGGATCGACCGTGCCGCCGGGGCCGGGCTGGACAGAGTAGGACAGGGACGGTTTGCCCCACGCGGAACCACTTTTCCCGCCCCTCGGCCTGCGTCAAAACTTCTGTCTGCCAGCGCAGCACAGCCGACAGAAAGGCAGCAGATATGTCGCGCAGGATCTCTCGCAGGGCGCCCCGTCGCCTCTTCCAAGGTGTGATCGTCGCCGGAGCGGTCTTCATGACCGCGAGCGCGGGTGTCACCGCCGCAGCCGCCCTGGCCCCCGCCCCGGCCGGCCACGTCTCCGCCTCCGTCGCCCCCGGCAACAGCGAGGACGACCTCGGCTGGCAGTGACCGTCCCGCAGGTGACTTCCGCACTACTAGGGGGAGCTGTTGTGGAGCAAGACACCCAGGGCACCAAGGGGACACCGCACACCGCGGACGAGCTGATCAGACTCCGTGACCAGGGACTGGGGCACCAGCCGGTCGAGCGGACACCGATCGCCGCACTCGTCGTCGACTTCGACGACTTCTCGCCCCGCATCGACGGCGAGGACGAGGACTACGTCCGCACACTGGCCGAGTCGGAGGCGGAACTGCCGCCCATTCTCGTCCACCGCGCCAGTATGACCGTCGTCGACGGCGCGCACCGGCTGCGCGCAGCGTGCCTGCGCGGTGCCGACCACATCGCCGCACGCTTCTTCGACGGGGACCTGGCCACCGCACGGCTGCTCGCCGTCGCCACCAACGTCACGCACGGACGGCCGCTCACCACCGACGACCGCGTCGCCGCCGCCCGCCGCATCTTCGCCTCGCATCCGCGCTGGTCCGACCGCGCGGTCGCGGCCGTCACCGGCCTGTCCGCGAAGAAGGTCGCGCAGGTGCGCAGCGGTGCCGCGGCCGAGCCCGGGGCCCGCAGGATCGGCCGCGACGGCCGCTCCCGGCCGGTCGACTCCTCCCAGGGCCGCGAACTGGCCGCCCAGCTCATCAGGAGCGAACCCGGTGCCTCGCTGCGGCAGATCGCCGCGCGCACCGGGCTGGCGCCGGCCACCGTCGCCGACGTCAGGGCGCGGCTGCGGCGCGGCGAGAGCCCGGTACCGGTCCGGCGGGACCGCGCCGCCCGGCCGGTACCGGTCACCGAGCACACCGGCCCGCCGCCGGAGCGGCGGATCTCCGCCCCGCCCGCGCGCCGGCCGCTGCGGGACGACGAACTCCTGCGCCTCTTCGACGCGTTGCGGCGCGACCCGTCGCTGCGGTTCAGCGACACCGGCCGCAGCGTCCTGCGCATGCTCGACGCGTGTGCCGCGGTCGCCCGCGACCGCGGCCGTATCGCGGCCACCGTTCCCCCGCACTGCAGGGAGTCCCTGGCCCAGCTCGCCCAGGGGTACGCCGGCATCTGGAACCTCCTCGCCGACGACCTGCAGGGCGGCGGGGACGGGGCGATGGCCTCTCTGGGCGCCTGAGCGCGCACGAACGAAGGTGACCGAGGGGGAGGAGGGAGGCATGGAACCCACGACGAGCCGGGCGGCGCACCCGCCGGCCACCGTCCCGCGCCCGGAGACCGCCGCCCTCCGCCCGGGCGCCGGAGCTTCGCAGCCGGCCGGCGGCGTCGCTCTGGGGCGGCTTCTGGGGGACTGGCGGGGTGGGGGCGGAACCGTCTGCCGGCAGCTGGCCGGAGCGCTGCGCGCTCTCGTCCGAGACGGCCGGGTCGCCTCCGGAAGCCGGCTGCCCAGCGAGCGGCGGCTCGCCGCCGACCTCGCCGTCAGCCGTACGACGGTCGCCGCCGCGTACCGGTTGCTGCGCACCTCGGGCCACGCGGAGAGCAGGCCCGGCTCGGGGACGTACGCCGCACTGCCGGCGCCGCGGGCGGCAGCCGGCACGGGAGTTCCCGAGGGCGTCATCGACCTGGTGACGGCCGCGCTGCCGGCACCCGAGCCGTGGTTCTCGGCGGCGCTGGACGCGGCCGTACGGGACCTGGCGGGATACGCGCGCACCCACGGCTGCTTCCCCGCCGGGCTGCCGGAGCTCAGGGAGGTCGTGGCCGCGCGGTACACCCGGCGCGGTGTGCCGACCCACCCCGAGCAGATCCTCGTCACCGGCGGCGCGACCGGCGCCCTCGCGCTGCTGCTGCGCACGCTGACCGGCCGGTACGACCGGGTGGCGGTCGAGTCGCCCGGACACCCGAACCTGCGGCGGGCGGTGGACGCGGCCGGCGCCCGCCCCGTGCCCGTCGCCGTGCGCGAGGACGGCTGGGACCTGCCGGCCTGGGCCGCCGCACTCCGCTCGGCCAACCCCCGCCTGGCCTGTCCGACCCCCGACTTCCAGCAGCCGACCGGCCTGCTGATGCCCGAGGAGCAGCGCCGCGCCCTGCTCGCCCTGGCCGTGTCCGCCGGCGTGACCCTGGTGGTCGACGAGACCCTGGCGGAGCTGCCCCTCACCCCCCAGGTCACGCCCCCGCCCCCGCTCGCCGCCCTCGACGCGGAGGGCGCGGGGAACGCGGGCACCACCGTCATCACCGTCGGCTCGGCGGCCAAGACGCTGTGGGCCGGGCTGCGCGTCGGCTGGATCCGCGCCACGCCCCAGCTCGTCCGCACCCTGGCCGCCCGGCGCGTCGGCGTCGATCTCGCGCCGCCGGTCCTCGAACAGCTGGTGGCGTGCCGGCTGCTCGACGACTCCGACGCCGCGGCGGACGCCGTCGCCCTGCAGCGCGCACGCGCCCGCAGCGGGCGGGACGCCCTCGTCGCGGCCCTGCGACGTGACCTGACCGGCTGGACCTTCCGCGTCCCGGACGGCGGCCTCGCCCTGTGGGTCCGCGCCGGGGGCCGGCCGGCCCGGGAACTCACCGCGGCGGCGGAACGACGGGGCGTGCGGCTGGCCGCGGGCTCCCGCTTCGGCACCGGCGACGTACACGACGGACACCTGGAAGGATTCCTGCGCGTCTCCTTCGCCCGGCCTCCCGAGGTCCTCGAGGAGGCGGTACGCCGCATCGCACGACACGGGAAGGGTCCGGTTCCGGCATGACGGACAGCGCCATCATCAAGCTCACCGCGGCACAGGCCGCCGAACGGATCGCCTCGGGGGAGGTCACGGCCGTCGAGGTCACCGAGGCCCACCTCGCCCGTATCGACGCCGTGGACGAGAAGGTGCACGCCTTCCTGCACGTCGACCGCGAGGGCGCCCTCGCCCAGGCCCGGGCCGTGGACGACAAACGGGCCCGCGGCGAGAGGCTCGGCCCGCTGGCCGGCGTGCCGCTCGCGCTCAAGGACGCCTTCACCACCCGGGGTGTGCCCACCACCTGTGGTTCCCGCATCCTCGAGGGGTGGCTGCCGCCGTACGACGCGACGCTGACGCAGCGGCTGAAGGCGGCCGGGGTGGTCATCCTCGGCAAGACCAACATGGACGAGTTCGCCATGGGCTCCTCCACCGAGAACAGCGCGTACGGCCCCACCCGCAACCCGTGGGACATGACGCGCGTCCCCGGCGGCTCCGGCGGCGGCTCGGCCGCGGCCCTGGCGGCGTACGAGGCGCCGCTGGCCATCGGCACCGACACCGGCGGCTCGATCCGCCAGCCGGCCTCCCTCACCGGAACCGTCGGGGTCAAGCCGACGTACGGCTCGGTCTCCCGCTACGGCCTCGTCGCCTACTCCTCCTCGCTGGACCAGGGCGGTCCCTGCGGCCGCACGGTGCTGGACACCGCTCTGCTGCACGAGGTGATCGCCGGTCACGACCCGCTGGACTCCACCTCCATCGACGCCCCGGTCCCACCGGTTCTCGAGGCCGCCCGCGACGGCAGTGTGCGCGGCATGCGCGTCGGGGTGGTGCGCGAGTTCGCCGGCCAGGGCTACCAGGAGGGAGTGATGCGGCGCTTCACGGAGTCGGTGGAGCTCCTGCGGGAACTGGGCGCCGAGGTCGTCGAGATCTCCTGTCCGTCCTTCACCTACGCCATGCCCGCGTACTACCTGATCGCGCCGTCCGAGTGCTCCAGCAACCTGGCCCGCTTCGACGCGATCCGGTACGGCGTCCGGGCGGGCGACGACGGCACCCGCTCGGCCGAGGAGGTCACCGCGCGCACCCGCGAGGCCGGGTTCGGCCCCGAGGTCAAGCGCCGCATCATCCTCGGTACGTACGCGCTGAGTTCCGGCTACTACGACGCCTACTACGGCAGCGCCCAGCGCGTGCGCACCTTGATCATCCGGGACTTCGCCCAGGCGTTCGCCCAGGTGGACGTCCTGGTCTCGCCGACCATGCCGACCACCGCGTTCCCGCTCGGCGAGCGCGTCGACGACCCCATGGCCATGTACCTCGCCGACCTGTGCACGATCCCCGTCAACCTCGCGGGCAACGCGGCCATGTCGCTGCCCTGCGGCCTGGCGCCGGAGGACGGCCTCCCGGTCGGCCTGCAGATCATCGCCCCGGCACTGGCGGACGACCGCCTGTACCGCGTCGGCGCCGCACTGGAACGGGCGTTCACCGAGCAGTGGGGCCACGGCCTGCTGGAGCAGGCCCCGGCCCTGTGACCCAGCCGCGCGAGAGAACCGCCGACAACCAACGCGTCACAACAAGGGAGGAAGCTCCATGAAGGTGCAGTTCGAGGAAGTGACCCCGCACGAGATATCCGGCGTGGTCGACGCCCTGGTCACCACCAATCGGGGCGCCGACGGCAGCGTGGCGTTCCACCTCGTCGTCGGGCCGGCCGACCGCCCCGCGGAGTGCGACCGCATCGAGTTCGCCCTCGACCCCGAACACGCGGCCGCCCTCTTCGCCAACCCCCCGGCTCCGTCCGCCGGTTCCCTCCCCGCGGTCCCCTGCCGGGTCGGCGTCGAGTTCCACTCGACGTCCTCGGCCCGCTGGTGACGCCGGGCCGTTCCCTGCGCGCCTAAGGGCCGGACCACGGAAGTGACCCGGCCCTTGGGCGCAGCTTCGTCCGTACGACGCGGAGGACTCGGCCATGGGCGCGATTCCGCAGGAAATCCGCGGCGCCGCAGGCAGGGCGGGCGCCTCTCGCGCGGCCCCCTGCCCGCGGCGCCGCATCACCTCCCTGTGCCGGCCGGACGCTCCGGGTTCCGCGGCGGGCCGTCGCAGCGGCGGACCTCCACCCGGCCCGAATCGCTGAGCGGCATCCTTTCCGCCCAGCTCAGCGCCTCCGCCTCGGAGGGGACGTCGATGATCCAGAGTCCGCCGACCTCCAGCACCCCTTCGCCGGCGCGCCCCTCGTGTGCGGCGCAGGTGGGGCGGGCGAGCCGTGCTCCGTAGACGACCGGGACGCCGGCCTCCGCCATGGCGCGGCCGTACGCCCGGTTGGCGGCGAAGCGCTCCTCACGCTCCTGCGGGGTCATCCGGTCCCAGTCCGTCTCCTGTCCGAAGACCAGCAGCGCGAAATCCATGTCCGTCCCCTTTCCGGGCCGCTCACCGGCTCTCCGGCGCGGCTACATCTGACGGCTCGCCAGGCGGGCGAAGAGCCCGTCCCGGTCGGCGAGCAACTCCTCGTACCGGCCCTGCTGGACGATCCGTCCCTGGTCCATGACGACGATCCGGTCGGCCTCGGCGACCGTGGAGAGCCGGTGCGCGATCACCACCCGGGTGGCGTTCAGGCGCCGGGTGCTCTCGGTGACCAGGCGCTGTGTCGGGTTGTCCAGTGCGCTGGTGGCCTCGTCGAAGAAGACGATGCGGGGCCGGGAGACCAGCGCCCGGGCGATCATCAGGCGCTGGCGCTGGCCGCCGCTGAGGGTGCTGGTGCCCTCCGAGAGCACGGTGTTCATGCCCATCGGCAGGGCCGCGATGTCCTTGTCGATTCCGGCCATCTCGGCCGCCGCCCAGGCGTCGTCCAGGGAGTGGTTGGTGCTGCCGACGATGTTGGCCTTGATGTCGCCGGCCAGCAGCGCCCCGTGCTGCAGCACCACGCCGCACTGCCTGCGTACCGCCGAGACCTCCAGCTCGCTCAGGTCCTGCCCGTCGTAGAGCACCGTCCCGCTCTCCGGCCGCTCGAAGCCGAGCAGCAGCCGCAGCACCGTCGACTTGCCGCTGCCGGACGGACCGACGATCGCCACGAACTCCCCGGGCTCGATGGTCAGCGTGACGTCCTGCAGTGCGGCGGGGCCGTCCTGGCCGTAGCGGAAGGTCACGTGGCTCAGGCCCAGCCAGCCGGACAGGTCGCCCGGGTCCGCCTTGGTGTCGTCCACCTCGGGCTTGCCCTCCAGGATCGGCCGCAGCCGCTCCAGCATCGGAACCACGCCCAGGGCGGTGACCGCCGCCGAGGTGAACTGCAGGCTCGAGGCGATCAGCAGATTGAACGCGGTGAAGAAGGAGAGGAAGACCGGGATGGGGACCTCGCCGTCCAGCGGGCCGGCGATCACACCGAAGACGACCACGGAACACACCAGGGGGAAACCGGCGTTGAAGGTGGTGACGGCGTTCTGGATCCGGCGTGAGGAGGCGGCCAGACCGCGTCCCTTGCCGAACTCCGCCGACCACACCCCGAACACCCGGTCCTCGGCGGCGGTGACCCGCAACTTCGGTACCGCGGTGAGCAGTTGGAAGACGCGCGCGGACATGGTCTGCTCGTGTGCGTAGAGCCGCCGCTGCCAGCGGACCTCCAGCCGTCCGGCGAGCAGTCCGAAGCCGACGCCGAACAGCACCAGCGCGGTCGCCAGGCCCGCCAGCCGCAGATCGTAGAAGTAGACCAGCACCAGGTTGGCCAGTCCGGTCAGCAACCCGAGGGTCGCCGTGGTCATCATCCCGGACAGCGTCTCCTGCGCCGCGCTGACGCCCAGCACGGTCGTCCCCAGCTCCCCGGTGGAGTAGCCGGAGAAGAACGACGCGGGCAGCGAGAGCAGCCGGGTCCAGACTCCCACCTGCATGGCGGCGGTCGAGCGGCTCTCGATGCGCAGCACGGCGATGTTCTGCACCACCGAGAGCGCGGCGACGGCCATCGCGGAACCGATCACCACCACCGCTCCCTCGGTGATCAGGCTGCGCTGGGCGTGCGCCACGAAGGTGCCGAGCACCGCACCCGTCATCACCGGGACCAGCAGCCCGATCACCGAGACCATCGTGGCCATCCCCGCGAACATCCACAGATCGCGCCGGTTGTTGCGGATCCCGAAGCGCAGCAGCCCGCCGACCGTGCGGACGGTGAGCGGCAGCGGCCGGTAGAGCACCGTCGCCTTGTTCTGCAGCTCGCCGGCGAGTTCGGGGGTGAGCGCGGTGACCGCGCCGTTCTCGGCCAGGACGTAGCGGCCGCTCACCGGGAGCAGCGCGACCGCGCCTCCGCCGACCTTGCGGTAGCCGACCATCGGGCCGAGGTCCCCCCGCCACCAGCGGCCGTCGAGCCGGACGCTCCGGGTGCGCACGCCCGAGGCCAGGGCGATGGCCTGCAGCTCGTCCAGATGCCGGTCGTGGCCGTTGCCCGCCACCGGCGCCCTGACGGTGAAGCCCTGGTGGCCGGCGACCAGCCTGGTCGCCGCGAGGGTCGGCGGGTCGCCGGCGGCGTCACCGATGCGCACCCGTGAGGACGTGTCGTGCAGGATGGACTCGAAGCCGCGCGCGGAGTGCGCCAGCGTACCGGCGTCGCGCTCCTGGCGGGCGGCGAGCAGTTCGGTCTCGGCCGCGCGCCTGGCCCCGACCCGGCGGTCCACCGCGTAGAGCAGCCGGCCGCAGTGCGTCTCCAGCCGCTCCCACAGCTCGCCCCCGTCGAGCAGTTCGGGCAGCGAACGGGCGCCGACGGTGGCGGCGCTGCTCGCGACGAGCCAGTCCCGCTCGGTGAGGCACACGTCCGTTCCCGCGGTGAGCTCGCCGTCCGCCCCCTCGGGCAGTTCGACGGTGCCGTCCTCGATGCGCACCCACTGCACCCCGTCCACCGAGCGGAGCGCCTGTCCCTTCTTGAGCACGGTGGGCCCGGTGGTGGACAGCGGAGTGAACTCGCGCGGCGGCAGGGTGTCGCGCAGCGCACCGGCGAGCGCGGTGAGGCCCTTGGCGAGTCCGCGAAGGAACTGGTCCACGGCCTGCTGCTGTTCGGATGCGAGCAGGGCCCGGGCGGCGGCCCCGGCCGCCGTACCGCACGGGCGGCCCAGTGCCGCGAGTCCCTCGGTCCAGGCGGTGGCCAGGAAGGCGACCTCGGCGCCGAGCACCGGGCGGGCCACGATGCCGTGCAGCGGGCCGGCGGGTGCGCCTGGCAGCAGCGCGCCGGCCTCGATCCGGCACAGGAAGTGCCAGCGGCCGCTGGGCGCGCCGCCGGAGAGCTGGACCGCGAACACGTCGACGGCTCCGGCCAGCACGAGCAGCATCCGGCTCGGGTCGTCCAGCACGAGGTAGCGGTCCGCCTGCTGGTCCACCGGATCGGCGGCCTCGGTGAAGAACGCGGCGAAGGCACAGCCGGCGGTGGGGGAGCCGCCTGTGACCGGGGCGGTCCCGGTGCCGGCCTCCCCGGTGGCGGCGGCCTTGCCGGTGACAGCGGTACTCACAGCTCGTCCTCCTCCTCGCGCCGCGAGGACTCGATGAGGGCGGTGTAGTGGCCGCCCAGCGCCAGCAACTCCTCGTGGGTGCCCCGTTCGACGATCCGGCCCTGCTGCAGCACGACGATCTCGTCGGCGTCGCGGACCGTGGAGAGCCGGTGGGCGATGATCAGGCAGGCGCAGCCGCGCCGGCGCAGGTTGTCCATGATGGTGCGCTCGGTCTCCGGGTCGAGCGCGCTGGTCGCCTCGTCCAGCACCAGCACGGTGGGCTCCGTGGCGAGTGCCCTGGCCAGCTCCAGGCGCTGGCGCTGCCCGCCGCTGAAGTTGCGGCCGCCCTCCAGGACCGGGCTGTGGACGCCGCCGGGCCGGGTCATCACGGTGTCGAAGACGGCCGCGTCGCGCAGCGCGGCGGTGACCGCCTCGTCGGGCACGTCGTCGTTCCAGAGCGTCAGGTTGTCGCGGACGGTGCCCTCGAAAAGGGAGATGTCCTGGTCGACGTAGGCGAGCGAGGCGGCCAGCACGGTGCGGGAGATCTCCTCGCGCGGTCTGCCGTCGAGCAGGATCCGTCCCTCGCCAGGGGCGTAGAGCCCCGTCAGCAGCCGGCCCAGGGTGGACTTCCCGCTGCCCGAGCCGCCGACCACGGCGACCCGCCGCCCCGGCACCACCGTCAGGCTCAGGTCCTTGATCACCGGCTCCGACAGCGGGCTGTAGCTGAAGCTGACGTTCCTGAACTCCAGCGTGCCGTCGAGTTTGGCGGTGGCCGGGGGGTCGGGGACGGCGAAGCAGGCGGCCACCGGGTAGCGCTCGACGTCGTACAGCCGCTTGATGTCGGCCGTGACGTCCTGCAGCCGCCCGCCGAGATTGGTCAGTTGGGTGACCGGTCGGCTGAGCGCGGACAGCAGCGTCTGGAACGAGACCAGCAGGCCCACGCTCATCGCTCCGTCCACCACCCGCTGCCCGCCCACCAGCAGGATGAGACCGCTGTTGAGGGCGGCCAGCATCGGTGGCACCACGGTGAGGACCGCGCTGGGGATGCCGAGCTTCTGCTTGGCGGAGACCACCTTGGCCAGGAAGCCGGCCCAGCGGCTGAACGCCTCCGGTTCGGCGCCGGACGCCTTGACCGTCTCGATCAGCGACAGGGTGGTGAAGGTGGTCGCCGTCAGATTGCCGCGGTCCGTGCGCAGGGCGGCCACCGCGTCCGTCCGGGCGCGTGACACGGCGTGCAGCACCACGACGTTGAGCAGCGCCATGCCCACGCCGATCACCCCGAGCAGGACGTCGTAGCGGATCAGGATCGCCGCGTAGAACAGCACCAGGCCCAGGTTGATCACGGTCAGGGCGAGGTCCCGGGACAGGATCTCGGCGACGGTGTCGTTGCCGGCCACCCGCTTGGCCACCTCGGCGGGGCGCCGTTGCAGGAAGAAGTCCACGGGCAGCCGCAGCAGATGGCGGAAGAACCGGGCCGAGCTCACCAGCCCCATCCGGATCTCGAGCCGCAGCAGGTAGTGCCGCTGCACCGACGTGAGGACGAAGACCGCCACCGAGGTCAGGGCCATGGCGACCAGCAGGGGGAGGAGATAGCCGCTCCCGCTGCCGGCCAGTACCCGGTCGATGAAGACCCGGGTGTACGCGGGGATCGCGATGCCCGGGACGACCAGCAGCAGACTGGCCATCAGAACCAGCGGCATCGCCCGGCCGGTCGGCAGCCGTCGCTCCAGCAGGGCACGCCCGACCCCGCCCCTGCTGCCTCCGGGCCGGAAGTCCGGGCCCTTCTCGAAGGACAGCACGATCCCGGTGAAGCCGGAGTCGAACTCCTCCCACTCCATCAGCCGCGGCCCGCTCGCCGGATCGTTGACCGCGACGACGGTCCGGCCGTACCGGGTGCGGATCCCCTCCACGACCATGAAGTGCTGGAAGGCCCAGAAGATGATCACGGGGCCGGTCAGGTCGCGCAGCCGGTCGGCCTCGGTCTGGTAGCCGCGGGCCGTCAGGCCGAAGGCGCGGGCGGCGGAGAGCAGTGTGGACGCGCGGGCGCCGTCCCGGGACACCCCGCAGACGCCGCGCAGATCCTCCAGCGGAACGTGACGGCCGTGGTGGGCGAGGATCATGGCGAGGCTGGCCGCGCCGCACTCCACCGACTCCATCTGCAGAACGGTGGGAACGGCGTGCCGCCAGCGGCGTGGCCGCCGTGTCCAGCGGCCCCTGGCACGGGACCCGTCGCCGCGCCCGGGGGTGCCGCCGGGCCCCGTGCCCGGTGTGTCCCGCCGGGCCTCGGACATCGTGGATGTCATCGCAGCGCCCCCTCAGCGGCCGAGAATCAGGTCGAAGGGCGTCTGTCGGCCCACATTGATCGTCGCGGTGACGGACACCTGGGTGCTCAGCGGCATCGGCGGACCGTTCTGCGAGGTCCAGGCGAAGCCGGTCCGGGTCGACGCGTCGGGAATCAGATCCACCACCACCAGGCGCGGCGGCGCCCCCCTCAGATAGGGCTCGGCGGCGAGTTCCCCGCCGACCAGGCCGGACACGGCCTCCTTGGTGAGCGCGTACGGGCTGATCGAGCCGATCCTTCCGCGCAGCAGGCCGAACGCACCGGCCGGCGCGGTGGACACCGAGAGGTCCACGAGGTCGCCCTGGTGCAGTGCGGCCGCGCGGGTGGCGGGGACGAAGACCATCGCGACCATCCGGTCCCGCGCGTCGTCGGTGCGCTCGACGGAGACGACGGGCGAGCCCGGTGCGACCACCTGCCCGTCGGTGACCGACAGCCCGACGACCCGGCCGCCGAAGGGGCTGGTGATCGCCCGCAGACGGCCCTGGGCGTCCTGCACCTTGACCACCGCCTGTCCCGGCCGGACGCTGTCGGCGGGCCGTGCCAGGACGCTGCGCACCATCCCGCCGTACTGGCTCTGGATCATCGCGGTGCCGCTGGGCCGGGTCAGCAGGCCGGGCGCGTCCACGGTGATCGGGATCCGGCCGGCGAAGGTCCACAGCAGCGCCGCGCTCATGGTGATCAGCACGACGAACAGCGCGATCCAGCCGCGCGGCGCGGCCAGCAAGGTCGGGGAGTCGAGCTCGTCCGGCTCCCGCATCCGCTGCAGAGCCTTGAAACGGAACTTCATCGCCGGTCCCCTCTTCGGGATGTCATCTCTTGGGCTCTCTTCGCGGCACGCCGACGTCCTGCCGCAGCGTCGTCGGCCTGCTGCCGACGACCAGTTCGCCGACCGTGCCCTCGGTGAAGAAGTCCAGGCCGCTGGCCGCGGCGAAGTCGGCCGCGTCACCTCCGCCGAGGCCGCAGACCGCGAGGTCCATCGCGGTGCCGACCAGGTAGAAGGTCTGGTAGAGCACGCCGACGTGCTTGAGGATCAGCGGATAGGCGACCGTCTCGTACTTCCACATCACCCGGCCGAAACGGGCGGTGACCAGCAGCACCACCTGGGGATCGGCCGTCATCAGGGCGGACTCCCGGGCACCGGAGACCAGCGCCGCGGTGGCCGGGCCCGGCTCGGCGACCAGTTCCAGCTCGTGCCGGTCGGTCGCGTAGTGCCACAGCCCCGGTCTCAGGCCCTCGCACTCGGTCACCAGCGGATAGACCTCCAGCTCGTGCACCGCGCCGCCGCTCGGGTACGGACGGTCGGCGTGCTCCTGGCGGTCGCCGCCGGTGAAGGTCTGCCGCCGGCGCATGGTGCGGTAGAGCAGTTCACCGAGCCGGTCCACGGTCAGCGGCGCCCCCTCGTCGTGGTCGCGGACCGAGCGGCGCTGCTCCAGCACCTCGGTGAGGGGCTTGTCCGTACGGGCGAGCGCGGCGAGGTCCGGAACGGCCAGCGCGACCTTCTCGCCGGGGAACGGCGGGGGAGAGGCGGGCTCGGGCGCGAAACGGTCGCCGAACCGGTAGGTGCCGCCGTACCCGGCCACCGTGGAGGGCTGACGGGTGCGGGCGTGGAACATCAGGTCGAGGGCCGACCACTGGGCGAACCGCCGCTCGGTCGCCTCCGGTTCCTGTCCGGCCGAGCCGTACGCCAGCAGCCCGGCGACGTCGAACAGCCGGAGGATCTGGCGGACGGCGTCGAGCGTGATCCCGCCCGGCAGCTGGGCCAGCGCGGCGGGGCTGGTCCAGGCGGCGAGCGCGGGAAGCAGCGCCGCCGCGCCGGTGCCGAGCTCCACGGCCAGCGCGCTGCCGGGTGCGCGGACCACCAGGGCGCCGTCCTCGGCCCCCGCGGTGGCGAAGCGGGAGAGTTTCACCTGCCGGGTGGGGTCGGGGACCGGGCCGGGCAGGGCGGAGCCCCGGCCGATCGGACGCAGCCGGGCCAGCGGTTCGTCGGCGGCGCCCGTCACCGCGTGGACGGAGTGCTCCAGCATTCCGGCCATGCCGAGCCGGCGGAACGTCAGCTGCCAGCGCAGCAGCCCGCTCTCGCCGTCCCGGGCGGCCACCAGGGCGCCGAGATCCTCCTCGGTGTGTTCCCCGAAGGCCAGCGCGGCCACCGCCTCGCGGGCCCCGGCGGACAGGTCCGGCAGGTTCAGTGCGCCGATGGGGGCGGTGAGCCGGATCGTGCGCGCGGCCGGCGCCGGGTCACAGACGGCGTCGCGGCGCAGCCGGACGCGGCGGACCACCCGGGGGGTGCCAGGGCCGCTGCCGGTCGCCGCGGGGGCGGCGGGGCCGGCGGCCGCGGCCGTCGTCCGGGTGCCGGTGTGAGCGGCGGCCCTGTGTGCCGCGGTCTGCGCGGCTGTCGCTGTCGTCTCTGCGGTCATCTCTGCGTGTCCCGGCCCGTTCTAGAAGAAGACGTTCTTCGGGTTGAGCTGCTCCTCGGTGTGCGCGGTGGCCAGCCAGCCCTGCTCGACCGGTACGTCGTAGAGCCGTCCGGGAGCCAGCCGGCGCCAGAAGTGCCGCATGCCGGGGGCGATCACCTTCACCACGCTGAGGTCGAGGTCGGGCCGGCTCTGGTCGAGGACGATGATCTCGATGCCGCGGGCCCGCGCCCGCTCCACGCAGTCCCGCACATGGTCGGCCAGGTCGTCGCCGGCGGGCGGAGCGAAGTCGGTGACGGCGGTGGGCGCCAGGTGCTGGGCCGGGAGCAGCCAGGGCTCCTGGGCGACCGTGGCCGTCCGGCACCACTCCAGGGTCTCCAGGTCGTCCGTCCGGTACAGGGTGGCGCCGTTCTCGTCGCGGCGGTCCACGAACGGGAGGAACTGGTTGACCTCGGTGAGCGCGCGGATCGCGGCGATCCGCGGGTCCGGGTGCGCCCCGAAACCGACCATGATGTCCTCGACCTCGTGCCTGCGCCGGGAGATGGCCGCGAAGGTGGGCACGCCCAGGTCCGAGGTGATGTCCAGGACCCACAGCTCACGGTCGACCGAGGCGTAGAACTCACGCATGGTCCGCACGTAGGGGTCGTTCAGCGAGTCCAGGTCGAACTCGGGCCGCGGCAGCCGGTTGTACCACCACAACGCCACCGCGTCCCGCTCGACGACCTCGCAGAACCCCTGCAGGATCGCCTCCTCCAGGGTGTTGCCGCTGGCGCAGCCGTTGGAGTCGCCGACGCAGTAGAAGTGCCGTGCCAGGTCGGGATGGCCGTACCAGGCGTAGCCGGAGGGGATCAGCCGCTCGGCGTCGTGGGTGAGTGACCAGGCGCGCGACCAGTCGAGTGGGGCGTCGGCCGGGAACGGGTCGGGCACCAGGTGCAGCCGGTGGGAGGGCTGCGCGTTCCATTCGGCGCGGCCCTCGAACTGGACCTGGGAGAACAGCAGCAGACGGTCCATGTGGACGGCGGTGTCCGGGTCGAGGTCCCGGTAGGCGGCGCGCACCACGGGCTCCTCGCCGCGCCAGACCGCCGAGTAGCGCTCGATCGCCTCGCAGACGGCACTGACCTTGGCCTGGATCTCCGAACGGCCCTTCCCCCCGCTCTGGCCGCGCATGTTGCGGCGCAGCAGGTCCATGTTGTCGTTGACCATCGCGAAGTTGTGGCCGGCCGTGAAGCTGTAGGTGATGCCGTTGCCGGTGTCGTCGTGCGCGCCGAGCCGGGTGATGGCACCCAGGTGCGGGCTGATGTGGTGCTTCAGCCGGTCGTAGGTGAACTGCGGTGCCTGGACGCGGTATCCGCCGTCGGTGGTGTGCCCGGCCGGGCTCGACGACAGCACGACCTTGGGGCTGCGCTCGGCGATCAGGCCGGGGTCGCCGCAGCTCGGGCACTGCGGCTGGCGGACCAGGGTGTGCTCGGCGCTCTGCAGGGTGGCCAGGTCCCAGGTGACCATCAGCCCTTCCAGCGCGGCACAGGAACCGCTCGCCAGGAGCTTCGCCGCCTGGGCGGCCAGCAGCTGCCCGAGCACGGCGGGACCGGCCGGGATGGCCGCGCGCGTCGGGTGCAAGGGGGTGGCCTCGCCACGCTTGCCGGCCAGGTAGCGCTCGACCTGCCGGTTGCCGCTGATCCGCTGCGCGATGCAGGTCCAGCAGCCGGTGACGCCCGGCCGCAGCAGCGGGCCGAGCCAGAGGCTGGTGCCGGTCGGCTTGGCGAGCAGCCACGGGCGTTCATCGGCCAGCCGGGCGGTGTTGAGCCGTTCCAGCGCCGGGTCGAGGTAGTCGTCGGCCAGCACGATGAGCAGGGCGTCCGCACCGGCGGCCAGTGCCCCGGCCTCGTCCACCGCACGGGCGCGCAGGCCGGTCGTCTCCAGCGCCTCGACCACCGGCGTGGCCGTGGTCCCCCCGAGGGCCAGGACCAGCAGCTCGGTGCGGTCCGCGGCAGCCTGCACGGCGGCCGGGTCGACACCCTGGGCGTCCCAGTAGGCCAGCACGTCCTCGGGCAGGTCGGGGCGGCCGTCGGCGAGGTGTCCGGCGGCCTCGTAACGCCGCAGCGCGGTCAGCGCCTGACCGAGCGGCACACTGCCGCCGAGCTCCTGCAGGATCTCGGCGACCGTGCGCCGGCCGTCCAGATACGGCAGGAGACGCACGGCGGCGGCCCCCGGGACCATGTAGTCCTGGCCCTCGCCGAGCAGGAAGACCTTTCCGTCCACCACTTCGCTCAGAAAATGAGCCTTGAGTCGTGGCCTTTCCATGCGTCATCCCCCCGTGTTCACGAGTACTGCTGTCTCCGCCGATTGAGAGGTGAATTGCTCTCACGGCATTCGAACACGACGTGAAAACCTGTGTACATACTGCACATTCGGCGCCCGGCGGATCCATACGCATCGGCGCTCATTACGTATTCGGCGGCTCCCGGTACGTAGGCGCATACGTATCCCGACGCGCGTTGACAGCGTCCTGGTGTGCGCGATACTGGTGTGCCGGTGGGCCCTTGACGGCCCAGGCGCGGGCGGGGCCGCGACCGCGCCGTGGCGCCAACGGGGGGACGCATTGTCGGCAAGCAGTCTGCTGCATCGTGAGCGGGAACTGGCTGAGCTGGACCGGGCTCTGGACGAGGCCGGCGCCGGACGGCCCGCCGTGGTTCTGATCCAGGGGCCGAGGGGAATCGGGAAGACGGCGCTGCTTCGCGCCGCGCTGGGCCGGATACCCGGCGATGCCGTCGTGCTGCGGGCGCGATGTCACGACAACGAACGTGACTTTTCCTACGGCGTCGTCCGTCAGCTTTTCGACCCGTTCATGAACAAGCCCGACCAGCTGAACGAGCCCGACCGGCAGGACCGGTCGCAGCGGCCGGAATCCACGGCGAAATCACCCGGCGGATATCTCGCGGAGGCCCTCCCGGGCGCCGAACCGGCGGTCTTCGGCCCGGACGGCGAAAACGGCCGTCACCATGTGCTGAACAACCTTTTCAACGCCGCCCGTTCCCTCACCACCCGCACCCCGGTGGTGATGGTGATCGACGATCTGCATCTGGCGGACGAAGCGTCCCGGCAGTGGTTCTCCTACCTCGCCCGCCGGCTCGACGGCCTGCCGGTGGCGCTCCTCGTCACCGCCGCCGCCGAGGCCGCCGACCCGCTCACCGCCGACCTGGGCGCGCTCGGACACACCCGCACCCTCACCCCGGGACCGCTCTGCGACAGCTGTGTCGCCGAGCGGGTGAGCTCCGTGTTCGGGGCGCCGGTCGATCCCGAGCTCGCCGCCGTCTGCCACGACCTGTCACAGGGGAACCCGCTGGTCCTCGAGGAGCTGACGGCCCGGCTGCTGGACGCTCGTACCTCGCCCGGCGCGCCCGACCTGGAGGCGGTGCTGCGGATCGGCGCCGCGACCCTCGCCGACACCACGCTCAGCTGGCTGCGGCGCAGCCGTCCACGGGCGATGGAGCTGCTCACCTCCCTGGCGGTGCTCGGCCCCGGCGCGGAGCTGACCACCGCCGCGCTGCTGGCCGGCCAGGGCGACCTGCTGGCCGACGAGGCCCGCGAGGCACTGCGGCGCACCGACCTGATCGACCCCGGCCCGCCGGAGACCTTCCGCCACGAGCTGGTCCGCACGGCCGTGCTGGCCCGCACCGATCCGCGTGACCTGGTCGCGCTGCACGAGCGGGCCGCAGCCCTGCTGGTCCGGCTCGGCGCACCCGCGGGCCGGGTCGCCGAGCACCTGATGTCCTCCGGCACCACCGGCCTGGACTGGGCGCTGCCGGTCCTGCGGGCGGCCGCCAGGGAAGCCGCCGCCGACGGCTGCCTGGACGACGCCGCCTGCTATCTGCAGCGGGCGCTGGCCGAGGCGACCGACCCCGAGCTGATCCAGTCGCTCACCGTGCAGCTCGGCACCGTCGAGCTGCACCGCGATCCGGCCGCCTGCGCCCGGTACGCCGCCGGTCTCGCGGTGGCCGCCGACCCGGTCGAGCGCGCCCGGCTGCTGCTGCCCTTCGCCCATCCGGTCCTGGCGCTCACCGCCGCCGGAGCCGCGGTGCCGTTCGCCGAGACGGCGGGCGCACTGGCCGCCACCGGGGACCCGGCGGCCGAGTTGCTGCTGCCGCTCGCCGCCCAGGCGGTCCTCGCCGGACAGCGCACCGCCGTACGGCGCGCGGTCGCCTCGCTGCGTGCGGCCGGGGACGAGCCGGCCGCTTCGGACTTCCTGGGCGCGCTGGCCGCCATGGCCGCGGCCGGCGGGCGCTCACCGCGGCGCGCGGTCCGGCTGGCGGCCCGCTGTGTGAGCGGTGCTTCACCGGCCGAGGCGGGCATCGGTGTGCTCGGCGCGGCGATGGCCTTCGCCTGGAGCGGCCGGCTGGACGAGGCCGCCGCCTGGGCCGCCCGGGTGGTCCGCTCCGCCCAGCGCCTGAACCACCCGGGTGAGCTGGCGCTGGCGCTGCTGGCCCGCTCCGACATCGCCTACCGGCAGGGACACCTGGACACCGCGCTGTCCGACGCCGACCGGGCGGCCCGGTCGGCCGAGCAGGTCCATGCCGACGAACTGGTCAGCGCGGCGACGGCACTGCGGATGCGGGTCCTGTTGCGGCGCGGCCGGACCCCGGACGAGTCACGGCTCACCGGCGCCCCGCTGCCCGCCGACGCCCATCCGCTGGTCCGGGCGGTGGTGCTGGAGGCCCGTGGGCTGGTCGCGGCGGCGCGAGGCGACCACGAGAAGGCGCTCCGGCTCTTCCTGGAGTGCGGCCACCAGCTGGCCGTGCGGGGCATCGCCAATCCGGCCTGTGTCCCCTGGCGCACCCACGCCGCCCAGGCGTACCAGAACCTGGGCGAGTACGCCGCGGCCCGGACCATCGCCGCCGACCCGCTGCCCGGCGCGGACAGCCGCCCCCGCCCGGCACCGGTGCGCGGCCCGGTGATCGGTACGCGCGATGCGGGGCCGGTGCGGCTCACCCCGAGCGAGCGCCGGGTGACCGAGCTCGTCCTGCAGGGGCTGAGCAATCTGGAGGTGGCCGAGCGGCTCTGCCTGAGCAAACGCACGGTCGACACCCACCTGGGCCGGATCTACCGCAAGCTCGCCATCAAGGGGCGCGCCGAACTCGGCGCCGCGGTCAAGGCGTTGTGACGGCGGTCAGCCCGAACTCGGCGCCGAACGGGTCGCGCAGCACGGTGGGCTCACCCGGGCCCGAGCGGATCACGGTCGCCCCCCCGGCGAGCGCCCGGCGCACCGCGTCCGCCGGGTCGGCCGCGCCGAAGTACGGCAGCCACAGCGGTCGGCCCTGGTCGCTCTCGACCACGCGGGCCCGGGCGGTCCCCTCCAGTTCCAGCTCCGGCTGCTCCTCGTCCGAGGCGAGCCGGTAGCCGAACAGTTCGCCGTAGAAGCGGGCGGCCCGTGCGGCGTCGGGCACCCGCAGCTCGTGCCCGGACACCGCGCCGGGCTCGTCCGCCAGCACCACTCCCCGGTCGTGGTGGCCCTCCCAGAAGCCGACGACCACGCCCGAGGGGTCGACGGCGAGGAAGAGCCGCCCGTCGTCACCCGCCGGCACCGGGTTCATCACCACGCGTCCGCCCAGCCGGCCGACCTGGAGGCAGGTGTGGTCGGCGTCCTTGGTGGCCAGATACACGTTCCAGGTGGCGTTCGGCGGCATTCCGGCCGGGCTGGCCCCGAAGCCGGCGACGATGTGCCCGCCCAGCGTGGCGAGCTGGTAGCCGGACGCCTCGGTGGTGAACTCCCAGCCCAGCAGGGCCGCGTAGAACGCCTGACTCGCCGTCAGGTCCGGAGTGATGCAGTCAACCCAGCACGGTGTGCCGGCAGCGTAGTGGGTACGTAAAGGCATGATGCGCGCTCCTCGTGGCGTACTTCCTGGTCGATCAATCCCGCCGCCTCCTCCGCCCCGCTGACGCCGGGCAGTTCCAGACGGTAGGCCGGTGCTCCGTCGAGCAGTCCGGCAGAGCCCTCCGGCCATGCCTGCGCGGTGCAGGCGCGGGGCGTCAACCGGACGGCTTCATCGGCACTTCGGCACAGTTGGACCAGCGTAGGCCGACCCAGCCTGGCCCGGACCGGGGCCACCGGCCCGAGACACTCCGGCCGCACCAGCAGCACCTCCCCGCCGGCCGGCGAGGCGGCCACGCGGCACAGCTCGTTCGGCAGCCCCGCGCCCCGCAGCCAGGCGGCGGCCCGGCCACGCGCCTGCAGGGGCACGAGATACGGCAGGACCTCACCGGTACGGCGGTCCAGCACGAGCAGCCGCCCGGAGACGAACTCCCAGGAGCGGTGTGCCAGTGCCGCCCCGACGTTCGCCTGCTCCGCGTACGGTCCGCCGATCAGCGCGACCGTGGTGTCTCCCCGGGCGAGCACGACGGCCTGCACCAGGCAGAACCGGTCCTGCAACGCGGCGAACGGTGGCAGGGCCGGGGGCACGTTCCCCCAGCCCCGGAAGGCCCGGCGCAGCAGGGGGGTGCCGTCACCGCGCCGGACCAGGAACTCCGCCGGAGCGGAACCGGCCGGCCGGAAGAACTCGACACGCAGGTGCTGGGGGTTCCCGGAGTTCTTCACCATGTGCGGACCGAAGTGGAACGCGACCTCGTCGCGGTCGGCCGAGATGACACCGACTTCGATGCCGAAGAAATTCAGCACAATCGGTTCCAAAGCCGTCACAGCATCTCCTGACGGGTTGTCGCACATTCCCTCGCGCTTCGCCCAGGGCGCGGGCCGGCGCTAACGCGGACCCGAACGCAGGCGCCAGCCGTCGAGCTGGGCGGCCGCCCACAGCGCCCGGCGGCACAGGTCGGCGCCGGCCGCGTCGGCCGCGCAGGGGCTGGCGCCGGTGTAGAAGAGCACCACGTCGGTGCGCCCCGGACGGGCGGCCACGCTGACATGCTGCAGCCCGCTGTGCTTCTCGGCCACGGCCCACAGCAGCGAGCCCAGCAAGGTCCCGTCCAGGACGTGGTCGGCGCTCGGTCCGACCAGCGTCGCGGTGGCCATGTGCACGGTTGTTCAACCCTTTTGGATCGGTGGTGCGGATCGTGCCCGGGCTCGGGCCCGGTCTCAGTCCCAGTGGATGTCCTCGTCACCGACGTGCGTCGCGCGGTAGAAGTCGCCCGGGAGCAGACCGGAGAGCGTTCCGTCGTGGACGGCGGTGTGCACAGCGGCGTCGACGACGGCGGTCGTGGCCGTCGGCAGAGAGCCGCCCGCCACCGCGTGCGCCGGCCCGGCCAAAGCGCCCAGCGCGGCGAACATCGCAAGCAGAGTGGACCCGACAAGTCTGTTGCAAGAAAGCATGATTCCCCCAGGAATTGCGGTACTCCGATTACCGTCGCAGGTCGATTTCTGATGTCCGGCCATCACCGGGTGACGGCGAATCATCAGCGACGGATGGTTCGGAAGGAGAAGGCCCCCGTGGCCTTCCGGCAGGGAAGAGTCTGCTGGAGCCGTCCACGTATCGGAAGGTCTTCCGGGCGGCATGAAAAGCGCTTTGGCACGTTGGTGCCACGCGAATGCGGCGGCACGGGAGTGGGGCGCTGAGGCGCAGTCGGCCGCTTGTCGGCCGCCGGGCCCACTCACGTCGTAGGATGATCCGTCGGCGGGTACGCCCGGACGAGTGCCGGGGGACAGGGGGCGTGCGTGCGAGGGGTGATACGCCAGTCATGCGGGGAATCGACAGTGCGGCGCAGACGGTCTACCGTCTGATGCTGACTGATCATCATCTAGGGGTCGAGGAGCTCGCCTCCCGGCTGGGCATGAGCGAGGCCGAGGTGCGGGCGGCGCTCGACCAGCTCGCCGACCTCCGCTTGCTGCGGCCTTCCGAGGAGGTGCCCGGGGCGGCCCCCGGCGGACTGCTGCCGGTCGATCCGCGGGTCGGACTGGCGGCCCTGCTGCAGCACAACGAGTTGCTGCGGCAGCGCCGCGAGCAGGACTTCGAGGAGAGCCAGGCCGCCATCACCCGGCTGCTGGCCGAGTACCGCGACGAGTCGGCGAGCGAGGACGACCACCGGATCGAGCGGCTGATCGGAATGGCGACCGTGCAGGCCCGGCTGGAGGAGCTGACACGCTCGATCTCCACCGAGTGCCTCGCGTTCAGCCCCGGTGGCGCCCGGTCCGCCGCCTCCCTGGAGGCGAGCCGCCCGCTCAACATGGAGGCTCTCACCCGGGGCGTCCAGATGCGTACCGTCTTCCTGGACAGCGTCCGCAAGGACCGTGCCACGACCAGGCACGCCGAGTGGCTGACGGACCTCGGCGGACAGGTGCGGACGGTGCCGGCGCTGCCGTTGCGGATGGTCATCTTCGACGGGGAGATCGCCCTGGTCCCCCTCGACCCGGCCAACACCCGCAAGGGAGCGGTACAGATCACCTCGGTGGGTGTGATCACCGCCCTGGTCTCGCTGTTCGAGCAGGTCTGGGCCGACGCGACGCCGCTCGGCACGCCACAGGAGCGCGACGAGCAGGGACTGACCCGCCAGGAGCAGGAGTTGCTCAGGCTGCTGGGGCAGGGCTACACCGACGAGGCCGCCGGCAAGCACCTCGGGCTGTCCCTGCGCACCGTCCGCCGGATGATGGCGGATCTGATGCAACGGCTCGGCGCCCGCAGCCGCTTCGAGGCCGGCCTGTACGCGGGCCGCCGCGGCTGGCTCTGAACCCACCACGACGGCAGTCCCGGCGCGAGCGCGCCGGAATGCTGAATTCCGTTGTCGGGTCACTGCGCATACGTACACCGGGAATTAGCCGCCGTACGTACCTCCGTTTTTCGGTATGTACGGGCTTCGGCGGGGGTGTTTGAATGGCCGCGTTGTCACCGACGCCGGGGAAGGCGGCTGGTCTTTGGCGGGGATGACTCTTCCCTGCGCGGCGGACCGGAAATACCTCGTCCTGGCAGCAAGAGGAAAGAGGAACCGTGACCGAGTATTTTCTGTCCGCCTATCTCACTCCCCCCGGTCCGGGCGCGGTGTTCTCCGTGCGGCACGACCAGAACGTCGCCCTCTGGCGGCGTGAGGGATCGGCCCTGTCGCTGGTGCGGGTCTGGGAGCTGGAGCGGGTCAGCGGACAGAAGCACCACTTCTGGCCGCTCTACACCGAGAAGCGCGCCACGGCGTTCCTGGACGGCCTGCTGGCCGAGGAGGGCCTGACCCTCGCCGACATCACCGCCTGCTGGGGCACTCCGGGGCTGCCGAACGACCGGCCCGTGGCGAAGCCGGCCGGTGCCGAGGACTTCCCCGTCCACAGCCTGGCCCACCTCTTCAGCGGAGTCATGCGCGACACCACGCTCTTCCGCGAGGAACAGATCATCGGCCTGGCCATCGACGCGCTTCCCGACTACGCGCAGGAGAGCCGTCCCAATCGCTACTGGTACGCGGGCTGCGTCGCCAAGGCCGGGCGGATCACGTTCGCGCCGGTCGAGTCACCCGGTCCGCTGTACACGGCGGCCGAGACCGTCTTCGGCCTGGAACCGGGCTCGCTGATGGCCCTGGCCTCGGCCTCACCGACCAGCATCGAGTTCGACACCGAAGCCGCGATCGCGGATGTCACGTTCTTCGGCGGGTCGGCGACGCAGCCGTGGAAGCAGGCGCACGATCTGGTGCGCGACATCGTCGCCGAAGCCGAACGTCAGCTGGAGGGAAGGACCCTCGACCCCGCGCTCAGCCGCGAGGACAACCTGCGCAGCGCGGTGATGAAGGCCGTCCAGCGCTGCTGCGAGTCCATCGCCGTCCGCAATGTCGAGCGCCTGCTCACGACGGGCGGGATCCGCGCCGAGGACACCTATCTGTCCACCAGCGGTGGCTACGCGCTCAACTGCCCCACCAACACCCTGCTGATGGACCGGTTCGGCTTCAAGGGGCTCATCACCCCGCCCTGTGCCAACGACTCCGGACAGGGCATCGGCCTGGGGCTGCTCGGCCTGTACGGCTCGGGTGCGCTGGAGACGGCCGACCTCCACATCGACTCCGCCTACTTCGGCCGCGACGTCACGGACACCGAGGACGCGCTCGCCGAGTTCGCCCCATGGATCGCCTCGGTCACCGACTTCTCGGCGGACCGGTTCGTCGCCGATGTGTCCGACGGTGCCATCGCCTGGGTCGACGGCCGGGCGGAGCTCGGTCCGCGCGCGCTGGGCCACCGCAGCCTGCTCGGCGACCCGCGGTCCGCGAAGGTCAAGGACCTGCTGAACGACATCAAACGCCGCCAGTGGTGGAGGCCGGTCGCGCCCGTCGTGATGGCGGAGCACGCACCCCGGTGGTTCGCCTCGGACCGCGAGTCGCCGTACATGCTCGAAGCGGTGCAGGTGCGGCCCGAAGTGCGCGACCTGGTGCCCGCGATCGTCCATCTGGACGGCTCGGCACGGCACCAGACCGTCACCGCGTCGGCCAACCCGGCCCTGCACCGGGCGCTGGACGCCTTCCGGGCCGCGACCGGCGTGCCGATCCTGTGCAACACCTCGCTCAACGACAAGGGCGAGGCCATCGTGGACACGGCGGCGGAGGCGCTGAACCTCTGCGTCCGCAAGGGCATCGGCGTGCTGTACCTCTGCGGGCGGCGGGTGGAACTGCGGGCGGATCCGGTGCCGGCGACCCCGGCGCCGGGGGGCCCGCGTCCGCGTGCCCTCGAGTACTTCGCGGGCCAGGAGGCCGACCGCGACGCGCTGTGGCAAGGGTGGCTGGACCGGGGCTACACGGTCGAGGGCATGTACCACCTGTCCCGCAGCCATGGACTGCGCGCCGAGCAGGAGTTCTCGACCCCCGAGCGGGTCAACATGCTCGCCGCCTACCGCGCCGAGGTCGACCCGTCCTTCGCCGGGCTCGTCGAGAACTTCCGGCGAACCCACGGCCCCGGCGGTTCCTTCGTCGACCCCTCGACGCTGACCGGCGCCTTCGGCGTCATCAACCCGCTGCGCCGGAGCCGCTGACGCGTCGGCCGCACGGACGGACGGGGGGCAGGGCGTGATGCCCTGCCCCCCGTCCGTACGCCTGCTCAGCCCAGATGCGAAGCGATCAGTGGGGCCACCGCCCCGGGACGCTCCAGGAGCGGCAGGTGCCCGGAGTCGAGCAGGGTCAGCAGCCGGCAGTCCGGGACCGTTGCCTGCAGCAGCTCGCCGTTGCGGACGAAGGCGGGCATGTCGTCGTCACCGACGATCACCAGGGTGCGCGCGGTGATCCGGCGCAGATCGTCCTCGGTGTGCCGGCAGGCGGTCAGGCCGTCCATGGCGCGGTTGCCGAGTTCCGCCCAGCTGTGCCGGGCGACGACCGCCCGCAGCGCGGCCCGTACCTTTGGGTGCCGCTCGGTGCCCTTGAAGATGTCGGGCGGCGACTGCATCCACAGGTCGGCAAGCTGCTCCCCCGGGCCGGTCATCCGGTACAGCATCGCCAGCTGGCGATAACGCACCTTCGCCGCGCCGTCGTTCGGGGTGCCGGCCAGGGTGGGTGCCGCCACGACCAGGCGCTCGACCAGCTCCGGCCGCTGTGCGGCGAGTTGCACCGCGGCCATCGAACCGAAGGACAGCGCGACGACCCGGCGGGCTCCGGTGTCCTCGGCGATCCCGGCGAGCCGCCCGGCCAGTTCGGTGAGTGTCAGCCCGGCCGGGATCGGGGCGGAGCCGCCGTGGCCGGGCAGGTCCACGCCGATGTGGCTCCAGCCGGGCAGCCGGTCCCACAACGGTCGCCACACGGTGGAGTCCATGGTGTAGCCGTGCAGCCAGAGCACGGCCGGTCCGCTGCCGTGACGGTGCAGACGGAGGTCCGTCATCGTTCCGCCCTTCCCGCCTCGCCGCACGCCCGTGCCTCGTCCGCCGTTCCGGTCAGGTCACCGAAGGCGGCGCAGAACGCGCGGAAGGCGCGCACGGGCGCGTCGCGCGCGTCGTAGGCGACGGGCGCGCGGGGGTTCAGGTGCTCCCAGACCACCTTGTCCTCACCGAGCGCCTTCTCACTGCCCTGGATCAGGGCCGGCAGCGCGGACCGCCGATCGCCGCGCACGCCGATCGCGACCCGCGCGACGCAGCCGCCCTCGGCCGTCGGCACCGAGCCGGTGACGATGACATGCACCTCGTCCGGCGGCCCGAATTCGGTGACCACCACCGACGGGCTGAACGCGCGGGCCAGGAAACGGGGTCTGTAGTCCCACCGCACCGTCCTGGTGCGCACCGCCTCCCAGCGCACCTGCTCCAGCCGGCGGGCGTCCTGCCAGGGCGAGGTCTGCATCAGGAACTCGCCCTCGATCACGAGTTCCCCGTCGTCACCCGTCCGTGTCGCCATCCCCAGGGTGCCGGGCACGCCGTGGACGGACTTGAAGTGGTCGGGGTCGAAGGCGTTCTCCACGACGTACTCGGGCGTCACCGCGACCGGCAGAGTGATGGCCTTGACCAGCGGATACGTGGTCTCCCAGGCTTTCACGGCCTGCTCGAAGCCGCGGTCGCCGTCCGGGGCGCCGGAAAGCCGGACGAAGAGCGCCTCGCCCCAGGCGAGCACCGTGTGCTCGCTCACCGACCAGCGCTTGGAGGTGTCCCCGAGGGCGATCCGCTTGCCGTGGAAGGGGCAGACCACACAGTCGCCCTGGCGCTTGCCGCCGTATCCGAGATGGGCGCCGCGATGCGGGCAGTCGGCGTCGAAGACCCGGATCCGGTCGTCCTCCCGCACGGCGATCAGGCGGCGGGGGCCGACCGCCAGCGGGGTGACCTCCTGGGCCAGTTCGGACCGGAAGGCCAGCAGGTACCAGCCGTTGTGCACAGTCGTGGATTCCATCGTCATCGATTCGCCAATACCTTGAGCAGTTCCTCTGCCGCCCGCTCGCCGCTCGCCAGGGCTCCTTGCACCCAGGGCAGCCGACTGCCGCCGACGGTCGCCTCGCCGGCGAAGAAGAGGGTGTCGTCCAGTGGCGCGGCCCAGGTCCGTACCGCGCCCTCACAGCCGATGCGCGGGGCCGTGAACGCGCCGGTGGCCCAGGGATCCCGCCCCCAGTCCGCGGTGGTCAGGCCCGCCACCCGGGCGCCGGCGGTCCAGGGCATGACGGTCTCCAGCAGCGCCGACAGCGCCGGGGCGCTGCGCACGGTGGCCCGCAGGGCGTCCGCCGCCCCGGCCTTCGCCACGAACAGCACCTCCGGCCGGCCCGCGGAGCAACGGACGAAGCCGCCCCTGCCGTCGACGTCGAAGGTGATGACGGTGTCGGGCGCTGCGCGGCCCAGGGTCACCACCGCGCAGTACCCGTCGCCGAGCGGCATCCGGGTGGCAGCCGCGATCTTCGCGTCGAGCTCCGCGCACGCGGGCCCGGTGACGCGCAGCCGCCCCCGCGCCACCACCGGCGGCGGCACGGTGATCACGGCGGCGAGTGCGCCGGTCGTCCCTCGCGCGGTGCCGGCCTCGACCCGTCCGGGGGTGTAGCGGATCTCCTGTACGGGATCGCCGAGAGCGATCCGCAGATCCTGTGCGAGCAGCAGCGGCAGCCGGTCGAATCCGCCGCGCACGGCGAACTCGCCCTCGCCGACGACGGTGTCGCCCCGATGGGCGTCCGACACACCCGCGGTGCTCAACTCCTCGGGATCGGCGGCCCAGTTCTGCCGGAACCACTCCCGTGCCACCCGTCCCTCCCGATGCGTGGTGCAGCGGGCACGCAGCCACGCGCCGACCGACCGGTCCTGCGACCCCGGCTCCCGGTGCAGCCCGGCTTCCAGCAGCCAGGGGGGACGGCGACGGTCCTGGCCCAGGACGCCCATGTCCTGGTTGCCGCCGTCCTGGACGACGCGGGCGGTGATCCGGCGTGGCACGGTGGTCATCCGGTCGGCGCCGACCAGCGCGTGCACCGGATTGCGCGCGCCGTGCACCACCTGGGCGCCGAGCTCCAGCGGGGGTCCGCCGTCCGCGGGGTGGAAGGTGTGGATACGGCCGCCCACCCGGTCCCGGGCCTCGTGGACGACCACGTCCAGCCCCTCTCGGCGGAGGCGCCCGGCGCAGGCCAGGCCGGCGGCGCCGGCGCCCACCACGATGACGTCGGCCCGCATCAGCCGCGGCCCTCCTCTGCTGTGCCGGGGTCCGTGGAGGCCGGGCCCGCAACGCCCAGGTCCACGGGGAAGGCGCGCAGGCGTCGCGGCACCAGACACCGGTCCCAGTCGGGGGCACCGTGCGGGCCGCGCATGCCGGGGAACCGTCGCAGCAGGTGCGCCAGCAGCAGGCCGCCCACCTGCCGTACCAGCTGGGCGGCGAGACAGAAGTGCGGGCCGCCGCCGAAGGCGAGGTGCGGGTTGGGGTGCCGGTCGATGCGCAGCTCGTCGGGGTCGGCGAAGACGGCCGGGTCACGGTTGGCCGCGGAGATCACCGCAAGGACACGGCTGCCGGCCGGCAGGGTGGCGCCGGCCAGTTCCACGGTGTCGGTGGTGACCCGGGCGGTGAACGGGATGGGTGCCTCGAGACGGAGCAGCTCGTCCACGGCGCGGCGGGCCGCCTCCCCGCCGGGTTCCCCGTCCGCGTCCGCGTCCTGCCGGGTGGTGAGCCGGCGCACCGCGGCCCGGTCGGGGAGGAGCGTGCAGAGCGCGTTGCCGACCAGCTCGGCCAGCGGCTGCCAGCCGCCGATCACCGCCAGGTTGAGGACACCGAGCATCTCCGGCCTGGTGAGCCGGTCGTCGGCCGCGAACGCGGCGAGTGGCGCGCCGCGTTCGCGTGGCGCCGACGAGGCGCTGTGCGCGTCCAGACAGCGGGTGAGCGCGACGGCCGCGGTCCGGCCGAGGGCGGCACGCGCCGGCGGGACCATCGGGTCGAGATTGATGGAGGCGGCCCGGGCGAGGGTCTCGAACCGCGCGTACTCGGCCGTCGGGAGCCCGAAGAGACGCCCGAAGACGGCGGTGGCCAGCGGCCGCCCGATGTCGGCGATCGCGTCCGGTCGTCCGGCCGCCGGGCGCCGGCCGAGCCGGTCGAGCAGCTCGTCGACGTCGCGGGCCAGATCGCCGGCCACGGACCGGACGGCGGACGGCCCAAGGAGCAGCGCTCCCGGGGCCCGGAGCCGGTGATGGCCGGGCGGGTCGGTGGTGAGCATGGACGGCGGGAGCGCGTCGTCCCGGGCACGCTCACGCTGCCCCCCGGCCGCCGAGAACCGCGAATCCCGGAGCACCGTCTGACAGTCGGCGTGCCCGGTGACCAGCCAGAGCCGGGAGCCGGCGTCGTAGTGCACCGGATCGTTCGTCCGCAGCCACCGGTACGCCGGATGGGGGTTGGTCCGCCCCGCGGGGGAGAAGGGGTGGTCGAGGTGCTCCGGCAGGCGCACCGGCGCCGTGGTCATGGTCCTGCTCCTGCTCCGGGGATCGTCGGCGGGCTGGTGGTCGGTGGACCGTGTGGCCCTTCGTCGTCGAAAGGGTCGTCGCCGTCCGTCAGCGGACCCGCGGACCGCGCCAGCGGAAGGTGAGGGCGGTGACCGCCAGTCCGCCCAGCGCCCAGAGCGCGAGCACCAGCGCGATGTGTCCCAGCTCCCAGCTGCCGGCCGGCTCCACGACGGTGAAGGAGTCCGGCAGGAAGACCGAACGGAAGCCCTGGGCCATCCACTTGACGGGGAAGAACGCGGCCACCGTCTGCATCCAGTGCGGCAGCTGGCCGAAGGGGAAGAAGACGCCCGAGATGAACTGCAGCACCATGAAGACCGGCGTCACGATCGCCGCCGCGGAACGGCTGTTGGGGATCAGCGCCGCATACGCGGCACCGGCCAGGGCACAGGCGATGGTCCCGAGGGCGAGGTCCCAGCCCAGGGTCATCCAGCGTTCGCCCGTGCTCGGCAGTGGGAGGCCGAACAGGGTCAGCGCGATGCCGAGCAGCAGTGCCGTCTCCAGCGCGGTGGTGACGATCACGCGCACCAGTTTGCCGATGAAGTAGGCGGACTTCGGCATCGGCGTCATCGCGAGGCGGCGCACCGTACCGGTGTCCCGTTCGATCGCGATGCTGATCGCGAGCCCGGAGAAGGAGGTGCTCATCACGCCGGCCGCGACGATGCCGGCCATGAAGACCTGTTTGAGATCGGTCTGGGTGCCCGCCACCTTGCCGGAGAAGATCGAGCCGAAGACGACCAGCAGGATCACCGGGAACATCAGGGTGAAGACCAGTGACTGCTTGTTGCGGAAGAACGCCTTGAGCTCGACCTTGGAGCGGGCCGCGGAGGTCCGCCAGACGCCGGGCATGCGGGGGGACTCGGCCGCCGTACGCTCCGCTGCAGGCGGGGTCCGGTCGGTGCGGCCCGTGGAGGGTTCGGTGAGGGTCATCGGATGCCCGCCTCGCTGGTGCGGTCGTCGGTGCCGTCGCCGCCGCGGCCGAACGTGTCGGTGCCGCCGGCGTTCTCCTTGATCAGGTCGAGGTAGATGTCCTCGAGCGTGGGGCGGTGCACCCGCAGCTCGGGGAGCTCCCCGACGCCCGCCTCGTGCGCCCAGGGGACCAGTACGGTCAGCAGCGCGGTGGGCGTGTGGGTGGCGATGCGCAGCACGCCGTCCGGGGTGCCCGGGAGCGCCTGCGCCCCCGGCGGCAGCACCGGCAGCGCCCGTCCCGCGAGTTCCGGCGGGATCCGGAAGGAGACCGTGGTCGGAGTCTGCGAGCGGTCGCCGAACTCGGCGAGGGATCCGGACAGGACGACCTTGCCGGCGACGATCACCGCGGCACGCTGCGCGAGCGCCTCGGCCTCGTCGAGGTAGTGGGTGGTGAGCACGGTGGTGGTACCGCGCTCGGAGAAGTAGCGGACCAGGTCCCAGGCCTCCCGGCGGGCCACCGGGTCCAGCCCGGTCGTGGGCTCGTCGAGGAAGATCAGGTCCGGGTCGCCGACGATGCCCACCGCGACGTCGAGGCGCCGGGCCTGCCCTCCGGACAGGTCCGTGCTCTGCTTCTTCTCGTGTTTGCCCAGGCCGACCATGTCGATGACCTGGCCGACCGGGAGCGGCGCCGGATAGAACGCCGCGAAGTGCTCGACGACCTCGCGCACGGTCAAGTCCGCGTAGGCGCCGGTGTTCTGGGGCACCACGCCGATGCGTGAGCGCCACCCCCGCCGGTCCTCGGCTGGGTCACAGCCGAGGACCCGCACGTCACCGCCGGTTCGCTGGCGGACGCCTTCCAGGATCTCGACGGTCGTCGTCTTTCCCGCGCCATTGGGCCCGAGCAGCGCGAAGACTTCTCCCGGACAGATGTCCAGATCCAGTCCCTGCACCGCGTGCCAGTCGCCATAACTCTTGCGAAGGCCGCGGACCGAGACGGGATTCTCCCCGACGGAAGTTGCCACGTGGATCGCTCCTGGGTGGATTTAAGATTGATCGGGTGGATCAGGTGCAGCAGCAGCACGGGCAGCAGCAGGAGTTGCCGCCGGCCGCGATGTCCGACAGATCGCCCTCGCTCAATTCGGCGGTGTCGATCTGCGGGGTCTCCGGGATGTGGAACTCGTAACGGCCGGTCGCCAGACCGATCTCGTAGAGCTCCACCTGCACCTCGAGGTTGCCCTCCTGCTCGCCCTCGGCGGCGGTGGAGACGATGACGATCTCCGCGTCGGCCGGGAGTTCCAGGCCGGCCTCGGCGAGCGCGGCACGCGGGTCCGACTGCAGGCGGGCCGCGTACTCCTCGCTCGACCAGGCGCTGATCAGGGCCCGGGTGTAGCCGTTGACGAACTCGGCCCGCTTTCGCTGGTCCAAAGCCATAAGACTTTTCCTTTTCTCGGTTCCGGTTTGCCCGCGGCGCCTTCTGTCGCTGCCGGCGAATGAAGAGTTGCACGCCGTCTGGAAGGCTGCCAAGACGTCAGTTCCGGCTCCAGGGGTAAGTATTGAGCACGTTCGGCGGGTGCGGTAGATTCCGAGTCGGGTGAAGCCGTGAATACGTATTGGATTACGCATCGGAATACGTATCCGAATGCGTATCGCCAAGTGGGGTGTACGTATTCGGGAATTCGGAGTACGTATGGCGCGCGGAATGCGTATGCGCGTACGTCGGCTGACGCCGACTCACCCAGTTTTCACCTGACTTGACATGACATGAGAGGAATCACGGAGGTGGTCCGCACCGTGCCTACGCACACGACGGCGCCGCGCGTCCCGCGGTCAGGCCCCCGGGGCGAGGCCCTTCCACCGGGCCCGCCGGGGGACATCGACATGGCCGTGATGCGGGAGTCGCCGCTCGCCTTCATCACCGAACTGGCCCGCACCTACGGCGGGATCACCCGTCACCGGGCCGACGGCGAGACCGTCTACCTGCTCAACACCCCTGAGTACGCCCGTCATGTGCTCAAGGACAACGGCGCCAACTACACCAAGGAAGGCACCCCGGACGACGCGATGCTGCGTCCGCTGCTCGGAAACGGGCTCCTGACGAGCAACGGCGAGGACTGGGCCCGCCAGCGCCGTCTGACCGCCCCGGCCTTCCGGCCCAGCTCGGTCAGGACCTTCGACGGCATCGTCACCGAAACCACCTCCGGCATGCTGGAGCGCTGGCGCCCGGCGATCGAGTCCGGCATCCCGCTCGCGGTGGACGATCACCTCACCGCGCTCACCCTCGGCATTCTCACCCGGGCCATCCTCGGCACCGACCTCGACGGCATAGGCGAGGGCTTCGGACGCGCGGTGGACGCCGTCAACCGGTGCATCGGCCACTACGTGCCCGACCCGGACCCCGACCCGGCGGACACCGCACGCCGGTTCGCGGACTTCAGCCGAGCCCGCGCCTTCCTGGACATGGTGACCCGCACGCTGATCGCGTCCCGGCGTGCGGCGGGGCCCTCGGCGTCCGGCTCGAGCCGGCGTCCCGGCCATGCGGGCAACCTGCTGGACACCATGATGTCCGCCGGCCACCTGGTCTCGGACGAGGATCTGCGTGACCAGGTGCTGACCATCGTCATGGCCGGCCATGAGACCACCGCCAAGTCCCTGACCTGGACGCTCCATCTGCTGGACCGGCACCCGCACGAGGCGGCGAAGGTCCGCGAGGAGGTCGACCGGGTGCTCGGCGGCCGGCCCCCGACGGCCGAGGACCTCGCCGACCTGCCGGTCTGCCAGCGGGCCATCAAGGAGGCGATGCGGCTGTATCCGCCCGTGTGGCTGATCTCCCGCCGGGCGGTGGGCGCCGATGTCATCGGCGGGTACCACGTCGAGCCCGGCACGCTCGTCTGCGTCAGCCAGTGGGTGCTGCACCGGCACCCCGCGTACTGGGACGCCCCCGACGCGTATCGCCCGGACCGCTTCGACGGCGCCTCGCTTCCCAGCCACCTCTACCTGCCGTTCGGCGGCGGCGACCGGATCTGCGTCGGTCAGCACTTCGCCCTGCTCGAGGCGGTGCTGGTGCTCGCCACCCTCGCCCAGTCAGTGCGGCTGGAGACCGTCGGAGGGACCGAGGCGGAGCCCGAGGCGCTGGTCACTCTGCGCCCGAAACACGGCATGACCATGATTGCGAGGCCCAGGTGAGCACGCCCGTCCCCGACACCGTCCGCCCACCGGGCGGCTCCTACGATCCGGTCCGCACCACCGGCGGCGGTCTGCCGGCGGAGCTGGCCCGCCTGGAGGCCCAGGCCGAACTCTCCTTCGCCGAGGAACTGCGGATCCTCCGCGACCTCGGGATCTGCGGCGCCGCCGGCAGTCCCCGGCCCACCGTTCTCGAGGTCGGCGCGGGTTCGGGCGCGGTGACCCGCCGGCTGCGCCCCGTGCTGCCGGCCGGCAGCACGCTCATCGCCGCCGACATCGACGCCCGGCTGCTGGCCCACGCCGCCGGTCCCGGCGTCACCTTGCTGGTCACCGACGCCGTGAACATGCCACTGGAGGACAGCAGCGTCGACTTCGTTCTGCTGCGTTATGTGCTCCAGCACGTTCCCGATCCGGCCGCCGTACTGGCCGAGGTACGCCGGGTGCTGCGGCCGGGCGGCCGGGTCGCCTGCACGGAGGTCGACTCCTCCTGCTGGGGTGCGGCCGAGCCGTCCTACCCGGAACTGGGCGGTGTGCACGCCAAGATGGCCGCCGCACAGCGCGCCGCCGGCGGGGACCGCGCGATCGGCCGACGCCTGCCCCGGCTGCTGAGGTCGGCGGGCTTCGAGGACATCGTCCTGCGACCGTTCGCCACCACCAACGACGATCACCCCACGGACGCCTTCGCTCCGCAGCTGGGTCCGCAGCGCCTGGAGCCCCTGGTGGCCCAGGGCGTCCTCTCCCTGACCGAACTCGCCCTCGCGTCGGATCGCTGGAACCGCTTCCGGGCGGACCCCGATGCCTGGGTGATGCTGCTCGGTCTCACCGTCGCCGCGACCACTCCCGCGGGTCGCGGACCACAGGAAACCCCTGAGAAAACCCCTCGCACCACCGAACGAAAGGCACCCAAGTGAACCCCAACGTGAAGATCTTCATCACGATCTTCTGCTACATCAGCGCCGTGGCGGGCCTGCTCACCGCCGTGATGGACGCCAGCCACAAGCCGGCCGACACCACCTCGGCCATCGTCGCCGGCGTACTCGGCGTCGCCTTCCTGCTCGGCGGTATCGCCCTGACCCGTAAGCCCCGCTACTGAGCCGGGAGGTGGGGCGGCCGGCGCGAACGCGCCCCGGCCGCCCCACCGGGCCACCGCCGGGACCGCCGCCGCGCGGGCCGACCGGTCCTTCGACGCCCAGGACCGGCCTGGCCTCGTGTGCCATGGCCCATACGGCGAACCCTGCCTTCGCGGCCGGGGGCGCCACCGCCCGGCTTCCGCTCCCGCTCGCCGAGGCCCCGGGCCTGCCCGAAGGATGGGCCTACGTCCACCGTGTTGTGCAACGCGCGCGGCGCGCACCACGCGAGCGTCGCGGAGCCGGCGCTGACCCTCACCCTCACCCTCGCCTCGCTGCGAGGCGACCCGCACTTCGTCTCACGCCGTTCGAGTGCGACGTGCTGCGGGTCGCGCGAACCGCCCGAACTGCGTCCCTGGGCACTGTTCACGCCCTTGCGGACTCTCCCGACCTGCTCCCACGCGCCGACCTGGTGATCCTGGCCACGCCCCTCACCGACGCCACCGTCCACCTCGTCGACGCCGCCTTCCTGGCGCGCATGCGAGACGGCACCCTGCTGGTGAACCTCGCGCGCGGCCGCGTCGTCGACTACTGGATCACGCCCTTGTCGGGGTCGCCGAGGGGGACGCTCTCCACCGGCCAGATCTCGCTGGGTGCGGCCAGGAGGGGCTTTGTCGCGTCCCTGATCCGCCGGAGGTTCGAGCCGGCCAGGTGCGCCTGGAAGTCCTCCGAGGTGAGCCAGTGCTCGACGATGAAGACGCCCTCGCCGTCGGTGTGCAGGGCGAACAGCCCGCACCCCGGTTCCTGATGGACCAGCGGGGCGAGCTCGCGGTACACGTCAAGCACGTTCTGGACCTGGCCCGGCGCGGGGATCAGGCGGGCGATGACAACGGGCATGCGCGCACATCCTTCCGTGAAGGTCTCACTGGCCGCGCACGTGGGATTCGGACGAAGCCGTACTTTCAGGATGCACATCACCTGTGGATACGCGACGGCACGGGAGGACGTCACGGCAACGTCGAAGGGCCCCACCGCGAACGGTGGGGCCCTTCGACATCGTGCCCGGTGAGGCACTGGCGGAGGATACGAGATTCGAACTCGTGAGGGGTTGCCCCCAACACGCTTTCCAACTGTGTTGGTGGTCTCGGGAGCCTCGGACGGGACCGTTCAGCTGCGTTCATCTGTATTCGGCCGCGGGAGCGGCGACCGGCTTTCGTCTCGTCTGAACGGCCGTGAACGTCGCTGAATGAGACGGAAACTGAGACGGTCGCCCATGGTCCTAGAGCTGACCTCGCCACCATGGCACGTCCAGGCTGTCAGCCGGGATCACCTTGGCTCTCGCGAGGATCTTCCTGTCGAGGGCCCATACGAGGGCGCGTAGCTCATGCGCGCTCTTCCTCGGCAGTGCGTGAAGCGCGGTTTCGAGGTGGCCGCGGAAGTCGACGCCGTAGCACCCGCACTCGAGGATGCCGCAGTCAGGACCTACGAGTGGGTCCGCAAGTTGTCTGAGAGGGCCGTGGGCCAGGGCCTTCCAGTGCCAGAACGCTTCTTCCGTGGCTTCGGGCCAGAATCGGGTCCGCTCAAGCCGACGCAGGTCAGCTGTGCAGGATCCTGAAAGGCGGTCAATGGACGGGTACCGGCGCTGCCTCGGCCGGCGGGTAGGAATGTCGCCTCGCAGGGCTGACGGGCGCCTACGCGGCATTGCCCCTTCGGTTGTCGGTCATGGCGGCAAGGTACAGAACGACCTGTTCGGTGGCCACTGCGTATCCGGTGGCCGAAGCCCTGAGCTTGGGAAGCTGCGGTCATTTGGGATTGGTCCAGGCGTCGACCTGGGTGAACGGCCGGAATGGGCCTCGCCGGGCCAGGCTGCTTTCCCCGAGCTTCCCCGCTGTTCCCCGCTCGATCTGGTGCGCTTGTGGTGCGGGGTGCTCGCATGCCGTATGCCCCGCAGAGCCTGTTCGGCCGTAAGGTGCACCGCGTAGGGCCATAAGATGCAATTCGGAATGAATTATGTCATGTCGCGCGGTACGGCGGGCACTTTTCGCTCGCCCTCCCGCCTGCGGCGCCGCATCGCCTCATCCTGTTGGCCGGACGCTCGCGGCGGGCGACTTCAAAAGGAGTGACATGCTCACGCGTGAGTCCTTTGTCCGGACCGCCCGGGTGCTCTGTATGGGCGCCGCCTCCGCGTTCGTCCCCATCGCGCTGGCCGCCCCTGCTTCGGCCGCGACGCTGCGCGTGGCGTGCAGCGAGGCTGCCTTGCAGAGCGCCATCAACACCGCCAATAGCACCCCTGGGAGCGACACGCTCAACCTGGCGCCCCGCTGCACCTACCGGCTAACCACCGAGCTGCCGGCCATCACTTCACCGATCCGCATCAACGGCAACGAGGACACGATCACCCGTGTTTCGGGAACGTTCCGTATCTTCACCGTCAGCGGTGGCGACTTGACCCTGGTAGGGGCCACCCTCACCAACGGCGACGCCACGGGCAGCCCGATCCAGACCGGCGCTGGTGGAGCCATCGTCGTCACCGGCAACGGCTCCCTGACCCTTCTCGGCGACCTGATCGCGAGGAACCACGCCAACTTCGGCGGCGGCATCAGCGTGTTCACTGGCTCCCAGGCGCAGGTGACCGGGAGTGTCTTCACGGGCAACACGGCCGCTGTGAACGGCGGCGCCATCGCCAGCGACGGCCAGACGACCGTCAATGCCAGCAACCTCAGTGGGAACACGGCCGACAACGTGGGTGGCGCCATCGCCAACACCGGAACGCTGACGGTCAACGCCAGCACGATCCTCAACAACACCGCGCCGAACGGTGGCGGTGGTCTCGCCAACGGTGTGACCGCCCAGCCAGGCGGAACCTCCACCGTGACCGCCAGCGTCATCATCGGAAACTCGGCCAGCGGTACGAACCCCGGTGGCATCTACAACAATCAGGGCACCGTGGACCTGCGTGCCACCGTGGTCATCCGCAATAGCCCGAGCAACTGCCTCAACAGCCCGACCCCGGTCCCCGGCTGCCGCAACTGACCTCCGGCACCCGTCGCCGACTACCGTCGCGCGGTCCGGTGCGCACTGACACAGATCTTGAAAACCGTCTGGAAGCGATGTCACCGTGGGTTCAGATGCACGCCCACCGCGCAGTTGAACGGCCCCTGACCAGGTGAGACGGTCGGGGGCCGTCGCGCTGCGCGTTGACCGCCAGCCACCGTGGTTTCCCGTAGCCCCTGCACGGTCGGGCACGGATGGGGTACGAAAATTTGTATCCTCCGAAACACCTCTCGCGGAAGTCCGCCCGTGAGTCAGCGAGCGACTGACCTGCGGCGCGCTTACACACCTTCCGCGGTACTCGACAGCCCTAGCCGGTGGTAGAGGAGGCAGGGTGGTGATGCGGTGCCAAGGGGGCGCGTTCTGTCCGATGCTCGGCTCTGGGCGCGCCTGCGCTCGCTCTATCCGGCGACGGCGCATCCGAGGCATGGCAGCGCGTCGGGCATTGCGGTGGACTACGACTCGCTCATCCGCGGTCGGGAAGCACGAGGAGAAGGGCGCAGCCTGTCTCAGGGTGCCCATCTTGCGAGCGGTTCCCGACAGTGCGGAGCAGCGAGGAGTCGAGTTGCTTCGGCAACCGGGTCAACTCGTGCGTCGTCCGCCTGAGATGGGGGTTTGCAATGACACTGTCACAGTGGCAGAGAGCGTTGGAGTGGCTGGCTGCCGCGGCAAAAGACCCGCGCGCATGTCGCGACGACTGGATGCACGGGGTGACCGGGATCCACCTCCTGGCCACCGGGCGCATGTGGGACGTCCTGACTGTTCCTGAGCGCCTCGGCCTGTACACCGCCGAGTTACTGGGCGCCATTTCGGTGACGGAACGGGGACCAGTTCTGCATGACGGTCGAGGCGGCCGTGTGGGATTCCTGCTGCCGGCCGACCCCACCGCCTTGTGGGCCGGTCACAACCTGAGATACGTCTCGAAAGGCGGCTGGATCGCTGCCCCCGCCCCGCACTGCCGGTCGGGGAC
The DNA here is from genome assembly GCF_040645475.1 of Streptomyces sp. NPDC046759. NCBI lineage: Bacteria > Bacillati > Actinomycetota > Actinomycetes > Kitasatosporales > Streptomycetaceae > Streptomyces > Streptomyces sp. NPDC046759. Next base: position 4,176 of record NZ_JBEYYJ010000025.1, on the reverse strand, counting down.
ACTGCACTGGCTCATCCCACCGGACGGAAGCGGCGCCCTCACCCCACCTGAGCTTCTGGAACTGGCCCTGGACGAGGCACTTCGCGAGATGGCCCATACCCAGGGCTGCTCTCGCCACCAGCTTGTGCCTTGCCGTCGCGCACCAGAGCCGGCCGCGAGCGGCACCGACCGACGATCGGGATCCTGATCACGGCGGTGATCTACGGGGTCTGTGACAAGCACCTTCATGAGGTCCGCGGTCAAGGAAGGTGGACGCAGGTTCCCGTCACGTACCCCGGAGCCACGTTGCAGCACCGCAGCCCCCATCACCCGGACAACACGCTTCCAAGTCTGTTGGTGGTGTGGCTGTCTGATGCCGGGTCGTTCACCTGGGTTCATGTCCATCCGGCCGTTCAACGAGATCCGAGGGCCGAACCCTCCTGAACGTCGGCGTCCGTCCCTGAATGAGGCGGAAACTGAGACGGACAGCCTGTGTCTTCGGGGTGCTGGTACACCGAGCACCTCGTCTGCCGGCACCAGTAGCCGAAGAACTGGTTTCAGTGGGTGCTCAAGTCGACGGATGCTGTTGGGCGTTGGTCTGACCTGCGCTGACGTGCGCGCTGTCTGTCGTCGCCTGTCGACGTTGGTCACTGTCGGACGGCCCAGAGACGGCCCAGCCCTCAGAGCGGTTCTCCTGGCGCCGTGGCTGCTACACAGTGCCTGCGCCGGCGCTTAGAAGATGCGGGCGCACCTTGGCGGACCGGTCCGAAGAGCCCGCGCCGCCATCGTGCCCGGCTGTTGGGTGCCGCTGCCGTCCGCCGTCGTTGCCGTCAGCATTGCCGTCACTGCCGCTGACGTCAGCGTGTTGTGACCGCCGCATCAGGGAGTTCGGTCTTCCCCTGGCACTGTGGTCGGCGCTTGCCTCCCCTTCATCCCACAGTCGTCCTGCGCCGGTAGTACGCGAGCGTCGTGGCCGCGAGGAGGGGCGCCCAGGCCAGCAGCGGGGAATAGCACACCACGAGGAGTACTTGCTGGGCCGGCGTCTGCGTGACACGCCCGATCAGCCCTGCCGCCTGTGTACAGGCGAACCACCCCACTATCGTGCACAGCACCGCCGCCCCGAGCATTGCCGGTACTACCACCGCGAGTGTATGCACGCGCCGTCCGCCGATGAGGGGGAGCCAGCGGGGTGCGACCTCGCCCCACGGTCGCACCAATCCGAGTGTGAGCAGGGCGAGACCTTCGGTTATCAAGGTCAGCGAGATGGCTACGACCGCCTCGCGACCGTTCCGGCCCAATTGCTCGGCCACCGGGAGCCCCGCAACCTGGGCGATCCGCCACAGGCCGGACGGCAGGGTGACAAGTGGCACCGTGTGGGCCGCGAGGACAGCCCAACGTGGAGCATTGGATAACCCGTCGATCTTCACCATGAGTTCCATCGTGCTCACGCCGAGATGTCCGCGCATCCGCATGCAGGATGACAAGCCTCTCCTCTACGGGGAGTACCTCGCTACCGCGTCGGGGGGCAAACGAGAACTCGCTATCGCCGCACTTCCAGAGCTCAGACCGGCGGCCCGAAGGAACGAGTCAAGACCAGGTCCGCGCTGACTACCGCGCTGCCCAGGAACACACCGCCATCGGCCTGGAGGACCGCGAGCCGGTGTCCAAGCCCGCCCTTTCGGTCACTCCGGTACGGCCGTGGCCGAGGAGGTCTATCGGAAGCAGAAACAGGTGGGGCACCTAGGAACGTTCCTAGGTGCCCCACGTGGCGTTTCTCTGTCGGGGTGGCGGGGTTTGAACCCACGGCCTCTTCGTCCCGAAGCAACTTGGACGGGGGTTCTGCCTTGGGCTGGTATGGCTCTCAGCTGTGCTGATGGTCCGCAGACGTTCGTGTGCGTCCGCCGCTGTTCGTCGGCGTTGTCACGCAGTTAGACACTCATGCCTGCTGCGCAGCTTGCTTCGCGGCCGCGTTCCGGGCGTGAGCCTCGCGTCGCAGTCGGCGTTCGTAGTCCGCGATCTGGCGGGCTATGGGGACACTGGTGGCAGTTCGGATCAACCGTTCGTTTTCACGATCCACCAGGAAAGGGCCGTTGCCTCCCAACCGAGGGCGCTGCCCGCTCTGACCGTCCCGGACTGCCCCCCAGTAGAAGATCCACCCGAACGGCAAGGCCTCCACGCGCAGGATCTGAAGGTCGTACGCGCTGTGGCTCCGCACGTCGTCGATCTCGGCAAGCACCAGTCGGCGCGCGTCCTCGTCGGTCAGCATTATCCGATGATGGCATGGCGCCTTCACGTGCTGGCTCGCGTACACCCGCTTTAGGAGTTCGATCACTCCCCGGCACTGCCGGGGACCAGCCGGCCACGCTGGCTATGCCAGGCGGCCTAGGAGTGCAGGTGTCCGGTGTCGTTGATGGCACTTGTGGATGTCAGAACGGCCCAACTGCGTGCGCCCACAAGTACATCAATTACTTCATTTCGGCCACCAGCCACTTCCCATGGCTTTCAGACAGAAGCAACTCGGTGATCTGGAGCGGGTTGTCGCGGACGTTGACGTGCCCGAAACTCCCCTCTTTTGCGAAGAATGCGGAGTCATAGGAGGTGGCCACTCGGTGCCGCTCGGCGCGGCCGAGAGGGCCGACCAAGGCGTCGACTGCCTGTGGGCAACTCTTCTGGCGCTGGTCCGCGGCGAGCTCGGTCTGTGCGGTCCGGGTCATGTGGGCACACACATTCTCGCCCTCATCTGAACCGAGGGCCTTCAGGAACGTACTGCCGGCGTCCCTCACGGCGTGGATACGGGAGGTGGTGTCACGAATGGTGTGGGCGATTCCCAGCCCCCCGACCACCACGAGAAGCGCTGTCGCGCACAAGATCGGCACGCGTCTCTTGCCTTGCCCGCCTTCCGTGGCGACCACTGCACCTCCGAGTAAGTCTCGCGGATCCGATAAGAGTACGAGGCTGGTGTCGCGCACGTCACTGCCCGATCCGAGCAGTGTCGGGGCTGTGACTGCCAGGGGTTCCCCGTGGTTCCCGCTCGACGGGCACGCATGGGGCACGGCTACCTTCTGATCCGTAGCTCTATGTGGATCGGTCGGTCAAGGTCATACCGGTCGCGCTACGGCCTTACGAGGTCGTCGCCGGACGGGGTCGGTTGCTGTGGTTGCTGTACTTCGCTGCTGTACCGCCACCGGCCTCGTCGGCCGACCACCGCTTTGGTTTCGACGGGAGCAGCTCTCATCGGCGGCCTGAGCCTGCGCGGTCTCGTCGCCGCCCACGGCGGCACCCTGCGCTGACCTGCGGCATACCCCCGGGTAGGACTCTCAGGGGACACCCCTATCCTCTCCCCAGTCGCGCACGTGTTCGTGCGCATCGGGTGGGGAGAACAGCGGTGGACAACAGCGCCATGCCGTCGGACGGCGTCGGAATCGTGCGGGAGTACCGCAAGTACAAGAAGACGCCCTTGGTGAGGATCCTGGGGCCGTCGGTCATTCCGATCCTCGCCTTCTCCCAGACAATGGGGCACGGCGACCCGTTCCGGTGGCCGATGCTCATCCTCGCCGTCATTTTCGTGCTGACCCTCGCGCGGCTGGGGCTCTACATGCGGCGCGGCCGCACGCTGGTCGACCCTGACGGCATCACAGTCCGCCGCGCCCTCACCGAGCGCACCCGCGCCTGGTCCGCCATCTACGACATCCGCGCCGAGCCCGTTCCGAACGCCATGGGTTCCGCCCGCCACTGGCTCACCTACATGTACGACACCGACGGCCAGCGCCTCCTCCTGCCGCACATCGACGACTGGCAGCTGGACAACCCGCCGGCCGAGGTCGCCGGTCTGCTGGCCGTCGGTGCCCCGTACCGCGGCATGGCGTGGGAGCGCCGGCCGGAGGTGGAGGCGCTGATCCGGCAACGGGCGGCGCACCGCAGGGCCTGGCTGTGGGCGTTCTACGGGGCGCTCATCGCCTTCGGGTGCATGACCGTACTGTCGATCGGACTGTTGTTCACCTCGGACGGCTCGCCCGTGGTCCTGCTGACGACGCTGGTTCCGCTGGGCTCCTTCGTCCTGTTCGCCGCCCTCTTCCACGCGTGCTGGAAGTACCTGGTCCCCCGCGACCAGCGGAAGGCCTGACACACGTCGGGGGCGGCCGGTCCGGCCCCCCCCGCCCACACATACGGCGCACGGCGCCAAACCAACAGCTCTAT
>NZ_JBEYYJ010000024.1:0-150226 GCF_040645475.1 Streptomyces sp. NPDC046759 | reverse complement strand
CACGTCTCCGGCACCGCGAGCAGCGTCACCGACCCGGTCGCCAACATCACCGCCGCCGCCAACTACGCCGCCCACCGCTACGGTTCCATCGACAACGTCAACTCCGCCTACTGAGCGGGTCCCTGGGCAAGCACCCAGGGATCGGGGGGTGGCTGGCCGCACTGGTGCGGGTGTCGACCCGTCAAGGGGCCCGATGGTGATGCGCAGCCTGGACCGTCCGGCGGACCGGCCGATCGGAGCTGTGGCGCAGTCTGATCGGGTGGCAGCAACGAGTCTCGCTGGAGGACGCGCCGCCGGGTCCGGGCCGAAGGAGGCCGGTCAGTCCAGGGCGAAAGTGTCCGCGAGCGAGTCCATCTGTGACGTGAGCAGCGTGCCCGCGTCGTGGCCCATACCTTGGAACTGCCCGGAGACTTCCAGGCTCACGGCGCCGTGGAGCTGGGTCCAGACGAGCACGGCTCCGGCCAGGGCTGTTCCCTGGCTGTCGACGCCGACGTGTTCGCCGGCCCATTCGGCGACCGCGGAATCCCTGCGGGCCCATGCCGTCATCTGGTCTGCCAGCGGCCGCACGGCGGAGGCGGGCCATGCCCCTTCGAAGCAGGCCAGGAACGGCCCCAGCACAGCCCGTGCGCTGTCCAGCGTGTCGGGCGGGGCCGTGTAGCCCGGCACTGGAGCGCCTTCGATCAGCAGATAGCGATGGGGGTGTGCGACGGCCCACGTGCGTACGGCCGTGGCGAGAGTGTGCAGGCGCGTCCGCCGCGCGCAGCCCGCGGGCAGCGTGCCCGCCGCTGCTGCGACCGCGGCCGCGAGATCTGTGTAGGCGTCGCGGATGAGATCGGTCAGCAGGGCGTCACGGCTGTCGAAGTAGCGGTACAGGGCGGGGCCGGAGAGACCGACCTCCTTGGCGATCCGGGTCAGCGCCACGGCCGCGGTACCGCCCTCGGCGAGCTGTCTGAGCGCGATCTCCTTGATCTCCGCGCGTGTCTGCTCCCGATAGCGGGCCCTCGGGCTGAGCGAAGCGGCGGCCATGAGCGACTCCTTCCGTGGTTCCGTGACACACCTTAACGCCTGGCCCGACCAGCCGCTGTTGCTATAACCACTAACTAGCGTTACGGTCTCTAACTATCCAGAGTTTGGATAACCAAAGGAGCCGTCATGCCTGCTGTCACCGCCTCCACCGCCGACACCGCCACCACCGTCTCCACCGCCCCCGGCACCGCCGGCGCCCCTCGCGATCTCCACGCGGTCCTCGGATCCGGTCCCGCCGGAACCGCCCTCGCCCGCGAGCTGGTCCGCCGTGGCCACGCCGTACGCCTCGTGGACCGCTCCGCCTCAGGTGACCCCATCGACGGCGTCGAGCGGTACGCCGCCGACGTCAGCACCGCGGACGGCGCGCGGCAGGCCGTAGCCGCAGCCGCCGTCGTCTACCACTGCGTCAACGTCGGCTATCACCTGCAGGTCGAGGTGATGCCCCGTATCCAGCGAGCCGTCCTCGCAGCCGTGGCGGACACGGGCGCACGCCTGGTCGTGCTCGACACCCTCTACCCGTACGGAGAGACGGGCGGGGCGGTGATGACGGAGGACACTCCGTGGAAGGCCACCACCCGGAAGGGCCGGATGCGGGCCGAGCTCGACCGGCTGTACCTGGACGCGCACCGTGTGGGCCGGGCCCGGACCGTTCTGGGCCGTTCCGCCGACTTCGTCGGTCCCGGCGTCCTCAACTCCTCCCTCGGCGCCGCCGTCTTCCCCGGCGCGCTGACCGGCTCGGAAGTGCTCGGCCTGGGCGATCTGGACCTGCCCCACAGCTACACCTACATCGGGGACGTCGCCGCCGGCCTGGCGACACTGGGCGAGCGCCCCGAGGGCGACGGCCGGGTGTGGCACCTGCCCACGGCGCCGGCGGTCAGCACGCGCGAGATATACACCATGATCGAGAAGCGCGTGGGCCGGCCGCTGAACGTCGTGGTCCTCGAAGAGCCGCGCCCCTTCGGCCCCTTCGACGAGCAGTTCATGGCCGAGTACGCCGAGATGTTCTACCAGCACACGGAAGGCCAGATCATGGACTCCTCCGCCTGTGAGCGCGCCTTCGGCCTCACTCCCACCTCTCTGGAGGATGCGGTGGATGCCACGCTGGCCTGGTACCGCAGCCGGTCGGCCGGCCGCTGACCGCCGCCCGCCGGCGCCCGATCCGGCACTCCGTCCCTGTCGGCACTCCGTACCTGCCGCCATCACCAGGACGACAGCGACGCCGCCGACGCACCCAGCCCCGGACGGCGTCGACCACGGCCCCGTCCGGCCCCACTGGTCCGGTCCGGCCCCGACTGGCCCCGTCCGGCCGCAGTGGTGAACAGGAGGGGCGGGGTGCCGACGCACCCAGGTTCCCGGGATACGAGGCACACGCCCCTTACTGTGACGTTCGAATCGTGTAGGTCCGTCGTGCGGGATGGGGTGAAGACCGTGGCGTTCGCCGAGCCGGACGGCGGCGGACCGCTGCCTGCCCCCACGCCGGCCCCCCGGCCCGAGCGGCATTCCTGGGTACCGCTCCTGGCCGTGTGCGCCGGGTATTTCATGGTCATCCTGGACGTGACGATCATCAACGTGGCCGTGCCCGTCATCGGCCGCGATCTGGCGACCTCGCTCACCGGCATCCAATGGATCACCGACGGCTACACCCTGGTCTTCGCCGGCTTTCTGCTGACCGGCGGCGCACTGGGCGACCGGCTGGGCAACCGGCGGGTCTTCTGCTGGGGTACGGCCGTGTTCACCGTGTCCTCGGCCGCGTGCGCCGTCGCACCCGACGCGCCTGTCCTGGTCGCTGCCCGGCTGCTGGAGGGGTTCGGCGCGGCGCTGATCGTGCCCGGTTCCCTGGCCCTGCTCCAGCAGGCCTACCCGGTGCCGGCCGAACGCTCGCGCGCCTTCGGGCTCTGGGGATCGATGGCGGGTATCGCCGCGTCGGCGGGGCCGCTGCTGGGCGGGCTGCTCGTGTCCACGGTGGGATGGCGCTGGGTCTTCCTCATCAACCTTCCGGTCGGCGCGGTCTGCCTGCTGCTGACCTTGCGGCATGTGACACCGTCCCCCCGGCACACCGCCAGGCCCCTGGACTGGCCGGCGCAGTGCGCGGTCGTGGCGACGGTGGCGCTGCTGACCGCGGCGCTCAACGAGGCCGGACGGCGCGGCTGGACGGATCCGGCCGTCCTCGCCGGGCTGGGTCTGGCGGCCGTCTCCGCCGTCGCCTTCGTGGTACGCGAGCGGCTGGCCCGGTCGCCGGTTCTGCCTCTTCGCCTGCTGCGTTCACGGGCGATGAGCGGGGGAGCCGTCATCGGGCTGCTGTTCAACTTCGGCTTCTACGGCATGGTGTTCACCGCGAGCCTTCAGTTCCAGCACGAGCGCGGCTTCAGTGCCCTCGCCGCGGGGCTGGCGCTGTTCCCGGCGGTGGCGGTGACCATGTTCGCCTCCGTCCTGTCCGGGCGGCTGTCCCGCCGTACCGGTGATCGCTCCCTGGTCGTCGCCGGCATGCTCCTGGCCGCCCTGGGCCTCGCCGGCTGGGCCGCGGCAGGCGCCGATCCCGCCTACCCGCTGTTGGTGGCCCCGATGATGGCCGCCGGATTCGGCACGTCCTTCGCCCTGACCGGTTCCACCGCGACGGTGATGGGCGCCGCCCCCGCGTCGTACTCAGGCGCCGCCTCGGCCCTGTTCAACACCGCCCGCCAGATCGGCAGCGCCACCGGCGTGGCGCTCGGGGGCAGCCTGCTGGCCACAGCCGCCCACTACACCGCCGGGCTGCGCACCAGCATGACCGCGGGTGCGCTCGCCTACCTGACCGCGGCACTCCTCGCCTGGCTGTGCGTGCCGGCCACGCCCCGCGGCGGATAGCGGTACTCCAACCGGACACGGCGTTGCACGGCGGGCCCGCGCGGTCCAGGGCCTCGACCTCAAGCCCCCAAGCCCGAGCCCTCACCGAGGCGGCCCAGCCGAAGAGGACAGCCGCCGGCGCGGGAACGGCGCAAACCCCAGGCGGCCACGCAGGCGCTGCGGCCCCACGCCCGGCCGGACACCGCCGCACCGACCACCCGGCGACGACACCTGAAGTCACGGTCCTGCACCGCCGCCGAACCGCCGGCACGGCACCCCCGGCGGTGACCGGGCACCGTCACGGCTCCGACCGGGCCGCCGCCTCGCCGCGCACGGGGATGTCCAGCCGGCCGGCCACGGTGGTCAGCGCTGTTCCCAGGGCAAGCGCGACCCGGGTGACGGCGTACCGGTCGCCCCGGGTCGGATCCCGGTTGACGATCAACACCGGCTTACCGGCCTGGGCTGCCTGGCGGACGAACCGGAGCCCGGACATCACCGTCAGCGAGGATCCCAGGACCAGCAGCGACGTCGCCTCACCGACCAGCGTGCGGCAGTGCCCGACCCGCGACGGCGGTACGGCTTCGCCGAAGAACACCACGTCCGGTTTGAGGATGCCGCCGCAGACCGCGCAGGGCACCACACGGAAGTCCGCCACCTGTTCGTCCGTGAGGTCGGCGTCACCGTCCGGGTTGATTCCGGCCGCCACCGGCTCGAAGCCCGCATTGGCCTCCTCAAGCCGCCGGGCCAGTTCACGGCGCGGGCTGTAGGCCCCGCAGGAAAGACAGACGACCCTCTCCAGGCTTCCGTGGAGTTCCACGACCTCGTCACTGCCGGCGGCCTGGTGCAGGCCGTCCACGTTCTGCGTGATCACGCCCGACAGCAGGCCGTGCCGGCCGAACGCGGCCACGGCCCGGTGCCCCGCATTGGGGCGGGCGCGGCCGAAGGTACGCCACCCCAGATGGCTGCGCGCCCAGTACCGACGCCGGGCCTGGGCGCCGGCGGTGAACTCCTGGTAGGTCATCGGCGTGTGCCGGCTCAGACTCCCGCCCTCGCCCCGGTAGTCGGGAATGCCCGACTCCGTGGAGATGCCCGCCCCGCTGAGCACCAGCACACCGCCGGCGCTCAGGGCATCGGCGACCGGCTCGAGATCCATGGTGCCCGGCGGCAGGTCCTCGGCAGCCGTCCAGGTCAAGGTGGGGCGCATGCGCATGCCGCCAGGGTACGGAAGGCAGATCGCCTTCAGCTGATCGCACCGGTCAGTCCGTCAGGCGGCAGTTGCCGATCGGGCGGGTGCTGAGGCGCCGACCACGTGTCGGCCGGTGCCGCCCCGCTCGGCCGGCAGATCGCCGTGGCCACGGACACGACACCGCCGCTGAGCGATGCTCCGTCCTGCGAGGATCGGCGGTATGGCGTACTCACCCATGCAGATCAATGCCCTCATCATCGATGCCACCGATCCCGAGCGGCTCGCCGCGTTCTGGTCCGAAGTGCTCGGCAGGCCGGTCGTGGGCCGTACGGGACCCTACGTGTGGCTGCGACGGGAGGGCGGGCTGGGCCTGGGCTTCCAGCAGACCGCCGAGCCCAAGACGGGCAAGAACCGCATGCACTTCGACATCACCTCACCCGACCCCGCCGCCGAGCAGCAGCGGGTCGAGGCGCTCGGCGGGCGCAGGCTGCACCAGTACGCCGACGGGGGATTCCTGGTGATGACGGACCCCGAGGGCAATGAGTTCTGCATCATCCCTGAAGGGCCCTTCGAGCTCGACGACGAGGGACGCGCGGACTACCTCGGCTGACCGGCACCCCTTTCACCAGGATCGACTGAGAGAGGCGGACGGCACCGCGGGCCGCTGGGCCGAGCGCCGCCGCGGCGGGTTCCCGGGTCTGGCCGTTGCCCCGCGCCCGGTGCGTGACGAGGGGCCACAGGCGACCGCCTCGCAGCTGCTGGTGCAAGGGCCGCGCGGTGCTGGAACGACACCGCGGGGGATCGGCCGGCCCCTTGCACGACGTCGGTCGGCAGCGCGTTCTGCGCTGTGCTGCCGCACTGCTCGGCGCTGTTCCCCCCTGGGAGCGTTCGCACGGCTGCTGCGCAGACCGCGGTCCGCTCGTCGTGCACCGGCATCCCTGTTACGCCCATCGCACGGGGAGGGCGTTCGAGGGTTGCGGCCCGGTGCCCGATGCCCCCGCGCGGCCGCCCGCCGGCCGGTTCAGGGGGCGGTGAACAGGGTGGGGAAGCGGGGGGCCAGCCACGGCCGCGGGCCCCAGGCGAGGACCTGCCCCTGGGCGATGGCACGCCAGGGATTGAGCCGGCCCAGCGCGATGAGCAGGAAGGCGACGGGGTCGAGCAGGATCGTGCAGTCCGCGCGCTGTGCCGCCGCCGGTGTCACCTGGACGGCGCCGTCCGCCAGCCGCACGCCGAACGCCTCTCCTCCGCGCAGCCGGATCCGGTAACGGGCCGTGAGCCCGGCCGTGGCTGCCGGGTCCGCGACGCGCGGCATGACCGAGAGCATGAACGGCATGCACAGGCCCGCCCGTGCGCGGTCGACCATGTGCGGGCGTTTCAGGGCGCGAGCAAGGTCGTATCCATGGCCGAGCATGTGCGTGAGCAGGTACGACGCGAGAACCGACCGGTCCATCACGCCCAGGGGCGTGGCTGGTGCCGTGCTGACGGCCGCCGGGCGCGACACGGCGTCCAGGAACGCCTCGGCCTGCTCCTCGATCATCGTCGCGAGAGGCTCCGCCCGGCGCTCGCTGAAGACGTCGAGGGACTGCGCGTTGGCCCGGGCGAGGCTCTGGGGCGTTCCGTCGCCGTAGGGACGCTCCCGTCCGGCTGCCAGGTCGGCCATCAGTTCGTTGGCCAGGGCCAGGTGGGCCGCGGCCTCGCCGACGGTCCACTGCGATCCCGGCACGGCGAGTGCCGTGTCACTCGCGCTGCGCACCAGCGTGGCGATCTCCTCGGCAGTGTCCCGGATCGCCTGTCCCAGCCCATCGGGCAAGGACGCCGAGCCGTCCTGCCGTACCGTCGTGTGCACGTTGCCTGCCCCACTCCCACCCGACCGGCACGCCCGACGCGCCCGCGGCGCTCGTACCCAACCAGACCCGGAGGCGCGCGGCAAGTCCCCCTGTGCCCCCGCTTCGATCCTGGCGCTCGGCGGCCGCCCTGTCGGTCGTGGACCATGCCGACCATCTGCAGGAACTCGTCCCGGCTGCGTTCGGCGCCGGACGCGGACAAGCCGCCCGGAGGCGACGGCAGGTGCGCCGACCTTGGGGGACGGCGCATGTGCGACGCCGCCGGGTGAGCGGGTCTCTGCCATCGTCAGAAGATCCACGCCCTCGTCACACAGCGAGGGCGGCCTGCAAGCCCTGCTCGTCGACCGTGCCGTACAGCCGAAGCCCGCAGGGCTCGCGGCTGATCGCCCCGCAGGACCTGCGGCTGCTCGACCTGGTCCGTCTGCGACTGGCAGCGGCACTGCAGCGGGCGGTCGCTGCGGGGCAACTCACTCCGTACGAAGCCTGGTTGAAGAACCGGGGCGTGGCCGGGGCCATCACGGACTTCCGCGCCCGGCACACGTACGCTCCTGACCTGTGGCACCGACGACACCAACGTGCCCTGCCAAACCGTGCCGTTCGTGGTGTCGGCCCTCGCCGGCGCCCGCGTGTCCGGCCGACCGGGGTTCCGGCGAGGTGGAGGAGATGGTCGAGTACGGGCAGGACCCGCAGTGCGGCCCCTTCCGCCGAAGGTCTAACTGACTGCCGTCGCCAAGGGACGGCTGCGCCGACGGCGTGTCCGTCGAGTGGGGAGACGCCGCCGGCGCCGGCGAGCCGTCGTGCTGTGGGCGAAGCAGAGCACCCCCGTAGCCCTGGCATGCCTCGAGCAGGCGGCCTGTTGAGCGGCCGGGATCAATGATGCGCGTGTGGCTCGGGCGATGTCGTTCGCACAGCGTCCACGTCGATGTGCGTGGCGTCCACGGATGTTCGGCTCAGCACCTGGTGTCGCAGCTCGCTCGGTGTGATGCCGTGGGCGGTGCGGAAGGCTCGGGTGAAGTCGCCGGGGCGGGGGTAGCCCCAACGCGCGGCTACGGCGTGGACGGGGAGTTTGCCGAGACCGGGGTCGGTGAGGTCCCGGCGGGCGCGGGCCAGCCGCTGGTCGCGGATGTACGAGGCCACGGTCAACCCCTCGTCCTGGAAGAGGCGGTAGAGGTAGCTGCGTGAGATGTGGTGGGCCGCGGCGATCTTGTCGGGGGTCAGATCCGGATCGCCCAGATGCCGCCCGACGAACGACTTGATGCGCAGGACCAGGGTGCGGGCGTGCGTCTCGGGCGGCAGGTGCGGATCCGCGTCCAGGGCGTGGGCGAAGACGGCGGTGACGAGATCGGTGACAACCCTGCCCAGCCGCTCGGTGTCGGCCGGCCGGTAGGAGGAGGTGTCCGAGGTCAGCTGCACGAGCAGCCGCGCTAGCAACGCACCCATGCCCGAGCGACCGGATATCCGCCGTCCAACCACCCCGTACGCCCGGCCGGCCGTCAGATCCACCGCCGTCCGAGGGATCTCGACTCCGATGATGGTGACCGGGTCCGGCCCGGTGGATATCTCGTAGGACCGGGACGAGCAGTTCACGTGAAAGTCGTCGATCCGGTACCCCACCTGCTGCGTGCCCCAGCTCGCCGCGCCGTCACCGCGCCGGAGCAGGGACAGGTGGAACACTTCAGGGTCGGACTGGCGTACCAGCTTCGGCGTCCGGCGGAACACCAGATGGTCGAACGTCGCAGGCCACACCGTCACCTCGCCCAGCCCGATCACCCGCTGGTGCCCCAGGTAGTCGGCGGCGCGCTCGCTGCTCAGATGCATCGGCGCGTGAGTGCGACCCAGTTGTTCCGTCCACGCCTCGAAACGGTCGCTCGCAGGCAGCTCCTGGGTGGTGAAGACGCATTCAGGCAGCACGACAGTAGTCAACCACAGGGTCAGGCAGGGCCCGCCGGGCGTGGAGGCATGCGATGCCCTGGGCGCAGCCCGGTGATGCGACTTCTCATGCCGGGAGCGTCCGGCTCACCGAGGCCCGTCCGGCCGAAGCCGAAGAAGGTGACCATGTCGCTCGCGGAGATCACCGACACCCCCGGCACCCTGGCGCAGTTCAAGCGGTTCGTGGCCGAGCACGGGACCAGCGAGCAGAAGGAGGTGGTCAAGCACCTGAAGAAGTGGGGGGGGGTACTCCCGCAAGGCATATCCGGCGATCGAGGTTGCGTCCGACTACCCGACCGTCGACTACGAAGCAGATGACGCCGTCGACAAGACCCAGGCCTTGGAAGAACAGTCCCAATACATCGCCGAGGCGTTCGCTTCGTGGGGGCAGGCGGATGAGCCATCGGTGATCCAGGTCTTCGACCGCGGCGGCAAGTACACTGCCGGCACCTCCTGCATCCGGACCGACAGCGTCAAGGTTCACGGGTCGTGCCTCACCACCTGATGCGCATCGAGCCCAGGCGCCGTACGACTGCTTTACGTCGGTGACCCATGCGGCCACGCCTAGCGTGCCACGCGGTGGCGGAGGTAGACGACTCTCGAGCTGAAGGTGCGGGTCTCGACGAGTTCGAGATCCACCCGGCGCTCGTGCCGGGGGAAGAACGGAATGCCGCCGCCGACCAGCACCGGGTGGACCATGGCCCGGTATTCGTCGATCAGACCCGATGCGGCCGCCTCGGCGGCGAGGGTCGCGCCGCCGATCGCGATGTCGCCCTCGCCGGGCTCGGCTCGCAACCGCTCGATCTCCTCCGCCAGACCGCCGGAAGCCAGGCGGGCATGGCCCTGCACCGCCGACAGCGTGGTGGAGAACACCACCTTTGGCAGCGGCTTCCAGAGTGCGGCCCACTCGAGCATGGGGTCGTCGAGTGAGGGATCCTGGTCGGCGGTCTCCCAGTACAGCATCGTCTCGTACAGCCGTCGTCCCAGCAGGTGGACGCCGACCTCTCGGATCTCGTCGATCCAGAAGCGGAACACCTCCGCGTCGGGCGCCGTCCAGTCGAAGTCGCCTTCCGGCCCGACGATGTAGCCGTCGAGTGAGACACTCATCGAATAGGTCACGCTACGCATAAGAAGCCCTCCTCGGTGACGGGTTCGACAGTACGACCGCCGGGCGCCTCAGGACTCATCGCGGCTCGCGCGATCCTGGGCCGAGTCACCTCACGAGGTTGTCTCGTTGGGTGAACGAGGTTCGCCGTTGGCGAATCGTCCTCGGGGTGTGCGGGGGACGGGTCATCGTGGCTGCATGATCGAGGACAGGTTGGAGCAGGTGTTCGCCGAGGCCGGGTGCGAGGGCAGTGTGGCTGTCCTGGACATCGACGGTCAGGGTCGGGTGGCCTTCGGAGATACCGAGTTGGTGGTGGCCGCGTCCACGTTCAAGATCGTGGTGGCGTTGGAGCTGTTCTGCCAGGCTGCCGAGGGCAGCTTGGATCTGGCCGAGCGCGTTCGGCTCGCGCCGGCGCAGGCCACGCCGGGCGGTCAGGGATTCTGCATCTTCGAGGACGAGGCCGAGGTCTCCCTGCGGGACATTGCCCGGATGATGCTCACCATCAGTGACAACACCGCAACCGACCTGTTGATCCGCCGGGTGTCGTTGTCGCGCATCCATGCCCGCTTGGCCGGCTTGGGCCTGGACCGGATCCGCTTGGTGGGCACGATCCGGCAGGAGTTCGACGCCATTGGCCGCGATGCCGGGTTCGCGGGATGGACGGAGATGGGACGCGCCATGCAGCAAGCGGGTTCGCCGGCGGACGCCCATCGCATATGGGAGCGCGCACTCTCCGCTCCGTCCCTGCGGCCCGGCCGGGTCACGAGCGCAACGGCCGGGCAGATGGCGGCCTTGCTGAGGCTGATCTGGCGGGACGAGGCCGGTCCGGGCGATGCTTGCCGGGCGGTGCGGACCATTCTCGGCCAGCAGCGGCTGACCCGGAAGATTGCCGCCGGGTTCAGCGACGAGGTGCGGGTAGCAGCCAAATCGGGCACCGTCCCCGGTTGTGCGAGCAACGATGCGGGCGTTGTGCAGTACCCGGACGGTTCTCGTTTCGCGGTGGCGGTATTCACCCGGCCGGCCGGATCCGGCCCCGGGACGCCACATGCCGATTCCGTGATCGGTACAGCGGCCCGGCTGGCGGTCGAGCACCTTCGTCGGCATCCAGGAAGGCAGCGGACTGCGCTGTCCCGGCGGTAGCCCCCGGGTGCTGTGATGACATGCACCTCGACAGGGGGCCGGGGGCAGTTTGGTGAGAGGCCGGGCACTCGATGACTCAGCCGCGTGCCAGGATCCGGGGCCGGCTCGGGCAGACCCCGGTTGTGAGGGTGCGGAGCCGGGGCTCCGGGCGGGTGTCGATGGCGGGCATGGCCTCCTCAAGCCGGCCGGCAGACCCGGCTCGTCCATGCGATCCGCGAGTATCGGGGCCGCAAGGATGAGCCGTAGGGCTTCGGATGGCGGGACTTCCGCGACCTGGTCGTCCGCGCTCGGATCCAGCTTCGGGGCCCGATCGTGCTGGTCTGGGACGACGTCCGCCTCCACCTGACCGCCGGCACGAAGGAATTCATCGAGGCGAATGCCGCGTGGCTGACCGTGTTCCCACTGCCGGCTCACGCTCCTGACCTCAACCCGGCCCAGGGCAGCTGGGCGCTGGTGAAGCGCGACCTGGGCAACCCGGCCGCTGCGGACCTCAGCGAGATCACCAGAGCCGTGAAACGTCGGCTCAAGAAGATCCAGTACCGCCCTGACCTCGTCGACGGCTGCGTAACTGCCGCCGGCCCGAGCCTGGACGGCTGACCGACGCCGGGGACCGGTCCGGATCACGCATCCCAGTCCGCACAGCCTCCCATCGCCACGTCGTCGCGGAAGGTCTCCCGGAACCCGTCGTCCGCGAGAGCGGTCCCGTCGATGCCGGAGACGAGTTCGCGCAGTTCTTCCGCCACCTCCTCGAACCTCTCCTCGTCGCCCTCCGCACAGAACGGGAAGCGTGCGATCACGGCCGCGGTGCATCGGCCGAAAGAGCCGGGGTCGCGGTTCACGTGATGGGCCGTCGATGACTCGGCATCGGGGATCTGCACCACGTGACCACCGGCGACGTCGATGGCGTGGGTCTCCTCGCGGCATCCGCCCGGTTGGCGGCTCGAACCCATGGGGGCGCTCCTTCGCGGGGAGTTCCGACGTGTCTCCTGCCCTGCCGGAACCTCCGGAACATCGGCGGGTGATCGAGATATTGAAGACTCCACGACGACCGAAAAGCGTCCACAGTGGGCGCATGCGATGTTTGGGCCGGTCGTGGTGTGAAACAGTCGGGCGAGGTCGACAGATACCGATGAGTAACATCCTTGAAAGGGAAAAGACTTGTCGCGCTCCACGACATCCGGACAGCGCCCTCTGCACGTCCTCACGCCGTCCAGCGACGATTCTCTGATCGCCGCATGGGGCGGCGGAAAGGCGGAGAACCTCCACACCCTGGCCAACTCCGGTTTTCACGTGCCCACCTGGTCCGTTCTCGGTTTGGACGTGTTCGCGGAATTCTGCCGTGCCAGTGGACTGGACGAGCAGCTGGTACGACTGCTCACCGACGGCTGGCAGTCGGAGGCGCGACGGGTCGCCGAGGAGATCGCGCGTCTGATCGAGGCCGCACCGCTCCCCGAGCGCGTCGGCGAGGTCATCGCCCTGGCCTATCGTCAGGCCGGCGGCGGCGCGGTGGCCGTCCGTTCCTCCGGGGCGGAGGAGGACGGCGCCCGGCACTCCTTCGCCGGCCAGTTCGACAGCTTCCTCAACATCCACGGCCTCGACGAGGTGACCGCCCATGTCCGCCGCTGCTGGGCCTCCGGCTTCTCCGAACGGTCCCTGCGCTACCGCGCCCAGCGCCGGCTGCCACCCGATGCCGCCGGTGTCGCCGTGATCGTTCAGCGCATGGTGCCGGCCGAGTGCAGCGGGGTCCTGCTCAGCGCCGACCCGACGACCGGCCGCAGCGACCGCCATGTGGTCAGCGCGGTGTACGGGCTGGGGGAGGGACTGGTCTCAGGCGCGGTCGACGCGGACACCGTCGTCCTGGACGCGGCCACCGGCGAGCCGCTCACCACGGTGATCGGCGACAAGCGGGAACGCTACGTGGCCGGGCCCGGACCCGGCTGCCAGGTGCGGCCCGTCGCCGACGAGCACCGGTCGGCGCCGGTTCTGACCGCCGCCCGTCTGGCCCGGCTGCACGAGGCCGGGGTCCGTGTCACCGCCTGCTACGGCGCCCCCCAGGACATCGAGTGGGCCATGGCCGACGGCACCCTGTGGATTCTGCAGAGCCGCCCGGTCACCGCCCCGCCTCCCGCGCCCGAGCCCGAGGGCGAGCTGCGGATCTGGGACAACTCCAACATCATCGAGAGCTTCAACGGCGTCGTCTCCCCGCTCACCTTCAGCTTCGCCGCCGACACCTACGCCAAGGTGTACGACAGCTATGCCCGCGCCCTGGGCGTCCGCGGCGAGCAACTGCGCGAGGTGCGGGAGTGGACCCCGCACCTGCTCGGCTATGTCCATGGACGGGTCTACTACAACCTGTTCCACTGGTACCGAATGGTGCGCCTGGCCCCGCTGTACCCGCTCAACCGCCGGGTGCTGGAGAAATCGCTCGGGGTCGCCGAGAGCATTCCGGACGAGGTCGCCGACACGCTCCATCCGTTCACACCGCGCCCGGGAATGCACGGCCGGTTCTCACGCCTGGCCCGCACGGTGATCTTCGCCACGAGATTCCTGACCATCCGGAAATCCGTGGAGACCTTCCACCGGGATTTCCACCGGTCGTACATGATCTTCAACAATGTCGACTACGACGCCCTGCCCGGCGAAGAGACCTACCGCCGATTCCGTCGGCTGCAGCGCGAACTCATCGAAAAATGGGGTCCGATGCAGGCCCTGGACGCCACAATTCTGCTGTCCGTGGGGCTGCTGGCGCTGCTCACGCGCAGCTGGCTGCCCGAGGCACCTGAGTGGTTCACCTGGGCCGCGGCCGCCCCCGGCGGCGCCGTGGAGTCCGCCGAACCGGTGCGGGCACTGCGCGAGCTGGCCGACCGGGCGCGCGCCGACGAAGATGTCCTGTCCCTGCTGGAACACACTCCCGCATCCGATTCCTACCGGGCGCTGCGCGAGGCCGGTCACACCCGGTTCCTGGCCGCCGTCGACGCGTACGTCGCCGACTACGGCTACCGCAGCCCCGACGAACTCAAGCTGGAGGTCCCCGACCTGTACGAGAACCCGGCAGGGCTGTTCACGTTGCTGCGTGACGCGTTGTCGGACACCGGGGGAGACGGCGCGCCGGAGCGTGGCGGCGAGGCCGACGCCTATCTCGACGAGCACCTGCGCGGCCCGCGCCGCCTGCTGTACGAGCGGGTGCGGAACAAGGCCCGGACGGCCCTCGCGGACCGGGAACGGCTCAGGTTCTGCCGCACCCGGGCCTTCGGCGCGGCCAAGCGCATGCTGCGCGCCCTGGGCCGCGACCTGGCGCGCGCCGGCGCCATCGACGTCTGGGACGACGTGTTCATGCTGCGCCTGGAGGAGATCGGCGGCGCCTACGAGGGAATGATCGTCCACACCGAGCTGCGGGAGCTGGCCGCGTTGCGCCGCAGGCAACTGGCCGTCGGCACGGTCCTGCACGCCCCGCCCCGTTTCGCCACCCGTGGCGCCCCGTACTGGTCGGGCAACCTGGACCGGGCGGGCTGGACCGGCGGCCCGGCCGTCCGCAGCGGCGCCCGAGAACTGCACGGCACCCCCTGCTGCCCCGGCGTCGCCGAAGGACCCGCCGTGGTCACCGACACCCCCCGCGACATCGGCGGCGGCATCCTCGTCACCTACCGCACCGATCCGGGCTGGGTCGTCGCGCTGCCGTCGGCCGCCGCCCTCGTCATCGAGCGCGGCAGCCCACTCACCCATGTCGCCGTCGTAGCAAGGGAGTTGGGCATTCCCACGGTGGTCCAGGTAGAAAACCTCACCACCGAGATCCGCACCGGCACCCGGCTCCGCGTCGACGGTGCCGCCGGGACGGTCACCGTACTCACCGACCCTGCCGACGACGGTACGACCGCCACTCAGGACGGCCCCGGAACGGAGACCCGCCCGTGATCCTCACCGAGGAGCAGCTGCAGGACCTGCTCGACAAGTCCCTCGCCGAACTGCCCCACGGCAAGGAGTGGGCCGTGACCCTCGAAGGCTCCATAGCCGAAGGGTTCGGCAACCCGTCCTCCGACATCGACTTCCTGCTCATCGGCCGCACCGAGGACGACCTGCCGACCATGCCGTCACTGCTGTTCCTGGACGGCCGCCGGGTGGAGATCCGCACCCGGTCGGTGCGCCAGCTGACCGGCCAGTTCCGGGCGGTGGAGGAGCGAGCCAAGCGGCCCGGCCGGCTTTCCGAAGACCTCCTCAACCGCTGTCAGCGGCTGCTGCACAGCCACCCGCTGCGCGGCCACGCCCTGGTGGCGGAGGTGAAGGCGTTGCTGCCCGTCGAGCGGTTGCGCCGGATCACCGCGGACTGGTGGGCGCACCGGGCCCGCCAGTCCCTGCGGCATGCGATGGCTCTGCTGTACCTCGGCGAGAGCGACGAGGCGGTCGACTGGACCCGCGCCGGACTCGTCCAGACCGTCAAGTCCTGGGCGGCCGGCCTGGGGGAGACCTACCTCGAACCCAAGTGGCTGTCCCTGCAGCTGGACCGGGCCGGCCGGCCGGACGTGCGTGACCGCTACTGGGCGCTGGAGGCCGGCGCCCCCGCGTCCGGCGACGCCGACGCCGCCCGCGCCCACCTGACCGCCTGTCTCGCCTTCGCCACGGATCTCGGGCTCACCGGCGGCCCCTGGCGGCCCGAGCGGCTCACCCTCGAACGCGTGGCCGGGGTGACCACCTGGCAGACCGGCGAACGGGTGCATGTCATCCGCGCACGGCGGGAGCTGTTCGCCCTGGGCGACGACGCAGGTGCCGTGTGGCGTTCCCTCGTCCTGCGCCGGCCGCTGCCCCGCGTGCTGGACGCCGCCGCGGACACCGGCGTCGCCGACGCCGGAGCGCTGCTGGCCGTCTTCCTGCGCTACGGGCTGATCCGCCTCGCCTGGAAGGGGGCCGGCACCGTCACCCCGTCGCTGCCGCTCGCCGCCCCGCCCGGTCCCGTCACCCCGCCGCCCTCCGCGGCGCAGCCGTTGCTGTCGGTGCACGGCGCCGCTGTCACCGGCCCCCGCGCCGTCGACCTGATGCCGTTGCCCGCCGACCGGTTCGCCGCCGCCGCCATGTCCCTGGTGTGGTCCAACGTGGTCGCAGAGAACGCCGTCGAGGATCTGACCGGCGCCCTGCGTCGCGGCCAGTGGAGGGTCGCCGAACTCACCGCGCGGCGCGCCGTGCACGCCGCACTGCGCGGACTGCTCAGCGCCCACGGGGTGCATCCGCTGCCCGCCGACTCCGACCTCGTGCGTCGCCTCGACCTGCTGCCGTCCGGCACCGGCCCGATCGCGGCCCACGCCGGGGAACTGCTGCGGCGCGCTGCCGAGCCGACCGAGGACGGCGATGCCCTCCTGAAGCGGCTGCGTAACTTCATCGCCCAGGTCCGCGGCGCGGTGGGCGCCCACACCTTCCCGCTCTCCTTCGACTCCGCGCAGAGCTGGCGGGCCACCTTGCAACTCGGCCACGACTGGCTGCGCATGGGCGCCCACCTCGACGCTCAACTGCCCATCGAGGAAGCCCGCGACCTGCTGGCCGCCGACGGCACCCAGGCCCACCAGGCCCGGTGACGGCACCAGGCCCACGCGAAAACTCCCACCGACCCACCGCCCGGAGGATCCACCGATGCCCGACCCGATGACGGTGCTCGTGACCGGCGCCGGCGGCTTCGTGGGCGCGGAGGTGACCGCCCGGCTCACCGCCGCCGGCCACACCGTGCTGGCACTGCTGCACCGCACGCCCGACATCGTCCGCAACGACGGCAGCGAACTCGCCCCCGTCCCGGGGACGTTGATCCCGGTCACCGGTGACGTCACCCTCCCGGGCCTCGGGCTGAACCAGGAGGAACGGCGGCTCGCCGCCACGGCCGACCGGATCGTGCACTGCGCCGCCGTCACCGACTTCGGACTGCCGGACGAACCCTACGACCGCATCAACGTGGCCGGCACCCGGCACGTCCTGGATCTCGCTCTGGCCGGTCCCACCCCGCTCGTGCACGTCAGCACCGCCTATGTGTGCGGGGAACGCGACGGCACCGCCCGGGAGGACGAACTCGACGTCGGCCAACGGCCGGGCAACGGCTACGAGAGGAGCAAACTCGCCGCCGAGACCATGGTCCGCAAGGCCGCGGCGGACGGCCTGCCGACGACCGTGGTGCGCCCGAGCATCGTCACCGGCGCCACCCGCACCGGCCGCGTCCGCGAATTCAAGACCGTCTACCCCGTACTCCGGGTCCTCACCAGGGGCTTGGTGCGTACCGTGCCCGGCCACTACGACAGCGTCCTCGACCTGGCTCCGGTCGACCGCGTCGCCGACCTGGTCACCGAGGCCGCCCTCCGCTTCGAGGAGGCCCGGGGCCGAACCCTGCACGCCGTCGGGCACGAGCTGACCCTGCGGGACTTCTCCGACGTCCTGGCCGAGTACCCGTGCCTCCACGTCCCGCGGTTCGTCCCGCCGTCCGCGTTCTCAGCCGAGGCCCTGACCGGCCGCGAGCGCCTCTACTACGACCGTGTCATCTCCCTGTACGACACGTACTTCCGGCGGCGCGTCCACTTCGACGACGCCCGCGCGGCCGCTTTCAGGGGCCGCCCTGCACCCACGGGTGCACGGCCGTACCTGCGCCGTCTCCTCGACCACTGCCTCACGACCGGCTACCTGGGCCCGGCGCCGCGCCGGGAGCCGGCCACCGCCCTACCCGACGGGAGCACACACCGATGACCCCCGACCACCCCGCCGACCCCCCGCACGGCATACCCGTCTCCCCGCGGCTGGCGTGCCACCCCGCGAAACGGCGGCTGTACGGCGCGGACACCTACTACCAGGAGGCCTACGAACAACTCGCCGCGCTCACCGACGACGTCACCGGCTTCGCCCACCGGCACGCCACGCTGCTGCTCAAGCCGGACGCCGTGGTGGCCCGCAGGCTCGAGGCGGCGGTGGACTGGCTGGCCGGGCGGGAGTTCAGGATCGTCGGGGCGGCGGTCACCCGGCTGACCCGCACCATGATCCGCTCCCTCTGGTACTTCCAGTGGAACCTGGCCACCCCCTACCGCAGGAGGCTCGCCGCCCTGTTCCTCGAGGACGCCGACGCCCTCGTGCTGCTCGTCCGCCACGCTCACGACCTGGGCATCCCCGCGTCGGTCGAACTCACCCGGCTCAAGGGGCCCACGGATCCCGACGCCCGGCGGCCCGGCCAGCTGCGCCATCTCCTCGGCCGCCACAGCTATCTGCTGAACCTCGTGCACACGCCCGACGAACCCGCCGACGTCCTGCGGGAGCTGGCCGTCCACTTCGACGACACCGCGCGCGGCCGCCTCTTCCGCTCCGCTCTCGCCGGCGAGAACCGCACCGTGGACGCCCTGGAGCTGACCGGCCGGCTGTACGCGGCCGCCAAGCCTCGGGACCTGGACTTCGAACCCGCCGTCGAACGGCTGCGCGACGCCGTCTCCCGGCACACCGGCACCGACCCGACGGCCACCCCGCGCACGTTGCTGGAGACCGCGTGGGAGGAGGGGATCGACCTCGACCCATGGGACACCGTCGTCGTCGGCTCCAAGGTGCTCCCCATGCGCGTGCCCGGCCGCGCCCCTGTGCTCGACGGGGCCGATGCCGGCACCTGGCGCCGCCACCTGGACGCCATCCGCGCCAACCGGACCTGAGGAGCGGCCCATGCAGTTCAGCCGGACACTCCCCAAGGACCTGGTGCACCGCTCCGCGGTCGCCGAGGTCTTCCTGACCGACGCGGAGCGCCGCTGCGAGGACGAGGTGCTGCTGGCCGCGCAGCTGCCCCGCCGCCACGCCTTCTACCACGACACCCTCGGCCCGCGCACCCACCACGATCCGCTGCTGCTCCTGGAAGCGTGCCGACAGGGCATCTTCGTGGTGGCCCATCGCTGTCTGGGCGTCCCGCCGGAACTCAAGTTCCTGCTCCGGACAGTCGAGTTCGAGGTGCCGGACCAGGCGGCCCTGATCTGCGGCGACCATGCCACCGAGGCCGTGATCACCACCCGGGTCGAGCACCGGTTCCGCACCGGGGGCGTGGTGACGGGCCTGCGGCTGCGCTTCACCGTGGCCATCGGCACCCAGGAAGCCCTGCTGGCCCGCATCGCCTACTCCTGGATGCCGCCCGGGGACTGGATGCGTCTGCGGGCCGGACAGAGAGGTGCGCTGGGCCTGCCCGATGTGCCCGTAGCCCTGCCCGGTTCCCGTGTCGACCCCGCCCTCGTCGGCCGGCGCGACCCGGCCAACACGGTCATCTCCCCACCGCGCACCGCCGGCGACGGGAGGCGCACAGCAGGGCTGGTCGTCGACACCGCACACCCGACCCTGTACGACCACTGGGTCGACCACGTCCCGGGCATGCTGGAGCTGGAGGCCTTCCGCCAGCTCGCCCTCACCGCTGCCGTCTCCGTCGGCACCGTCCGCACACCCGCCGCGCTGCCCGTCGGCCTGGCCGCACGGTTCCGCTGCTTCGCCGAGATGGACCTTCCGCTTCACTGCCGGACCGCTCCGGTCCTGCCCGGCGCCGACCTCGAGTGCACCCTCCACCAGCCGGGCGCCCTGGCCGCCGAGGCCCGGATCAGGCTCGCCGACCCGGACCCGGACGCCCTGACAGGTGCTCTCGAGACCTCGGCGGCCCACGGAGCCGCATGACCCCGACCGCACTCACCCCGGCACACACCCGAACAGGAGAGTCTCCGGAGTGACCGTCGTCACCCTTCCTCAGGCACCCGCCCGGCTGGGCCGCTTCGTGCTGCGCATGTTCCCGCCGCACATCTACGTCACCTACGGACTGCTGTGGGCGCTCGCCCTGGAGAGCTCGGCGGTCGCCCTCACCGGCGCGGCCTGGCGGCCGTCCGCCGCCACCTGGCTGCGGGCCGTGAGTGTCGTGCTGGCGCTGCTGTTCCTGCGGATGCTGGACGAGCAGAAGGACCTCGCCTACGACCGTGTGCACCACCCGGACCGGCCGCTCGTCACCGGCGCGATCACCATGGCCGAACTGCGCGGTGCCATGGCGGCGATCACCGTCGTGGGGACGGCCCTGAACGCCGCTCTCTCGCCCACGGCCGCCCTGCTGTTGCTCGCGGCGCTCGGGTACGGGCTGCTGCTCGCCGCGCTGGAACGGCTGTCACCCGCGGTACGCGACCGGCAGCTGCTCGAACTGGCGGTCACCTACCCGGTTCAGGTGCTGCTCGGCATCTACGTGTACGGGTCGCTCGTCGCCGCCGGGACCGTCATCGCCGACTGGCGCGGCACGGCGCTGCTCGCCCTGTGCGCCTGCGTCTTCCTGCACTTCGAGTTCGCCCGGAAGACGGCTTGGGAGGCGCGGCCCGGTGCCCGCCTGTACTCGGCGGACCTCGGCGCCCGTCGCAGCGCGGTTGTCACCGCAGGCTTCGCGGCCGGTGCGGTCGGCTGCCAGGTGCTGCTGTTCGCACCGGCCGGACCGCTCGGGCTGTCGCCCTGCCTGGCGGCGGCTCTGCCCGCATGGGGGACCTGGCGGTTCCTGGCCGTCCGCCGTGGCGGCTGGCCGATGCCGACCGCGATGGGATTCGTCGTGGCCACGTACCTCGCGCTGGTCGCCAGGGCGGCGCTGCGGCCATGACGGACGAACCTGCGCTGACGTGCACGGAGTTGCTGACCACCACGCGGACCGTGCGGCGGGGCCTGGACCTGGACCGCGTGGTGGACACGGAACTGGTCAAGGACTGCCTGCGCATCGCCCTGCAGGCACCCAACGGCAACAACCGGCAGAACTGGCGCTGGATCCTGCTCACCGACCCGCGGATCCGCGCCGACGTCGCCGAGGTGTACCGGGCCGCCTTCCACGACCGCAACGCCGCCGTGCTCGAGAATCCGGCGGAGCTGCCCGAGGCCACGCGCTCCGTGCTCACCGCCGCCCGGTCACTGGCCGACCGGCTGCACCGGGTGCCCGTCCTGGTCCTCCCGTGCCTCGAAGTGGGCGACGGGCGGCTGCCGGAGGGCAACCAGGCCGGTCTGTGGGCGTCGTTGCTGCCGGCAGCCTGGAGTTATGCGCTCGCGGCCCGCAGCCGCGGTCTGGTCACCGCCTGGACAGCGGTCCATCTGGACCGTGAGCAGGAGGTCGCCGACCTGCTGGGTCTGCCGCCCACCGTCCGCCAGGGCGCCCTGCTGCCGACGGCGTACCCCGTGCGCGGCACGTTCCGCCCGGGCCCGCGGCTGCCCCTGGAGCAGGTTCTGCACCACAACGGCTGGCAGGGCGCTTGACCGGTGAACGGCTGGTTTACGGCAGCAGGTTGCGCACCCGACGACGCCGATCGTTCGTCAGACGGACGGTGGACTCGGTCAGCCGAGCTTGAGGAGTCCGGATTCGACGACGGCGTGACCGAAGGGGCTCGCGAGTTCCGCGAGACGCTCGCAGCCGTCGTCGCCCAGGGCGGCGTAGGCGGGAAGGGCCAGGCGGTCGGTGCGGTCCTCGATGTGCCGGCGCAGGAGTACGCCCTGCGCGCTGAGCGAGTCTCCGTCGAGGAGACCGCGTTTGCGCAGGTGTTCCTCGGTCTCGGCCCACTCCTCATCGGGCCACGCGCGGCTCGCCTTGAGGAAGTCGGCCGGAATCTCGCCGGAGGCGGCATGCAGGATCAGGGCCTCCAGGCCGCCGACGTCCTCGCTCAGCAGGCACGCGACATGGCCGTCCCCACGGAACTCCCGCAGCAGCGTCTGGGCGTGCCAGAGCTGCAGTACCGGGTCCTCCGGCCACGGGAGTGCGGCATGGGCGGCGAACAGCGGGCGGCCCTGCATGTGTTCGCAGGCCGCTTCGGCGGCCCGACGGGTGAGGGCCAGCACCTCGTCCAAGGCGGGCAGCTCGTGGATTCCCGCCCGCCGCAGCGCCTCGCCCGCGGCCGCGTACCGCGCGTCCAGCACCTGCTGCGGCGTCGCCGTGTCCCACGCCCCGTCGACCGCCCGCCGTACGAAAGCCGGGTTGAAGTTGTAGAAAGTCGAGACGATCAGTTCGGCGGACGCTCTGCCGAAAGCGGCGCTCCGGGAGGCGAAGTACCCGGCGCGTCCGCTCAGTCCGAGGTCGGCGTAGCGTCGCCTTCCCTCGGGGACGAAGTAGATCATGGCGTGTACGGGCTCGAGGCGGCGCCAGGCCGCGCGCGCTGTCTTCACGGGTCACCTCTTCGGAATCGACGAACGGGACGTTCTGCGGCTCAGTACTCGCCGTGCGCTCGCAGGTGTTCGAGCAGCAGGCGGCTCAGTGCCTCGGGTGCCTCCTCGGGGACCCAGTGGCTGACGCCCTGAAGGGTCTCGAACCGGTACGGCCCCCTGACCCACCGTCGGGTCTCCTGTGCAGCCGCCGGGCCGAACGCGCTGTCCTGTGTGCTCCAGACGTACAGCGTGGGCGCGTCGACGACGCCGATCGTGCCGTCGGGGCGCCCGGCCCGGTACCAGTTGAGCGCCGCGGTGAGCGCGCCGGGCTGGGACAGGTGCCGGACGTAGGCCTCGGCACTGTCCGGGGGGACCTTCCCGGCGTACAACTCGCGGAGCTCCCGGGCAGCGTGGGCGAGCATGCGCTGTTCGGTCGCGGGTGTCTCGCGCCAGTCGATCATGTAGTGGGAGCGTTCGCGCTGATCCTGGTCGGTGCGCAGAGTGGTGGCCAGAGCGCCGGGATGAGGGGTCGAGACGACGGCCAGGGTGCGTACGCGGCCGGGGTGGGCATGAGCTGTCCACCAGGCCACCGCGCCTCCCCAGTCGTGGCCGACCAGGTCGAACGCCGCCCAGCCCAGTTCCCGGGTGATCGCGACCACGTCGTCGACGAGGAGGTCCATGCGGTAGTCCTCGGGCCGCTGGGGGCGGGCGCCCGGGGAGTATCCACGCTGGTTCGGCGCCACCACCCGGTAGCCGCGCGCTGCCAGCGCCCCGATCTGCCGTTGCCACACCAGCCCTGTCTGCGGGAAGCCGTGCAGCAGCAGCACCGGGCGGCCCGTGGGCGGACCCGACACGATCGCGTCGAACACACCCGTGGCGGTGGAGATGCTCAGCTCGCTCACCCTGCGCCCCTTCATACCGACTGGTCGGTAGCCTTCAGGGGGAAGGCCGGACTGTCAAGGACGCGAACCCGCGCGTGGCGCCGTAGTTGAACATGACGTCGGATTCAACTATAACGACGAGTTCGTGTCGCCTGCACCCGGCATACCAGCCAGGTCATGGGGACGACCGCGGGAGAGAGGTATGCATACCGTGTCGAACATGGCGGAAAAGGCCCGAACAGCGGTCCTGGTCGACTTCGGCGGGGTCATCACTTCGTCTGTGCTGCGGGCTTTCACGGACTTCGGCGCATCGCTCGGCGGCGATCCGCGTCTGCCACTGGATCTCCTCGCCAGGGACCAGCCGTCACGCACGCTCCTGGCCGATCATGAGTGCGGCCGTATCGACGCAGAAGCCTTCGAGCGGGGATTCGCCGAACGCCTCCGTGTCCACGGCGCCGACGTAACGGCCGAGGGTCTCATGGCGCGGATGCAGGCGGGACTGTCGATCGACGAGAACATGCTCGCGCTGCTCGGCGATCTCCGGGCCGCCGGCCGTCCGGTTGCGCTGGTGTCCAACTCGTTCGGTACCGGGACCTACGACGGCGTCGACCTCGCCGCCGTCGCCGATGTGGCCGTCATCTCCGCCGAGGTCGGGATGCGCAAGCCCTCCCGGCGCATCTACGCGATCGCCTGTGAACGCCTCGGTATCGATCCCGAGGAAGCAGTCATGATCGACGACCTGCAGCAGAACCTCGACGGAGCGGCCAGGATCGGCATAGCGGGCGTGCTGCACACCGGTGCCGCCGACACCCGCCGCCAACTCGCCGAGCGCTTCGGGATCACCGCCTGACCCCGTACGCCGGGCTTCTGGCCCCGGTGCCGGATCCCAGTACAGTTTCCGGGATGGACAGCACGTCGCCCCAGGAGGGCCCCGGCGAGGAGGCGCCTCCCATGGCGCCCCCGTCGCACCTTCGCGAGCCGCCCACGACGACGCGAGGCGCGCGGACGCGGGGCGCCCTGATGAAGGCCGCGCGCAAGGTGTTCGAACGCGATGGTTACCTCGACACCCGCCTGACCGACATCACCAAAGAGGCTCAGTGCGCGGCGGGATCCTTCTACACCTACTTCGCCAACAAGGAAGAGGTCCTTGCCGCCGTCCTGCTGGAGGCGCAGGAGGACATGCTGCACCCCGGCATCGGCCGGGTGCGGGACACCGACGATCCCTATGCGGTTCTCGAGGCGGGCAACCGCGCGTATCTCGAGGCGTACAAGCGGAACGCCCGACTGATGGCACTGCTCGAGCAGGTCGCCCAAGTGGAGCCGGAGTTCCGTGAATTCCGGAGCCGACGCGCTGACGCCTTCATCCGCCGAAACGCCCGTGGCATCGCCGACCTGCAGGCGCGGGGTGTCGCCGACCGCGAGGTCGATCCGATGCTGGCCTCCCGTGCGCTGTCGGGCATGGTCAGCGTCATGGCCTACCACGCCTTCGTGCTCGGCGAGCGGCAGGAGCAGGGCTCTGTGGTGGACTTCGAGGAGCTCGTGTCCACGGTCACCCGGCTCTGGGCGAACGCCCTGCGGTTCCCCGGCCACCGCTGATCCGGCGGCTCGACACGGCGTGGTCCGCGGGCCTCGGTCACTGCGGACGTCGTCGAAGCCGACGCCGGACGTGAACCGTTGGCCCCCAGCCATGGGTGGGGCGTCTCGATCGGGTGTCCCCGACGATGCCCTGGTCGCGGTGGTGCGAGAGGGGACGGTGTCCGCGCCGGAGGATTTCGGCGAAGCCGACGTGGCCTGGGACCGGGGCGCCCGGGGCGTGCCGCTCGGCGAGGGGCTGCGCGCCGCCCGCCGGGCGCTCCGCCTGCCGGTGGAGACCGCCTCCGCCCTGTTCAGCGCCCGTCGTCGCGCCGACTTCCTGCGGAGCCTGCCGGTGCCGCACGGGCCTGGGCGAAGACCCGTGAGGGCACGAACGTGTGTGAACTGAACCGTTGCTGACGGGCACGCTCGGCTGACCGTCCCGGGCCGTCCTGAGGCCCCTGCCGCCCCGCGCACGTTTCAGGGAGGATGCGGTTCGCCGGGCGGGGATCAGCGGACGGCGGTGGGTCAACGGGAGGGGTCGAGAAGGATCTTGCGGACACCGGCGGTGCGGTTGCTGAACAGTTCGTATGCCGCGGGGCCGTCGGAAAGGGCGAAGTGGTGGGAGACCACGGCCTCCGGCGTGATCCGGCCGGCCTGCGCGAGGGGGATCAGAGCCGGGAGTTCGTAGTGGATCGAGCAGAGCCCGATGGCGAACTCCAGCTCCTTGATCTGGGCCAGTTCCATGTGGAAGGGAAAGGCCTTGCTCTGGCTGACGCCGACGACGCTGACCCGTCCTGCCTGCCGGACGGCCTTGAGGGCCAGCC
This sequence comes from Streptomyces sp. NPDC046759, assembly GCF_040645475.1. Classification (NCBI taxonomy): domain Bacteria; kingdom Bacillati; phylum Actinomycetota; class Actinomycetes; order Kitasatosporales; family Streptomycetaceae; genus Streptomyces; species Streptomyces sp. NPDC046759. The sequence goes on along the minus strand of NZ_JBEYYJ010000024.1, from coordinate 124,781 downwards.
CGATGGTGGCGTCCGAGCCCACGGCCTCCACCACGGCGTCCGGTCCGCGCCCTGCCGTCATCTCCCGTACGGCGGCTCGCGCGTCCTCGCCCCCGACGGACTCGACGCCCAGGGTTTCGGCGAAGGCCCGGCGCTCCGCGACCAGGTCCACCCCCAGCACACGGGCTGCACCCATCACGAAGGCCGCCTGCGCGGCCATGAGGCCGACCGGGCCCAGGCCGATGACAAGCACCGTCTCGCCGGGCTGAATGCGGGCCCGGCGGCAGCCGTACCAGGCCGTGGGGGCGTTGTCCGTCAGGACGACGGCCGCCTCGTCCGAGATGCCTTCGGGCAAGTGCACCAGGTTGACATCGGCATGGGGCACGCCCACGAACTGGGCTTGGCTTCCCGGAAGGTGCGGGCTCACTCCGTAACAGAGATCCGTCGGCGCATGGGCCCGCTCGCACCTGGCGGTGAGTCCCTTCGCGCAGGTTCCGCACTGCGTGCAGCCGACCGAGGCGGGAACCAGGACGCGGTCGCCCGGCTTGAAGCGAGCGACCCGGTCGCCGGTGTCGACGACCACGCCGACACATTCGTGTCCCGGGGTGTAACCGGTCTCGGAGGTGAACCCGTGGCCGCCGTAGATGTGCAGGTCGCTGCCGCAGATGCCGGCCGTGGTGACCTGGATGACCGCGTCGGTGGGGCTGGTGACGGCCGGGTCGGGGACATCCTCGAAGCGGATGTCGTGGGGGCCGTGGTAGGTCAGTGCCTTCACTGGATTGACTCCCGCAGCGCGCCAAGGCGCCTTCATCAGTCATTAATGCACGTGTATTACTTCGGCGGGGCGACGCTAGCATGGGCATCCGTGACAGCACATGAGACGCAGGCCACGTCGCCCCGGAGCCGGAAGGCGGGTGACACGCGCGCCACCCTCATCCGGGCCGCCGAGCAGTTGTTCGCGGCGAAGGGCGTCGACGGTGCGTCGCTCAACGAGATCAAGCGGGCCGCCGGCCAGCGCAACGCGATGGCCCTGCAGTACCACTTCGGCGACCGGACGGGTCTGCTGCGCGCCGTTCTGGACAAGCACCTTCCGGCGGTGGACGCCCGCCGCGAGGTACTGCTGCAACAGTACGAGGACAGTGGCGCCGAGGATCTCCGCTCCCTGGCCGCCGCACTGGTGCTGCCGGCCGCCGCGAAACTCGCCGACCCCGACGGCGGCCGCGAGTTCCTGCAGGTCGTGGCCGAACTGCTCAACCGCCCCGAACCCCTGGTCGAGGTCGTCGTGACGGAGGGGTCGAGCATCTATCCCTGGCGGCGCCTGGTGGAGCCGTTGCTGGCTCCGGAGTCCGTCGCGGTGTTCCACACCCGCTTCACCGCCATGCGGTTCTGTCACGCCGAACTCGCCGCCCGGGCCGCCGGACGCCCTCGCAGGGACGACCGGTTGTTCACCAGTCGGCTGGTCGACCTGGTCACCGCGGTGCTGGCCGCGCCGGTGTCCGCACAGACCGCGCGACTGCTGCAGGACCGCAGCCCCAAGGGCCGGGTCGAGCGGAGGGTCTCCGCGCGCTGACCGGTCCGGTCGCGCAGCGGAGCTGGCCAGCAGGTGGGATGCGGGGCGTGGTGAACATCACACACCTCGACATACCTACTGGTCGGTACTCTGCGGCGAAGCCCTGAACGACAGGAGACGCGATGTCCGTGACCAACCGACAGATCCGTCTGGCAGCCCGCCCCGTTGGCGAAGTGAAGCCCGAGGACTGGGAGCACTGCTCCGGGCCCGTCGACGAGCCGGGCCCCGGGCTTTTCGCCGGCCGGACGCGCGTCATCTCCCTGGACCCGGCCATGCGGGGCTGGCTGGACGACCGCCCCTCCTACCTGCCGCCGGTGGGCGTCGGCGAGGTGATGCGCGCCGGATCGGTCATCGAGGTCACCGCCTCCAACCACCCCGATTTCCAGCCGGGTGATCACGTGGTCGGCGCGTTCGGCGTCCAGGAACACGTGGTCTCCGACGGCAGCGGCGCCATGAAGATCGACACCTCCCTGGCCCCGCCCTCGACGTATCTCGGCGCGCTGGGCATGCCCGGCATGACCGCCTACTTCGGCCTGCTGGACGTCGGGGCCCTGAAGGACGGCGAGACCGTCGTGGTGTCAGGGGCGGCCGGCGCGGTCGGCACCATCGCGGGACAGATCGCGAAGGCCAGGGGCTGCCGGGTGGTGGGCATCGCCGGAGGACCGGAGAAGTGCGCGCTGCTCACCGACGAGCTGGGATTCGACGCGGCGATCGACTACCGCGCCGAAGACGTCAGGAAAGCGCTGCGCCGCCACGCTCCCGACGGTATCGACGTCTACTTCGACAACGTGGGAGGGGACGTACTCGACGCCGCCCTGACCCGGCTGGCGATGCACGCCCGTGTCGTGATCTGCGGTGCGATCAGCCAGTACAACAACGCCACGCCGGTCAAGGGCCCTTCCAACTACCTCTCCCTGCTGGTACGCCGCGCCCGCATGGAGGGCTTCGTCGTCTTCGACTACGCCGAGCGCTACGCCCAGGCAGCGCAGGAGATCTCCGCCTGGATCGGCGCCGGCCGCATCAAGGTCAAGGAACATGTGGTGCGGGGGAGCGTGGACGACTTCCCCGAGACGCTGCAGATGCTCTTCCGCGGGCAGAACGTCGGCAAGCTCGTACTGGAACTGGCGTAACCGCCGTCGTCGGCGTGGGCCGCCGCCCCGCGTCCTGTGGACGCCTGCGACAGGGGCCGGACCGGACCGGCCGTGCGTGACAGTCGGCCGCCATGCGACCGCCGCCTCGTGCGAAGCGACGGTCGCGGAGCGGTCGGTGTCACCGGCCGGACGGCAGGCAACCCTTTCGTCCCGGGCGGAGGGCGGAGCCCGTCAGCCGTGGGTGCTGGGGACGTAGTAGTAGCAGTCGTGCCGCCATGTGCTGTCGCCCTGAAGGTTTGCCAGCACACTGTTACCGGTCTGCTTGCCCACGACGCCGTCGACGGGGATACCGGAGGCGGACTGGAACCTCTCGACCCAGCTCCGGGTCCCGTTCCCGAACCTGCCGTCCACCGCCAGCGGGCGGTCGTTGCCGTTGCGCGCCGCCCAGTTGTTGACGCTCTCCTGCACGCACTTCACTCCCCAGCCATGGCTCCCGTACCGGAGCGTGGCCGCGGCGGACGAGGCGTCCGCCGTCATGGACAGGCCGCCGGTGATCACCGTCACGGCAGCGGCCAGCAGGCCGATCCTCGTAGCCGTCTTCCGAATGGACATCTGCTTTCCGTTCGTTCGTCCGGATGGAAACAGTGGCCCGTGACAGCGGGACCCGCCCATGCGCCGGCCGGGTCCCGCTCGTGCCACCGAACCCTGTCTAGGCCGATTCGGTTGTCCGGTGTCGGCGAACCGGCACCGGACAGCATCGGCCGGACAACGACGGCGAAGCCACGCAGGTCAGACGGGTGGGGCAGGTGCGCTCCCCCCCCCTGCCCGCCGCGTCATGAGCAGGGCCGGTTCGCGGCCGGTTCGGGCATGTACTGGTCCCACTGCCGCGCGGTGACTTTGCCGGTCGCCGCGCACAGCCGCCGGATCGCCTGGTCGGGGTCGAGGGTCCACAGCCGTACCGTGTGGTCGTCGCTCGCGCTCGCGAGGGTGTGGCCGTCGGGGCTGAATGCCACGTCGTCGATCGGCCCGGTGTGGCCGACGAGAGCGGTTCCCAGCTGGGACGGGTGGTCGGGGTCCGTGACGTTCCACAGGTCCACGGTGTGATCGTCGCTGCTGCTGGCCAGGGTGTGACCGTCCGGGCTGAAGGCGACGCCGTACACGAAGCTGGCGTGGCCGGTCAAAGGTTCGGCCCTGGCCACCGGCCGTGCGGGGTCGGTGACGTTCCACAGTCGTACCGTGTGGTCGACGTTGGCGGTGGCCAGGGTCCGGCCGTCGGGGCTGAACGCCACCCCGTACACACCGCCGCTGCGGGCGGCGAGAGGGTGGCCCAGCGGCACGGGCTTCGCGGGACGGGTCACGTCCCAGAGCCGGGTGGTGTCGTCCGCCGAGGCCGTGGCCAGCACATGTCCTCGTGGGCTGAAGGCCACCGCGGTGACCGGTCCGGAGTGGACGGCGAGGGGCTCGCCCAGGCCGCCGGCGTTCGCCGGCCGTGAGACGTCCCACAGGCGAACCCGCCGGTCGTGCAGACCCGCGCTGGCCAGTGTCCGGCCGTCCGGGCTGAAGGCGACCGAGTTGACCTCACCCCGGTGGCCGGTGAGCGCCTGTCCCACGAGCGCGGCACGCGCGGGATTCCGGACGTCCCACAGCCGGATGGTGCCGTCCCTGCTGGCGCTGGCCAGGAGCCTGCCGTCGGGGCTGAACGCCAGTTTCCGCACGGCGTCGTGATGGCCGGTGAGAGGACGGCCGAGGGAGGTGGGCTGTGCGGGATCGGCGACGTTCCACAGCCGGATGGTGCTGTCGGTGCTGCCACTGGCCAGGATGTGCCGTACGGGGCTGAACGCCACGGTGTTGACGTAACTCGGGTCCGGAAGGAGGGTGCTCGGCAGACGCCAGAGCCTGACGGTATGGTCGGCACCGGCCGAGGCCAGGCTGTGCCCGTCGGGACTGAACGCCAGCCAGTAGACGTATTCGGTGTGACCGGTGAGGGGCTGCCCGATCGGCACGGGCGCGGAGGGGTCCATGACGTTCCACAGGCGGACGGTGTGATCCGCTCCGGCGGTGGCCATGACTCGTCCGTCGGGGCTGAAGGCGACCGCGTACACGGAGTCGTGGTGATCGGTCAGGGGCGCCCCGAGCGACACCGGGGCGGCCGGGTCCGCGACGTTCCACAACCGGACGGTGTGGTCGTTGCCCACGCCCGCCAGGAGGCGGCTGTCGGGGCTGAAGGCGACGGCGTACACGGTGTCCTTGAAACCGGTGAGCCGTCCCAGACGCTGTGGCCGGGCGGGGTCGGTGACGTTCCACAGCCGAATGGTGTGATCGTGCCCCGCGCTGGCGAGGGTGCGGCCGTCGGGGCTGAACGCGGCCGAGGCCACGGCGCCGTGGTCGTGACCCTTCAACGGTTGTCCGAGCCGTCGCGGGTGGGCCGGATCGGCGACGTTCCACAGCTGGACCGTACCGTCGTCGCTCGCGCTGGCGAGCGTGCGTCCGTCCCGGCTGAAGGAGACGGAGAAGACGTAACTCCTGTGGCCGGTCAGCGGCTGCCCCCAGGGGACGGCGTGTGCCGGGCGGGTGACGTTCCACAGCCGGACCGTGCGGTCGCGTCCGGCGGACGCCAGAGTGTGGCCGTCGGGGCTGAAGGCGAGCCAGTACACCCACTGGCTGTGGCTGGCGACGGGGTGGCCGAGCGGCACCGGGGCGGCCGGGTCCGCGACGTTCCACAGCCGGATCATGCCGTCCGCTCCCGCAGCGGCCAGGGTGCGGCGGTCGGGGCTGTAGGCCACCGCGTACACGGTGCCGCTTCCGGCGGCCAGGGGCCGGGACACCGGGGCGCCGGCGGCGCTGATCAGATCGGTGCGCAGCTGCGGCAGCGGGCGGATGCGGTAGGCGGCGATGTCCAGTTGGGCGGCGAGCGAAGGGTCGGTCTCCCGTAACTGGCCGGCCTCGGCCTGCACCTCTCCCGCGATGGCGTTGTTGCGTTCGGCCTGGGCGGTCGCGCTCTTCTTGAAGGCCACGGCGGCGGCCACGGAGGCGACGAGCGCGAGGACGCACACGGCGGCGATTCCGGCGCGGCGCAGCCGGGCCGCGCGGTCCGCGTGCCGGACGGACGCGGCGAGGAATTCCTCGACGCGGGGGCCGGGGACCAGTGTGTCGCCACGGGTGGCGGCCCACTGACGCGCCACGGCCAGGACACCGCCCCGGTACAGGGCGCCGGGGTCGCGCCCTTGCCGGTGCCAGACGGCGGCCGCGTCGGTGATCTGCTGGTGCATGAGCAGACCGGCCCGGTCCTCGTCGATCCAGCGGCGCAGTCTGGGCCAGGCGTGCAGCAGAGCCTCGTGGGTGAGCTCGGCGCCGTCCCTGTCCAGGGTGACCAGCCGGGCCCGGGCGAGCAGATCCAGCACGGCGCCGGTGTCCGGGCCGAGGTCCTCGCGCAGTACGGGCCGTTTGGTGTCGTCGGTGCCGTCGCCGAGCGCCACCATGCGCAGCAGGACGGAACGGGTGAGCCGCTGCTGCTCGGCGGTCAGCTGCTGGTAGAGGGCCTCGGCGGTGTTGGCCAGGGCGTGCGTGATGCCGCCGGCGGCCTCGTAGCCGCTCAGGGTGAGCGTGTTGCCGCGGCGGCGCAGCCAGGTCTCCCGCATGGCGTGGGAGACCAGCGGCAGGACGTTGGCCTGTCCGGTGGCCTCCGCCACGACCCGGGCCAGCAGGGCCGTCTCCACGGCGCATTCGGAGCGGACGGCCGGCCGGCTGACGGCACGGCGCAGTTCCTCCGTCGACATGGGGCCCACGAGCAGTTGGGCGTCCTGCAGGGCGGCGACGAGTTCGGGGTGTCCGGAGCAACTCGCGTAGAAGTCGGCCCGGACACCGATGACCACGCGGGTACGGCTGTTGGCGGCCTGGGCCGCCGTGAGTAACGCGGTGACGAAACGGTCGCGTTCGTCCTTGTTCCGGCAGAGGGTGAAGACCTCTTCGAACTGGTCGACGACCAGCAGCAGATCCGTGCCGTCGGGGCAGTCCGCCGTGGCCAGCGCCTGCAGCACCGCCTGGTGCAGGGCCCGGGGGTCGCCGCTCAGCTCCCTGTGCAGTACCGAGGCCGTGCCCTTGGCGAAGGCCGCGAGCCGGGCCGCGCACTCCTCCAGCGGGTGTGCTCCCGGGGTGAACAGCAGGGCCGGCCATCCGGAGCCGGCGTCCGGGCCGCCCCCGCTCACGTGCGGGACCAGACCGGCCCGCAGCAGCGACGACTTGCCGGATCCCGACGCCCCGAACACCGCGACGAACCGATCGGCGCGGACCCGGGTGACCAGGTCCTCCGTGAGTCGTTCCCGTCCGAAGAACCAGGAGGCGTCCTCCGGCTGGAAAGCCGCAAGGCCCACATAGGGGCATGGCCGGGCCTGCTCCGGCCCCGCAGCAACCCGCCCGTCCGGCGCCGCGGGGGCGAGGCCCGCGGCGACCTCGTGCCAGCGCGCCTTCCACTCCTCCTCGTCGCCCCCGCAGGCCCGGACGAAGGCGAGCGCGACCTCCAGACTGGGCAGCTTTCTGCCTCCGGCCGCGTCCGCGAGTGTCGTCGACGAGTAATGCGCCTTCGCCGCGAGCTGACGGTAAGTGGGCTTGCCCGCTTTGTCGCGCAGCAGACGCAGCCCTGCGGCGAATTCGGTCAGCGCGCTGCCGTCGTCCGCCAACGGCTGTTCTTTTCTTGGCACTTGTGCTCCCCCAAGGTCCGTGAAGCGTCGCGGCGAGCCTATTGTCCGCAGCCCGTTGTCCGGGGCGCCTTCGCCGACACCGGACAACGTGCGATGCCGTAGAACCGACTCGGCGACGGCGGAGACGGGGGTGCCGCTGACGCCGTCCGGGGACGGATCAGCGGTCGTACGGCCGAGACGAATGCCATGTGAACGCCTCTCCCCGGTCCCACCTTCTCTTCTCCCTGAACGTGAGGAGTTCCGGAATGCTGACGAACACTCCTGCAACCCCGCGCCCGGTGCGGCGCTCCCGGCGGGCCGTCGTCGGTCTGCTGACCGCCGTGGTCGCGGCCGGTGCCCTGGCGGCCGTGCCGGGCCAGTCTTCGGCGGCCACCTCGCCGACGGTCAAGCCGGCCGCCACCTCGTCGGAGATCAAGCTGGCCCAGCGCGATCTGAACGGCCTGGCCTACGACGCCGGTGGCGTGGACGGTGTCGGCGGCCCCAAGACCAAGGCGGCCACGCAGTCCTTCCAGAGCGACCGGTGCCTCGGCGTCGACGGCGTCATCGGCCCGCAGACCCTCGCCGGACTCACCTCCGTGGTCAAGCAGGTACAGGCCAAGGCCGGAGCCCCGGCCAACGGTGACTACGGAACGGCCACGACGAGCGCGGTCAAGAGCTACCAGGCCGCCCACCACCTCTCGGCGGACGGCATCGCCGGAGAGCAGACCATGAAGGACATGGGTATCGAGCGGCTCGTCAAGAGCTGCCACGCCACGACCGCGCTCCGGGCCAGGATCGTGAAGACCGCCAAGAGCCAGATCGGGGTCACGGCCGACTCCCGCCGGTGCGTTCCCGGCAAGCCCTACAGCGTGTGCGACGAGTGGTGTGCGGCCTTCGCCACCTGGGTCTGGCGGCAGTCCGGCGTCGACATCCCCTTCATGACGTACGTACCCAACGTCTACGACTGGGCCGTCGCGCACCACAAGTGGGTCGGCACCAGCGGCCTCGGCACCGCGAAGCCCGGAGACCTCATCATCTACGGCAGCGCGCACAACCGGTACCACATCGGCGTCGTCGACCAGGTCAGCGGCGGAACCGTGCGCGTCGTCTCGGGCAACACGTCCAATCCCGCCCGTCCCGGCCAGTACGGCGTCTACGACAAGAGCTACCCGCTGTCCGGGTCCGTGTTCTACGGCCTGGTCCGCCCGTAGCGGGCCACGCCCGCCCCGCCGGTCCCTGCCGGTGCCTCCGGCGTCGCAGGGACCGGTGCACGGCGTCGTCGGAGCCGGTCCTCGGTGTCGTAGGCCCAGGACGGCCGGCGGCACCGGCCATGACCGACCACGGAACCAGAACGGAGAGACAGCGATGACGTATCCCCATGCCCGCAGCGGTGCGGTGGGCAGAGCCGGGTGGCGGGTCCGCGGTGCCACGGTGCTCGCCGCCGGACTCGCGGCCTTGTGCATCGGCCCCCACGGCGCGGCCCACGCGGGCACCACCGAGGCCACCGAGGCCACCGGGGCGGCCCGATCCACGTCCATGGTGCGCGGGCTCGACGTGAGCGGCCACAACCCCCACGTCGACTGGAAGGCGACGGCTGCCAACGGCGCCGCATTCGCCTACGTGAAGGCGACCGAAGGGGTCAGCTACACCAGCAGCTACTTCTCGCAGCAGTACAACGGGGCAGCCGCCGCCGGCCTGATCCGTGGCGCCTACCACTTCGCCCGCCCGGACGCCTCCGGTGGACGTGCGCAGGCCGACTACTTCCTGGCGCACGGCGGGAAGTGGACGCGCGACGGCAAGACCCTCCCAGGAGCCCTGGACATCGAGGCCAAGGCGCAGGGCGACGCCTGCTGGGGGCTCGGCCGCAGCGCGATGATCAGCTGGATCACGGCGTTCGTGAACGAGTACCACGCCCGGACGGGTCGCCATCCGGCCATCTACACCGCCGCCGGCTGGTGGGCGACCTGCACCGGGAACTACCGGGGTTTCGGCGGGACCGACCCGCTGTGGATCGTCAACCAGTCCGGCACGCCCACCCCTCTGCCCGCCGGCTGGAGCACGTACACCGTCTGGCAGACCGCCGCCTCGGGCACCTTTCCGGGGGACCAGGACGTCTTCAACGGCAGCCTGCAGGACCTCAAGACGTTCGCCCGGGGTGACTACACGCCTCCGCCTCCGGCTCCCAGCTGGCCTCTGGTGCAGCAGGGGCAGGCAGGCCGGCAGGTGACCACCGTGCAGTACCTGCTCGGCGCCCGCGGAGCGTCCCTCACGGTGGACGGTCGGTTCGGGACGGGAACCCGGGACGCCGTGGTCGCGTTCCAGAGGGCCCAGGGGCTGACCCCCGACGGCGTCGTGGGGCCGAACACCTGGCAGCACCTGGTCGTGACCGTGCGGGAAGGAGATACCGGCGCGGCTGTACGGGCGGCTCAGGACGAGTTGAAGGCCCATGGCGCCGCTGTCGCGGTGGACGGCCGGTTCGGGGCCGGAACCCGGGACGCCGTGATCACGTTCCAGAAGTCCCGGGGGCTGACCCCGGACGGCGTTGTCGGCCCGAACACCTGGATGCACCTGGTGAGTTGATACGGCGGCCGAGTCGCCCGGTCCACCGCCCCGCTCCACCCGGCCGGCGTCGACGCCTGGTCTGGTGGATCGGGGCGGTGGACCGGTGGCGAGTACGCCAGATCCTGTCAGCTGCGCCGGACCTGCCGAAAGCCCACTTCGTCGGCAACGATCGGTCATGAGCGCGGCGCTGTCGCTCGAGTGGGCCTGGTCATGACGCTGCTACGAGCCCGCACCCCCTACGTGCTCTTCGCGCGCCGGTGCCACTCGCTCCCGGGCGCCCTGCTGGAGCGGGGCCGCGGCGCAGGGGATCGCGCTGGTGCCGGTGTGTCAGGGGCCTCTCAACGCCTCCTGTGCGGGCCGAGGTTGAGCAGCACCCGGCCGAGCTGACCGGAAGTGAGGGCCGGTGTGGGCAGCGGGGGAGCGGACGGTCCGGCGCGAAGGCCGTCGAGGAGCAGGGTGAGCGGGCGGAGCCAGGCCTGCGGTGCGACCGAGGCGAGCGCGGGAACGGCCCTGCCCAGTGCTGCCAGGGTGAAGAGCAGGTCCTCGGTGGTGAGGTCCGGGCGAATGGTTCCCTGTTCCTGACCACGCCGGAGCAGTTCGTCGACGGTTTCACGGTTGTGGGCGTGGATCGCCTCCAGGGAAGCCACGCCTTCCAGGTTCGTGGTCATGAGGTCATTGGCGCCGCGGTCCGCGGCGAGGCCGGCGAACACCGTGCGCAGGTACTGCGTCAGTCCCGTCCATGCGTCCTCGGCGGTACGTGCCCGCTCGCCCGCCGCTGTGGTCTCTGTGAGCGCATCTCGGAAGACCTCGTCCACGAGCGCTGCACGGTTCGGGAAATGGCGGTAGAGGGTGGCGTTGCCCACGCCCGCCCGCCGGGCGATCTCATCGAGCGGGGCGTCCAGGCCCTGTTCGGCGAAGACCTCGCGGGCTCGGTCCGTCAGCAGCTTCCGGTTGCGCAGCGCATCGCGGCGCCCTACCGGCGGACGGTCGTCCATCGCGTCTCCCTCTTCTCGCCCTGTACCGGGGAGCGTTCCCCGGTACGGATGCTATCGTCGGCCGGGTAAGCGGGGGCCATTCCCCGTTTTGCTTCCCGCGGGCGGGGCGTCCGCGGTCGTTCACGGGGAGGGCGAAGCATGTCCGGCAGCGCACTTGTGCTCGGCGGCGGCGGGCCGGTGGGCGGGGCCTGGATGACCGGGGTGCTCGCCGGGCTCGCGGAGGCCGGGATCGATCTCGGCAGCGCCGACGTCGTGATCGGCTCCTCCGCCGGTGCCGTCTTCGGGTCCCGGCTCCGGTACGGCGTTACGGCCGCGGATTTGTACGAGCGTCAGCTCTCCGGAGCAGACGCGGTCCGTCTTCCGGTGACCGCGCGCCAGACAGCGCGCTTCCTCTGGGCGGCGCTCGGCTCCCGCAATGCCCAGCGGTCCGCCGAACGCCTTGCCCGAGCGGCCCTGAGCGCCAGGACCGGCCCGGAGTCGGACGTCTTCGACACGGTCGGTGCGCTCCTGGGGGACGCACGCGACTGGCCCGGCCGCGAGCTGCGGATCACCGCGGTCGACGTGCGGACAGGACGACTGGAGGTCTTCGACTCCGGCTCCGGAGTGACACTGCTCGAAGCGGTCGCGGCGAGCTGCGCCGTGCCCGTCGTATGGCCGCCGGTCACCGTGGCGGGCCGGCGCTGGATTGACGGCGGCAGTCGTTCGACCGCCAACCTCCAGCTCGCACGCGGGTACCGCCGGGTGCTGGCGGTCGTGCCGGTCCCCCGGGCGGTCGGGCCGCATCCGAGCGCCTCGCAGCAGGCCGACGAACTCTCCGACGGCGGGGCGCACGTCGTCCTGCTGTCCCCGGACCGGGCCGCGCGCCGCGCGATGGGCCGCAACATGGCCGACGACACACGCCGGCCGGCTGCCGCCCGCGCGGGCTACGCCCAGGCCAGTGCGCTGGCCCCTTCCGTGGCCGACGTCTGGCAGGGCTGACCCGCTTCAAAGTGCGCGATGCCGAAATCTCCTGGACCGCGGGAAAGCGGGAGCGCATCGCACAGCTGCTCCGCCGGCGTCTACGAGCCGGAGGCCGACGCCGGCATCCAGGACGTGCTTGCCGCCGACGCCGAAGACGAATGCGCGCAGCTTCACACTCTCGTTGCACACCGGACGCCTGGTCACCGGTCGGCGTCAGCGCGGTCGGCCGGGGTCAGTGACGGTGTCCGCCGCGGTGGCCGTGGCCGTCACGGCGCTGGCCGTCACCGCGGTGGTCGCCTCCGCCGTCGCGGCAGTGTTACGGCCCCAGGGGACGGCGTCGATGAAGCGGCCGTGGTCGTTGCGCAGGGTCGCGGTGTCCTCGTCGTTCTCCCACACGTAGCCCGACGATCCTGGAACAGGGTCGGGGCGGGTGTGGCGGCCGCATTCGGTGTGGACGTGGACGGCGTCCGCGACGGTCGCGGTCAGGCGACGAGCGGAAGAAGGCAACGGACACAAGGCCGCCTTGGCGGCCGTGTCCACCTGAAAGTGAGTAACGAATGGCCGCCGGGCCATGCCCCGTCTCGACCACCACAGGAGGTAAGCCTGCCTCGGGCACATCTGAGGGGTGCCGGCCCGGGCACGCCGTGCACGCGCCGTCGGCGAGTGCCGTTCCAGCATGCCCGTGGGCGGTGCGGCACCGGTTTGCTTGGCATGCGTGGCGGACCTCGCCGTCTTCCGGCCCGTCGGTTGGGTGGCCGGGGGAGGGGCTTGCCTCGGCGCAGGCCAGTGGGGACCCGGCCGTGGCCGGTGAGCCGGGCAGCCCACCGCACGGGTGCGCCCGCAGACGCGGACGGCTCCGCCCGCCTCTCCGCCCGCCTCTCCGGCCGGCGAACGGCCAAACGTTGCCCGGCGGCGGGCTGCAGCGTCTTGCTAGTGCTCCGACCACATGGCAAGGGCGACATGGACACCGCCGTACTTGAACAGATGCTGGACGAGACCTTCGGTTGTCCTGGCAGGTGGATCCGCCTGGGGAAATGAGCGGCAGAGTCCCCCTGCTATGGTGCGCCGATGTCAACGATCAAGAAGTTTCAAGTCACCTTTGACTGCGCAGAACCTGAGCGCCTCGCTCGCTTCTGGTGCGAGGTGTTGGGGTACGTCGTACCGCCGCCTCCGGAGGGGTTTGCCACGTGGGACGAGTTCAATCGTTCGCAGCCACCTGAGCAGCGGGATTCTTGGTTCGCCTGCATAGATCCCTCTGGAGTGGGCCCGCGACTGTACTTCCAGCGCGTCCCCGAAGGGAAGGCCGCCAAGAACCGGGTGCATCTTGATGTGCGGGTCGGCACCGGCCTTGTGGGTGAAGCGCGCCTCGCCGCACTTGAGGCCGAATGTGCGCGACTGGTCCCGCTCGGCGCGGTACACGTGCGAACGCTGTATGACGGCAATGATGCGTGCATCCCGATGCTGGACATCGAGGGCAACGAGTTCTGCATCGACTGAGCGTTCTCCGCGCCGCAGAGGTGGGGAGCTGAGGGCGAGCTTGTGCAGCCGAGCGATGCCGAGCACGGCGGTATGGACGCCGTCGCCTTTCGGACGGCAGTCGCGAAGGATCTTCCAGGCCTTCATGCGCGCGAAGACGTGCTCGACGTGGGCCCGCACCCTGCGGAGGGAGGCGTTGTGCTCCCCCTGCCAAGCTGGCAGTTCGGTCTGCCCGCGTTCACGGCGGCGCGGGATGAGCAGGCCGGTGCCCCGGTAGCCGCCGTCCGCGATGACCGTGGCCCGGCCGACGGCAGCCTTCGCACCGGAAAGTCCCCTCGCCTTGCAATCATTGCGGTTGCCCGTGACCGGCCGGCCGACGGCGACGACGAGTCGGCTGTCGGCGTCGATGACGACCCGGTGGTTGCTCGAGTACCGGTAGTTCTCATACTCCAGCCATAGATCGTGATCTTGCTGGTTGGGGCGTCTCACCAATGGCTGCCAGAGGGGGGAGACGGGTACGGCCACCGCTGATCATTGGTGTGTGAAGACTAGCGATCTTGCAGTGGCCGCAGGTCATAGCCCAAGTGCTGTCCCGTAAATGATCTCCGGACCGGTAGCTGCCTGCTCGCGGTGGTGGTTACTGGGCACCGCTGGCGTGGGATGGGGGCGGTGATGCTGACGCGTCAGTGCTGATTGACCGGCCAGATGGCCGCCGGATCGCAGCGGGCCGGGCACGCCAGCAAGTAGACTTCGTTGCCCAGGAACAGCCAGTAGGTGTCGGCCCTGACGCTATAGGGCTGTTCTGGCTGGCCGGGGTAGACAGCGAAGTCCATACCCTCGGGAACCTGGCAGACATACACCAAGTCCGCGCCGCATGCGCACCTGTAGTACTCGGGATCCTGTGCCCAGGACGGGGTACCGCCCACCTTGAAAGTCTGGGCCCCGACGGGGGTATCCACGAAAGGCCGCAGAGCCAGCGGCAGCGCGCACAAGGACGGTTCGGCTTCCGGGGCCGGCAGCGCCCCGCGGCTCTGAATCAGTACACACCAGAACGGAGCCGGGTACGGCGGCTGCGGAGCGTCCCAGTACTTCGGCACGAGCCGGCCATCAGCAAGCTGGGGGTCGGACGCGTCGTTGTGCGCACGGCAGTGAAAGACGAGGAGGTGGTCTCCGCCGAAAGGCTCCAGGTCCCAGGGGATGTCGAACTGGAAGAATAGAGCCATCCGCTCACCACAGAAGCACTCGGGCCAGTCCTGGGCCTGGTCGAGGAAGGGCCAGCCTCCCACCGAATTCCGCGCCGGACGGACCAGCGGTTCGGTTCCAACCTCGACTGTGTAAGCAGGCAGCACCTGCATCCTCCTCGTATTGCGTTCGAACATCCGCTCAGCCTAATAATCAAGCTGCAGATAGTGATCTTGCTGGTGAGGGCCGGTGCGGGGACGGGTACGGCCACCGTTGATCATCCTGAGTTGTGTGGACAAACGACGAGACGGTGGCCGCAGGCCCGTGAGGGAGTCGACGCTGCAGTGGAGCGTGCCCGCGCCGAAGTCAATGCTCCGGTGGTCATCCTCGGGCCCTCGTCCCCCGCGCCCTGACTCTTGCAGGACCACCCGGTGCCACAGATTGCGGAGTTTCGTTGTCGTTGCGCCGGCGTGCCGGCGGAACGGCTGGACGCCCAGGCTGCCTCAGCGCGATCACGGTGCGGCAGGCCCCGTTGAGATGGGGGCGTTTCATTTGGACCAGGGGACCGTTGGCATGGCAACGAGCTGGTCATTGCGCCGGCGAGGTGCCCCCTACCAGCTTCCGCCGGGCTGATAGGCTCCCGCTGTTGATCATGAGCATGATCATTCACTGTACGTTGAGGGAGCGGGGGCCCCGTGCGAGCGATTTCCATGACTAGGGCACTGGCGTGTGTACTGAGCGGGGCCGCACTCGCCGGGTGCGCGACCGCTGACGGCGGCGCGACGAAGTCCGCGGCCGACCTGCTCGACGAGGCGAACGGCACAATGCGCGCACTGCGTTCCGTGACCGTGGAGACGACCAATACAACGGCCCACGGCACGGTGGTGACCCGACTCAGCACTGATCTCAAGAACCGATGCAAGGCGAAGACCACTTGGGCCGAGAGCGGCAGCCTCGAACAGATCCGGATCGGCGAAACGGACTACGTCCGGCCGGACGAGACATACCTCGAGAAGTGGAGCGGCAGGAAGATCGACGGCCTCCGGCCGAAGCAGTGGGTGAAGGAACCCGTCGACGCGGCACAGCCGGATGACGGACTGGCGACGTGCACCTGGACGTTCGCCTCGTTCGGCAAGGCGAAGAAGGGCGGGGCCACTCGGATCGGCGGCCGGGAGGCGGTCGCTCTACGCGTGACGGATAAAGCAGATAAAGAGGGGACGTACACCTTCTACGTGGCCACCGAAGGTAAGCCGTACCTGCTGAGGACCGTCTACAGGGGCCGCGGAAACGTCACCACCACGTCGTTCAGCGCGTACGACGAGCCGTTCGATGTCGAGCCTCCCCCGTCGGAAGGAGTGGTGGGCGCAGGACGTTGAGCGCTAGGCAGTTTCGTTCGAATCGCCCGTCGTTGGTCCGGGTGGGCTGCCAACAGATGCGCAGTGGGCGCGGATCGCCATGAGGACGCGCACGGAGCCGGGCGGCTCAAGCCCGGAAGCCGTCCTCGGGGCGCTGAGGACGTTTTCCCTCGTCCCGTACTGGTCACTGCCCTCCTCCCACCCTTCCTTCCACCGGGTGCGCAACCAGGCGAACCAGGGTGGTTTCGGCGGCGCCTTCGGGATCGAGTAACGTCCTGGCGTGTCCATGCCTCCGGTGCCCGAGTCGCCGTACCAGACGCCCCTGTATCCCTGGGGCGCCCCGCCCCCCGTCCAGCAAGACAAGAGCCGGGTCGGCCTCATGGCTGGGATCATCGGCGGTGTCTCTCTCCTGATCGTCGCGCTCTTGGCAACGCTGGTGCTGTTCGCGAAGGAGATCAACAACAGCTATCCCCGCGCTGAGAATGCCCTGACCGTGCCGGGGACACTACTCGACGGCCGCTACACGCTGGCCAAGGACGATTCCACGACCCTGGGCCGGAAGCTGGAAAGGGGCTGGAGGTTCAGCTGGAACGCCAAGGCCGCGCATGGCGTCGTCGCGCTCTACCACCCGGGCAGCGGCGACCGGGGCGCTCTCTCCGTGACCGGCATGTACGGCCGGTTCAGGAACACCGCCGAGGTCCGTGGCCGCGTGCTGGCAGAAAACAGCGCGAACACCACCCGGGTGAAGGTGCTCGTGCCATCGAAGGATGTCACCCCGTCCGGCTCCCACATCAGGGTCAGCTGCGAGGTGCTGACCCGGACCTGGGCCGGCGGGGCGACGCTCACCTACCCGGTCTGCGCCTGGGCGGACGGCAACACCTGGGGCCGGGTGGCGTACATGACCCTGGATACCGCGATGAACGTGGACCTGAAGGCCGCCGCCAGGATGACGCTCCGGATCCGCGCTGAGATGGCGAAGCCGATCAGGTGACCGACTCGCCCCGTGCCCAGCCCAGTTCACCGGGAAGCCCGCACATTGCCTCCACTCGCAACCTACCGGCAGACACCAGCATGCTGATCAACACGGAACCGCCGCGGGCACCTGACCGACCGACACAGACGTCGCGGACATTCCTGCGGACCAGGTCGACGTCGAGCTCGACATCCCGGGCAGCGGCGACAGTGGTTCCGGCAACCACCCGGCGGCCACGGCACCTCCGTCAGCGGGGCCCACCATCAGCGTCGACGCGAGGATCGACAAGATCGTGCAGCGACACAACGTAGACCTGTCAGCCTCGCTGCGAAGACCATCACCAGCCACCCCCCTGACCACGTCGGCTGGTACATCTGGGAGACGAGTTGATGTCACACACCGGTGCACCGGTCCGCGGGGTCCTCTGTGCACTTGCCGCCGTCCTGGCCGTGGCCGGCTGCAGTTCCCACGGAGGCAGCGCCGCCGCACAGAGCCATTCAAGCCCCGCTACGAGCACATCACCCACCGCGGCGGTGCACGGCACGGCCGCTGATCCACACGGTCCGCCGGTCGCCACGACACCGAAGCTCGCCTCCGATGGCATCACCACACTGATCACCGGAACCGGAATCACAGGGAGCGCCACCTACCCGATTCCCGGGGGAATCAGAGCAGGAAGAACCGTGGCAATCGCCATCAACTGCCAGGGAGCAGGGCGACTTCACGTGCAGGTGAAGCCGACTGGTATCTCCTTTCCCCTTGTGTGCGAAGAGGGAAAGGTTTCGCCCACAATGAACGAGATTCACATGAGCAAGGACCGTGCCACGAGCTCGTTGGAGGTCACGGCCGAGCCGAAGGTCACGTGGTCGTTCGCGGTCGGATGGGATCCCCGCCCGCCCCAACAGCAGTAGTTCACTCAACCTGCGCCGCCGTCGTCATGTCACGGCCGGTCCCGCGCTCCCGCCTATCGAGTCGTTAGGCTCAGAGACATGACCATTCAGCGGATGGACAACGTCGCCATCGTCGTCGACGATCTGGACGCGGCAGTCGCCTTCTTCACCGAGCTCGGCATGGAGCTGGAAGGCAAGGCGCAGATCGAAGGCCTTTATGCGGACCGCACCGTCGGACTCGACGGCGTACGGAGCGACATCGCGGTGATGCGGACCCCGGACGGCCACAGCAAGCTGGAGCTGACGAAATACCACACACCCGCGCTGTCCGACGCCGAGCCGCGGAACCCTCCGCCCAACACGCTGGGCCTGCATCGCGTCATGTTCGCCGTCGATGACATCGACGACACCATCACCCGCCTGCGCGCCCACGGAGCCGAACTCCTCGGCGAGGTGGCGCAGTACGAGAACCTCTTCCGGCTCTGCTACCTCCGTGGCCCCGCAGGCATCATCGTCGCGCTAGCAGAACAGATTGGCTGACGCGGGCCTGCCGCGTGGAGCATGTCGACGGTCAGCACCGCTATGACGCATCAGCGATAGGGCGGCGCAGGCTGCTGTACGAGGCCGGGGATTCCGCCGACGCTCATCGCCCTGGGCACCGAGGCCGGCATCAAGGGCAGGCTTCTTCAGCACCTGCCCAGGCAAACCGCTGAAGGCAGGTCAGGCCGACGTCATCCGAGCGGGACACGCCCTGCAAGCCGTGGGCCTGCGTTCAGATGAGCTGCGATCCGCGAGATCGTCTGGGCGTTGCCCTCGAACAGATGCGCCTGCATGCCCGCCGCCTGGGCCGCCTCAACGTTCACGGCGAAATCGTCGATGAAGAGACAGCTCTCCGGCCGCACCTCCAGGCTGACGCATACGGCCTCGAAGGCACGTAGGTCCGGCTTCTCGATGCCGATCTCGTGCGAGTACACGATCCGCTCGACCAGTTCGTCGAAGCGGTACAGCGCCCTCTCCCGCTCGCGGGCACCGACGAAGCTGTTGCTCAGGATGCCGAGCCCGCAGCTTCCCTGCAGCCCTCGCACATGAGCGATGAGTTCCTCGTTAGGCGTTCCCAGGTATTCCACCCACAGATCAGCCATGAAGGCTTCGACCTGGGCCGCGTCGAGCCCCAGACGTGCTGCGACCTGCTCGTGAACCTGTCGTTCACTGATGCTCCCGACACTCCCGGCTTGCCAGACGTCGCGCATCCGCTCATGCACCGTGCCCGGCGGCGTCGCCAGCCGTTCCTCCCACCGCTGCACCCATCCCGTTTCCGGCGTGATCTCCAGCACGCCACCGACATCGAGAATGAGGCAGGTCTTGGTCACTCGAACTTCCCCTCTTCGTCCTGCCGGCAGCCGGCGACTGCACACCGCCCGCTCATGCGATCTATGGAGCCACTGTCGTCCTTTCCTCAGGGGCGACGTCAAGCGATCTTGGAACCTTGTGGCAGCCCCGTTGCCAGTCACCGACATGACTCGGCGGCTGCAGGCTGTGACCGCGACCGATTTCGGGAGGCGAGGTCCCCTCCCAGACACTCACGCCGGCGCGTGAGCCGCACTGTGAGCCGTCTGCAGCAACGTAACCCGCGCACACTTGCGCCTTCTGCCGGCTCGGCCGCGCCCGCGGAACAATTGCCCTGGTCAACAGACAGGGATGCACCTGAGCGGCGTCGAGGGGAACGAACGATGGAAAGAGAAGGGCGTCTTGGGCGTAGAGCGCTGCTTGCCTGCGGCACCTTCGCATTCGCGGGGTGCTCGTCGATGAAAGCCGCCCCGGCATCGCTTGACGCCTCACCGACGGCGCGGCCGACCACACCTGCCGCGGCATTGGCGAGACTGATGGAAGGCAACGACCGCTGGGTGAGCGGAGCCCTTCAACACCCCGACCGGGATCCGAACCGGCGTCAGTTCGTGGCCCAGGAACAGAAGCCGTTTGCGGCGATCCTCTCGTGCATCGACTCCCGAGTGCCGCCTGAACTCCTCTTCGACACCGGGCTGGGTGACCTTTACGTCATGCGTACGGGCGGGGAGGCGATCGACCCGGTGGTCACCGGTTCTGCCGAGTACGGGCCCATGACCAGTGGCACCCCCCTCATCATGGTCCTCGGTCACCAGCGTTGCGGCGCGGTCAAGGCGGCGCATGAGTCTCTTCGCGACGGTAAACCGCTGCCCGGCAACCTGCAGGCCATCGTCAAGGCTCTGCAGCCGGCATACGAGCAGGCAGCGAAGCAGGGCGGCGCCGATCCGGTCGAGACCATGGCCCGTGCCCAGGCCAAGTTGACCGCCACCGATCTGCGCTCCAACCAGGACCTCGCCCCACTGGTGGGAAAGGGCGCCCTTGCCGTGGTGGGCGCCTACTACTCGCTCGACACCGGCAAGGTGGAAGTCCTGACGGGTGCCCCTTCCTGAACCGGTCGTACGGGACAGACGAGGCGCTGGACGCCTTCGGCCTGTGAGGACTGCCCGATGTCGTCGAAACTGGTGACCATTGCGTCCCGCGGCGGCGGGGCGAGTGCCTCCCGAACCGCGGCCGACCGCGGAGTGGACGTGGCCGGTCCCTCAGATGTCTCCCGTACCCACCGACATCGATGAAGCGGACCGGCAGGCACGAGCCGACTACGTCGCGGACATGGCCAAACCCGTGGAGGACTCACCGCCACACTGCGTGACGAGCTGCGCCTGCCGGCGGGTCCGCGGCACCGGCGGCAGACGGCACGGGACACCCCTTTCAGGGCGTAGGGTTCCTCCGCCGACCGGCGGATGCGGATCGTTCGAGTGGTCGGCGCCGCGCTGCGCGAGGCCCCCAGTTCGGGCTGTTCTCGCTGCTCGGCTACAACTTCACGCCCCGCTTCCGCGACCTGGCCGATCAGCGGTTCTGGCGGGGCCGAACTGCCCGGGGCGGGGGCGGCGACTACGGGGCGCTGGAGCCGCAGGCCCGCAACCGGGTCAACCTCGCCAAGGTGACCGTGCACTGGCTGGACATGCTGCGGGTGGCCGGCTCCCTGGTGACCGGTCAGGTGCGCGCCTACGACCTGCTGCGGATGTTCGGCCGCGAGGGCCGGCCGACCCCTCTGGGCGCCGCGTTGGCCGAGTGCGGGCGCATCGCCAAGACGCCGCACCTGCTGCAGGTGGTCGACCCGGTGGACGACACCTACCGGCGGCAGATGAACCGCCGGCTCACCGTCCAGGAGTCGAGGCACAAGCTCGCCCGGGACATCTGCCACGGCAAGCGCGGGCAGATCATGCAGGTGTACCGCCAGGGCCAGGAGGACCAGCTCGGCGCGCTCGGCCTGGTGCTGAACGCCGCGGTGCTGTGGACCACCCGCTACCGGACGCCGCCGTCGAGCAGCTGCGCGCCCTGCCCGCCGAGCAGCGCGAGCACCAGGTGCTGGACGAGGACGTCGCCCTGCTCTCCCCGCTCAGGCACGCCAACTTGAACGTCCTGGGCCGCTACAGCTTCCGCGGCTCCGGTCCGGCCGGCGGCGCGGCGCGGTCCCTGCGCGACCCGGCAGAGGCCGCAGACGAGGACGATGAGGCGGGAACAACGCAGGGAGCCTTTTCAGTAGCGACCCGGAGGGGGGACGCGAGAGTGACGGTTGCTGTCTGGTATCGGGGCGAGGAAGAAGTGCGTGGTCGGCGCGACCAGGGGTTGAGTACGCCGGTCAGGCCAGTGCGGTCATATGGTCAGGGTGGTGGGTGGCGACGTCGTGGGCGGCTTGGACGAAGGCGGCGACGGCTGCGGATCGCGAGGTCTCCGGCCAGGCGACCATGACCGCGCTGGGGCTGAGGCCGGTGACCGGCCGGTATGCGATGTCCGGGCGCTGGTGCCGCTCGGTGGTGGAGCGTGACAGGAACGCCACCGCCTGCCCCAGCGCGACTACCTCCAGGAGTTGCTCGACGCTGGCCACGAGCGGCCCCTCAGGAGTGTCGGCCGGCGCCAAGCTCGTGCGGTCATCGCCTGCTTCCGCTCCGTCGCATCCGGTGTAGTAGGCGGTGGTGGAGGGGGCGGCCCCTTTCCAGCGTGGGATCGGTTCGCCCTTGAGGTCGGTCAGCCGCAGTCGCCGGCGTCCGGCCAGGCGGTGCGCGGCGGGGAGGACGGCCAGTCGCGGCTCGACCACCAGCGTCTGGCAATCCAGCCCTTGACCGTCGAACGGGCTGCGCAGCAGCGCTACGTCGGCACGGCCGTCCCGCAGCATGGCGATCGGCTCTCCACTGCCGCCGACGACGACTTCAGGCGGCGGCAGATGCGAACCCGTTCCCCGGTAGGCGGCGAGGATCTCCCGCAGCAGCCCGGCATCGCCTCCCGGTTTGACCGCCACGACGAGCTGGGGTGTCGGCTGACCGGCCCGGCGTGCTCGCCGGGCCGCCGCGTGCACCGCGTCGACGGCGATCCGGGCCTGGTCGAGCAGCACCTGACCGGCGTTGGTCAGCCTCACCTGCCGGGTGGTGCGCTCCAGCAGGCGTACCCCGAGCCGGGACTCCATCTGAGCGATCGCCTTCGACAGCGGGGGCTGCGCCATCCCCAGGCGTTGCGCGGCCCGGCTGAAGTTCAGTTCCTCGGCGACCGCGATGAAGTACCTCAGCTCCCGTACCTCCAGCTCACTCATATCTGTGGACTATAGATCCAGAGTCTTCTGGTCTTTCCCTGCCGCCCGTGGGTGAGGGGAGGCTGGATGCCATGACGAGTTCGCAGAAGACTGCTCTGATCACCGGCGCGAACAAGGGCATCGGCAAGGAAACGGCGCGCAGGCTCGCAGCCCTCGGCATGACCGTGCTGATCGGCGCCCGCAACGCCGAACGTGGCGAGGCGGCGGCCGGGGAGCTTCGCGCGGGCGGCGCCGACGTACGGTTCGTACCGCTGGACGTCACCGACGAGATCTCGGTCCAGGCCGCCGCCAAGCACATCGACGCCACGTTCGGCCGCCTCGACATCCTCGTCAACAACGCCGCGATCGCCGCCGGACCGCAAAAACCGAGTGATACCCCCGCCGCCACCGTACGGCAGGTCTACGAGACCAACGTGTTCGGCGTCATCGCGGTGACGCACGCCATGCTCCCCTTGCTCCGTCGCTCCGCCGCCGCACGCATCGTCAACATGTCCAGCGAACTCGGCTCCCTCACCCACCTGGCCGACCCGGGCAGCCCGTGGTCCGCCTACTCCTCGGTCCTCCTCCCTTACTGCACCTCGAAGAGCGCGCTGAACGCGATCACCGTGCTCTACGCCGATGAACTGCGCGCCGAAGGGATCCTCGTCAACGCGGTGAGTCCCGGCTACTGCGCGACCGACCTCAACCGTCACACCGGGATACGCACGGCGGAGGAGGGCGCGGCCGTGGCGGTCGACCTGGCGACGGCGGGCGAGGACGGCCCGACGTGCGCCTTTTTGGCCGAGGACGGGCCGATTCCCTGGTGAGACCATGCCGCGCCGTCTCCGTCCGAAGCCTGCCGGGGTGTTTTCAACCCCCGCCGTGACGATCACTGGCCTCTTGCGCGGCGCCCATCCCCACGGGCTTCACCCCACCAGCTGCGCCAGCCAGGGACGCCCGGGGTTGCACACGCTCCAGCCACACACCAAAGTGCTCCTGCCGCGCGCCGGGCCCGGCATGGGCCCGACGTTCCCGACGCAGCGGGCATCGGGGAGAGCTTCTGAAGTGGGCGTATTTCGTTGGCCTCGCAGCGTCACCACCACCTAGGGTCACCGCATCCCAGGAGGTGAGGCCGTGACCACGTACGGCACGATATTGATTCCCATGCCGCTCGAACAGGCGGCCCACGTCCTGCGCGAGGTCTGTACGGTGGGCTACGCGACCCCGGCCGGGCCGAGATTCTGCCTCGTCCATCCGGACCGGTTCGTCGACGAGAACCATGTCTTCGCGCTAGCCGGACCGATCAGCGCCGGATTGGGCGCTCCAGTACTGGCGGCCTTCCAGTACGACGGCGACCGGCTGGAGTTGGAGGTCTGGCGTGACGGAGTTCGCGCCCACCGCTACGACTCCTGGCCCGGCAGGGACGATGACGCCGCCGACGGCACACCCGTGGGCGCGGACCCCGCTGCGTTCCTGGACTTCGCCCGCGGCCCCGTGGACAGCCACCGCCTGGCCTCCGCGCTCGCGGACACCCCGATCGACGCGGAGGACATGGATGTCGACGGCGAGCCCGGGTACGTCTGGGCCCAAGCCCTGCACTGGGACGTGCTGCGCGCGCTCGGCCACCCGGAACAGGTGATCCGCCGCGCGCAGTGGGACTACTGCCACATGTGCGGCGCGCCGCAGGCACTCGCGGAGGTGCTGGACAGCACCGAGCTCGTCGTCCTGGGCACGGCCGAACGCCCGTTCTGAAGCCTCACCCGCGCACTGGAGGAGTCCTCTGACCACGAGGCGGCACGGCACACGGTGTCTGCCCGGGTCATCGCCTCGCGCTTGATCGACATAGCTGCGGCTGCACCTCAGCGCAGACCGTGATCCTGCTCAGCGCCAGATTGCGACCGCTTGGGTGTGTTGTGAACCCGCGCGTGTGACCGCGCTGATGTGGTGCGTGCGTGTCGTCGGGACTCGGTTTCACGTTTCGTCGTGGCGCATCAGGTGGCCGTCGGTGAGCCGGAGCGGGGCCGGGCGAGCCGTCTGGCGGATGCAACGGCAGGCGATCGTCAGAAATTTGGTACAGACCATTTTCATTGACATGAACACGGTTCATGCTGTTGGTCGGAGTGCACCGGCACGCCCCACACAACCATCGTGCACGAGGAAGGCCTTCGCATGCCCCGTTCCGGTACGGCCGTCCATCGGTCGCCCCTCCTGCTGAGACTGCTCACGCTGCTCGCCCTGGTCCTCGGTGTCCAGGCCGGCCCGACGCTCGCCGCCCACGCGGCCACGACGTTCAAGGTGCTCGCCTTCTACGACGGCACCTACGACGCGGCACACATCAGCTTCGATCACGAAGCCAACGCCTGGTTCCCCGAAGCCGGTGCGCAGAACGGGTTCACCTACACCGCCACCACGGACTGGAGTCAGCTCAACACGGCGAACCTGGCCAACTACCAGGTGGTCATGTTTCTCGACGACTACCCGCACAACGCGGCGCAGCAGTCCGCCTTCCAGACGTACATGGCCGGCGGCGGCGGCTTCATCGGCTTCCACGTCTCCGCGTACACCGCCGACTCGAGTGACTGGCCCTGGTATCACAACACGTTCTTGGGCACCGGCACGTTCCGGAGCAATTCCTGGGGACCGACCTCGGAGACGCTGAAGGTCGAGGACCGCGGCCATGCGGCGACCGCCGGCCTGCCGTCCACTGTCACCAGCTCTGTGAGCGAGTGGTACAGCTGGCAGTACGACCTGCGACAGAACCCCGACATCGACATCCTGGCGTCGATGGACCCGTCCACCTTCCCGGTCGGCACCGACCCCAGTCAGACCTGGTACAGCGGCTACTTCCCGATCGTGTGGACCAACCGCAACTACAGGATGGTTTACAACAACTTCGGCCACAACGCGATGGACTACTCGACGAACACCACGCTGTCGTCCACGTTCGCCAGCGCGCAGCAGAACCAGCTGCTGCTGCAGGAGATCAAGTGGGCGGCAGGGCAAGCGGGCCCGGTCACTCCGCCCGCGACGGCCACCGGCCCGATCCACGGCTACGGCGGGAAGTGCGTCGACATCGCCGGCGCGAAGACAGCCAACGGCACAGCCGTGCAGCTCTACGACTGCAACGGCACAGGCGCCCAGAACTGGACGGTGGGCAGCGACGGCACGCTGACAGCCCTTGGAAAATGCATGGACGTGACTGCCGCCGGCACCGCCGATGGAACCAAGGTGCAGCTCTACGACTGCAACGGTACTGGGTCACAGATCTGGCAGCGGGGCGCGAACGGCGCGCTTGTCAATCCGCAGTCGGGCAAGTGCCTCGACGCAACCGGCCCGAGTTCGGCCAACGGTACCCGGCTGCAGATATGGTCGTGCTCCGGAGCGGCCAACCAAAGTTGGCAACTGCCTTCCTGACGATGTGTCACGAGTAGCGGCCCGTGGTCACCGCTGGTGCGAACCAGCGGTGACGTGGCTGTCGCGGAGGCCGGCCCATCCGGTTGGTGCCCGCGAGAACTGCCCTCTGCGACGCTCTCGATCCAGCGTGCCTAACCTGGTGGGTACTGGCCGGCCTCCTCGATGGCCGACCCCGGGCGGCCACCGGCTGTTGACCGGCCTATCAGGGGCGCCAGTCGGCCTGCAGGTCGTGGGAGTCGGTCTTGGTGAGCTGGGTCAGGCCGGTTCCGTCGGCCCGTACCAGATAGAGGTGCTCGGGGTCGCCGTCGTCGGTGCCGCCTCTGGTGAAGACCAGACGGCTGCCGTCCGGGGACCACGAGGGGTTCTTGTCGTTGAGGCGGGCGTTGGTGATGCGGTGCAGTCCGGCGCCGCCGGGGCGGACGACGTACAGGTGGGCGAAGCCCGAGGAGTCCACGCGGCTGAAGGCGATCCGGTCGTTGTGCGACCAGTCGGGTGTCCAGTCGTGGGAGGCGGACCCGGTGACCGCCGTCTGGGTCAGGGTGGACAGCCGGATCCGCATCACTCTGCTGTGTCCGCCCGCGTCCGCGCGGCTGAACGCCATGTATTTACCGTCCGGGGACCACGTCGGATGGAGGTCGTCCGTCGCGTTGTGGGTGAGCCGGGTGGCGGGGGTGCCGTCGATGTCGGCGACATAGATCTCGCGCTGGGTGCCGACCGGCTTGGCGTAGGCGATCCGCTTGCCGTCCGGGGACCACGCCGGGTCGGAGGCGTCCTTGGTGCCGGGGACGGCCTTCAGGTCGCCGCCCGTGGACTTCATCGTCCAGATGCCGTCGACGGCGCCACCGGATCCGTAGCGGACGAAGGCGACCCGCTTGCCGTCCGGGGACCAGGTGGGCATCACGTCGCTCACGGTGGAGGTGTGCGTGAGGTTGACGGGCGTGCCGCCCGTGGAGGAGATCGCGTAGAGGTCTTCGACCGGTGCCGTCGCGGTGTAGCGGGCGAACACGATCGAATGGTCCCCGGCCGCTCCCGCGTCTCCTGCAGCGCCGAGGGTCAGTGGTACGGC
This sequence comes from Streptomyces sp. NPDC046759, assembly GCF_040645475.1. NCBI lineage: Bacteria > Bacillati > Actinomycetota > Actinomycetes > Kitasatosporales > Streptomycetaceae > Streptomyces > Streptomyces sp. NPDC046759. Next base: position 97,962 of record NZ_JBEYYJ010000024.1, on the reverse strand, counting down.
CGTGGCGAGGGCCGTGGCCGCCACCGCCGCCAGGCGGCGAGGCGTTGCGCCGTTCCCGCCGGGCCTACCGATTCTCCGAGTTCTTCCGGCGGTTCTGCCGTTGCCGTTGCGGTGTTGTTGGCGCGTCAAGGTCTCCACCCCGTTTTCTCCCTGCGGCCCGCTGTGGGCCGCTCCGGCCGGTAAACATCTCACCCGTGGAGGCTCGGGGGAAGCGGCGGCACGTGGCGCTACGGGCCCTGTGACATGTTCCGTACATAGCTGGCACATACGACGATGCCGCGCCACTGCTTCAGGCGGTTGCTGCAGCACTCGACGGTGTTGCGCCGCTTGCAGAGCTTACGGTCGAAGGCGCCATGCCGATCGGCCACCCCGTGCGGGCCACCCGGCGTGCCTTCTCATTCGGTGCGCAGGCGTCGCCACGTCTGTTGTGGGTCGGCGCCGGTGGTGCGCCCATCCGCTGTTGTGCCTACGGGAGTCGTCGTACCAGGAGATAGGTCCGCCGGCTGGGGTGCTCGTGTTCGGCGGGTGGTGCTCGGTCGGGTCGTGCGGCGAGGGTGGCAGTTCACGAGCATCGACGGCACTGCCCGAGGCGCTGTACACGTCCGACAGGCAGGTCTGGGAGGATCTCGTGGTGACCAGCACTGATGACGCCGCCCGCCGGAGCCTTGTCCGCCGCGGCTTCGCTCTGGAGTACGCCACCCTCGGCTGGAACGCGATCGGCATCGTGGTGCTCGCCGTCGCCGCGATCGCGGCGAGGTCCGTGGCGCTGGCGGGGTTCGGTCTGGACTCCCTGATCGAGATCGGCGCTTCTACCGTGGTGATCTGGGAGCTGTTCGGTACCGGCGAGGACCGCCGGCGCCGTGCGCTGAAGCTGATCGGTGTCGGCTTCGGGCTCCTGGCGGTGTACCTGCTGATGCAGTCGACTTGGGCGCTGGCCAGCGGCTTCCGGCCCCACCACTCGCCGCTGGGTATCGGCTGGACTGCGGTGACGGCCGCGGTGATGTTCGCGCTTGCCGCCGGCAAGGCACGCACCGGCACCGCGCTGGACAACCCGGTGCTGAAGACCGAGGGACGGGTCACCCTGATCGACGGCGTGCTGGCGGCCGCCGTGCTGCTCGGCCTCCTGCTGAATTCTCTGGCCGGCCTGTGGTGGGCCGACCCGGCTGCCGGGTACGTGCTGGTCTACTACGCACTGCGGGAGGTCAAGGAAATCTTCGCCGACGAGCACTGACGACCGTGGACCGGCCAGCGGCACACCTCACGGCCCACGGTGCCGTTCTCCGGCGTGCCTGGCCCTGGGCGTGCGGAGGCGACGCACTACGCGGCCCCGGTGCTGTCGCCTCTCGTGAACATCGAACACGACGCGGCAGGAGCGCCTCCGGTGGCCTGATGTGTCCTGGGGCCAGGAGCTGCCCGGCCGATCACGCGACGCTGGGGTGCTCACATGCGGCGTGGCATGCGAACATTGCCGTACTTCGAGTTCGGCTCCTCGCGCACTGCCCCGACCAGCGCGGGCCCGCTGATCTCTCCCGGGCATCCCTGTTGCGGGTAGCCGGCGATGTCGCGGACTTTGTAGTAGGTGCACACCAGCCGGTACTCACCGGACCGCCAAGATCCGCTGCCGTACGGGAGCATCCGCTCCTCGCCACAGGCTGGGCACTGGGCCTGCGGTCGTACCAGAACCCTGGGCTCAGTGAATACGTGCGGCAGGCGTCGGTCGGCGATCGCCTGCCGCGGCAGGGTTAGTCCGTAGTACTCACCCATGACCTTGTACACATCCGACATCGTCTTATCTGAGGCGACGTCTTGGTGGACGTGGTCGGCGAGTCCGGCAGGTCGTACTGTCCAAGGCCGTGGGAAGGCCCCAGCGTTTCTCGTCCGGGTCCATGACGGCGCCCGGCTGTGCGCCCAGGTAGACAGCCAGTTCCTCATGGCCGATGCCCTTCACCATCAAGAGGGAGAAGCCTTCAGGGCCCAATTCAGCGTCTATCCATTCGATTCCGTCGCTCATGATGGAGAACGTAGCGGCCAGGTACGACAGAAGCTGCGCGTCCTTGCCTACGAGCCCAATGGCTGTCACTGCCACCCGGCGCACTGGCAGGTGATCGACGGGTTTCCGCACCGTGCGGACGGTTGGCCACGTCGGGCAGATCCGCTCCGCACGTGGACGAAGGAGCGTTGGCGAGGAACTCCCCGACCTCAATCAGCGTCATCCAGGCGCCACCTGACCGATGTTAGCCGCTATCAGGGACTCCACCAGGGCTTGCGGCGCCGCGCCCGCCCGAAGCGGGAACGCAGGCGGGGCCTGGTGGACGGGCCCAGTGGATGCGACGTCCTGCTCCAGCTCGCTGACCTGGTTATAGGAGCGCAGGTCCCACAGCTTCAGCGGCGCCGGAGCAGGAACGTGAGGGTGAGGCAGTGTCCGCAGCCGGCTCCGCGTTGACGGACTCGATCGCCTTCCACCGGCGACGGCCCACCGGCGATCCCGTGGAGGAATCCGGCCCGGCCGCCCCCGGAGTGTGCCCCCGCAGGCCGTCTACGCGTCTGCGGAATGCCGCGCAGGTCGGTCGCAGGGGGCAGCACGCCGGCCGCAGACCTGTCGGCCAGTCACAACCGGCAGGGGCTCTGGCCCACAGGGGTCGGCGAGGCTCAGCCCATGTGCGGCGGACAAGGACGCCGCGCGGCGATGACCGGTCTCGATCAGTGTGCCGTGCGTCCAGGAAGTCCGGACGTGCCCGAGATACCGGAGGTACTGGTGCCCGTGCCGCGGCACCCCTTCGGAACCGCCGGGAACGCCGTGACCGCCTCCGGCGCACCCTTGCCGCCCTCGACACGGGTGACCAGCTTGGGTGCCGCCGTGTTCGCACCCGTTATCCGCGCCACGATGCCGGCGTCAGCGGGCAGCGAGGGGTGGTTCTTGTCCAGCGGCATGAGCACCGGCCGCTCCTTGCCGTCGTCGTAGATGGACGTGAAGGAGACCCGGGGCCCTGTGGGGCGGTTGCTCATGTGCGCCAGGGTGCCCGCCCCGATGGACTGCACGCGGGTCGCGGTGCACTTGTCCGCCGGGGGCTCACCGCCCGTGGCGGCTTGCGGGCCGAAGGAGGTGATGATGCCGTCCGCGCTCAGCACGACGTAGATCGCCTTGCCGCCCGGGTCGACGATCTCCTCCCCGGCGTAGACGTGGGACAGCGTGCCGTGGCCGTCGTCGACCGCGTGTGTCTGAAGGGTCAGGAACGCACCGCCCGCGGGCCGTTTCAGTTTCGCCCGCCACTGGTTCTTGCCGGTCTGCTCGACGATCGCGGTATAGCCACGGGCGATCGTGAACGTGCCGGGCCCGCGGAACTGGTTCTTGCCCGAGACGGCGATCCAGGACCCGAAGTGCCCCTGCGGGGTGAGGAACATGTACTCGCCGTTGTCCTGGAGCGCCACCGTCTCACCGTTCGCGTCGATGACGCTGGTGCCGTAGTAGGTGACGATCCGGCCCCAGTAGTGGGAGGCCGAGACACGGTAGATCTCCACGAATCCGCCCCCGGAGGCGAGCTGCTCGGTACGGACCATGGTGCCGCCCGGGTTCTGCCCGGCCACGACACCCTGATGCGCGGCGGCGAACGCGGCAGGCGCCGGGGCGAGGAGGACGGAGGCGACGACGGCGGTGGCAGCGAGGACCACGCGCGGGGTACGGCGCTTGATGGCTAACGACATGCCTGTTGCAACTCACTTTCAGTGAAGGAACGTTGTGTATGTCCGCACCTGCCCGCCCCTCCGAGGTGGGGGGACTGAACCGGGCAGGGAGGCTGTGAAGAACCCTAGGAACCCCTGTTCACCGACACGTCATTCTCATGTCATGACCACGTGACCCGACCTCACGTCACCCCGCCGCGGTCACACCCCGCTGACCTGCCACTTCCGCGCACGAGTCACCCTTCTGCACCAAATGTGCAAGTCTTTCTCCCTATCGCACAACCATTCCATCGAAAAACTCATCAACCCCTCTGTGTCACGGAACGGCTGCCGGTCACTGCGCCGGCGCACGCAGGCTCGGGGTCGGGTGACCGCTTGCCCTGTCGGCCGGCTTCCGGAACGACGCGGTCAGGCTTTCAGCAGAGCGCACCGCAGCGGGGCGTGTCGTCCCGGGAGCATCGGACTGTCACCGTCAGTCACGCCGGCCGCCAGGGAGCAGATGCACCAGCACCGTCGCGACGACCGCCGCGGTCATGGTGGCCAGGGACGCCATGGCAAGGGCGTGACCGGCAGCGTGTGTCCGGTCGGCGCTCGGGTGGCCGAAAGCGGCGAAGAACACGGCGCCTATCGCCGCGACGCCGAGCGCGGCGCCGATCTGCTGGGCCGTCGACAGCACCCCGGAGGCGATGCCTGCGTCCCTGGGTTCGATGCGCGCGAGGACGACGTTCATCGCGGGGGTGATGAGCAGGCCGCCACCGATGCTCTGCAGCATCAGCGTCGGAATGACTACGACGGGCTTGAACGGGGCCCCGCCGAGCAGCACGATCGCGGTGGCGGCGTATCCGGCGACGAGGATCACCGCCCCGATCTCCAGGATGCGGCGGCCGTGCCGTGGCACCAGCCGGCTGGCGATCATGCTGAAGCTGAAGAACATGATGGCAGCCGGGGTGTAGACGAGGCCTGCCTTGAGCGCGGACAGTTTGAGACCGTCCTGGAGTGAGATCGACAGCACCAGGTAATAGGACGTCACCACCGTGTAGACGGCCAGAACCAGAAGTACGCCGATGCCGAACGAGCGGGTCCGGAACAGGTGGACCCGGACCAAAGGGTCGCCTCCTGTGGCGCCGATCCGCTGTTCGACGGCCACGAAGAAGGCGAAGGCGAACCCGCTGCCGGCCAGGCAGATCCATGTCCATGTCGGCCATCCGTCCTGCCGCCCCTGGATGAGCGGGAAGACGAGCAGGAACAGGGCGAGACTGAGGATGAGGACACCGGGAACATCGAGTTTGCGCACACCGGTCGCCCGGGACTCGGGCAATCGCCGGGCGGCCAGCCAGATCGTCGCCACCCCGATCGGGACGTTGATCCAGAACACCGGCCGCCAGGTGGAGCCGAAGAGGTCGGCGCCGATCAGCAGCCCGCCCACCAACTGGCCGCTGATGGTGGCGACACCCATCACGACGCCGAGCACGCCGAAGACGCGGTGTCGTCTCGAAGCGGGGACCAGCACCGTGATGGCGGCGAACACCTGCGGCAGCATCACCGCTGCGCCGAGGCCCTGGACCAGTCGGGCGACGACGAGGACGATCGTGGTCGGTGCCGCAGCGCACGCGACCGAGGCCACGGTGAAGACGGCCATCTCGGTGATGAACATGCGTCTGCGGCCGAAAAGGTCGCCCAGGCGGCCGCCGGTGATGAGGAGCACGGCGTAAGTGAGCTGATACCCGGCCAGGATCCATTGGAGCTGTCCGGCGGACGCTTTGAGTCCGGCCTGAATCGCGGGCCCGGCGACGATGACGATGAACCCGTCGAGGATCGCCATGAACGCGCCGACCAGGACGATGGACACGGCGAACCAGGGCACGGCTGCAGACGGTGCGCGCTCGGCGGCGGGGAGGTCTACGGAGGCTTCAGCGTTGCTCACGACAGACCTCCGAGCACACCGGCCAGTCCCTTGACGACTTCGGCGGCCATGACGGCCTGACCTGCGGCGGCGAAGTGGATGCCGTCCGCGCTCAACAAGTCGGCGCGGTCATTGACCGGGTGATCCCACATGTCCACCAGCACGGCGCCGTACGCGCGGGCCAGGTCCCGAGTGATGGCGTTGGTGGTATGGATCCTGTCGTCCCAGTCCGGGAAGGCGGGGACCTGAAAGGCGCGGCCGAGAGTGAACACGGTCAGCTGCGCACCGGTGGCCGTGGCGGCGTCGAAGACGCGCCGCAGGGTTCGTTCGATCAGTGCGTAGTCGGGTTGCGGGCGGAACAGGTCGTTTGCGCCGCACGGCACATGAACCAGATCCGGATGGAAGTCGGCCAGCCGCGGCGCCTGTGCCGCCAGGGCTCGTGCGGTCGTCGCCCCGACCTCGGCGATGTTCCAGTAGGCCAGGCCGGGGTGGATCCGGCGTAGCACGCCGGCGACGCGGTCGGCCCAGCCGCCGGCAGCGTATCCGGGGCGGGGGTCGCCGGTCCCGGCCGAGAGGCTGTCGCCGATGACGGCGAACCGGCGCCAAGGAGCGTCGGCGAGCAGCTCTACGGCGCGGTCCGCAGGCAGGCAGAACGGGTCAGATTTCTCGGTCGCAGCTCTGGTCGTCTGAGTCACACATCAACAGTACGACCGATCGTACGTATTGTTCAAGCGTGGCAGGATGGAGCCATGAACGAGCTGCACAGGGCTGAGACTCCGGGACGCACGGACCTCCGTTTGGTCCGTGGCGACCGGACTCGCAAGGCGATCACTCGTCACGCCGCCGACGTGGCCTCCCTGGAAGGGCTGTCCGGGCTGAGCATCGGCCGGCTGGCCACCGACCTGGGTCTGAGCAAGAGCGGGGTGCAGACCCTGTTCGGGACGAAGGAAAAGCTCCAACTCGCCACCGTCGAAGCGGCCCGTGAGGCGTTCCTGGACGAAGTGGTGGGCCCGGCTCTGACGTCCCCTCCCGGCGCCGAACGACTGCGTTCCCTGACGGAACACTGGATCGCCTACGCGAGTGCGCCGCTCTTCCCCGGTGGCTGCTTCTGGGCGGCGAGCCTCCCCGACTTCGACAGCCGCCCCGGCCCGGTCCGCGACGCGCTGGCCCAGCAGCGTCGGGACTGGCTGGCCCTGCTCGCGGGCGAGTTCCGTCGTGCCGTCGAGACCGGGCAGATCGCAGAAGCCGACGCCGAGCTCGCCGCGTTCCAGATCGACGCGGTCCTCCTCGGAACCAACACCGCCTTGCGACTCGGGGACGCCGCGGCGGCGGATGTGGCCCGCCGGGTCGTTGACGGTTTCCTGACCCCTGGTTGAGGCGCCGGCCAGAGGCACCGCAAGAACCCCTGGTGGGCGAGTTCGCCCTGGAGGCTTGGGCAGCGCCGGCCCGCACGCCGCGGTACAAACCCGACGCGGTGACGGTGGTGCCGGGTGTCGACCCCACCGTGCCGGCGGCGCGTATCGACACCACCGCGCCGGGCGCCTCCGTCAAGGACGGTTTCCGACGCGGCCGATGCGCCGGACACGCTGCGCGCCCGGGCCCGGGCCCGGGCCTGGGCCTCGGCTAGGGGCGACGGGGACGGTAACGCGGACCCCGACCACGGCGTCGGCCGGACATCGTTCGCGATGACCGCGGGTACGACCTCGACAAGTGCCGTCGCCTGGTGGGGAAGCCCGGCGTGAGGCCGCTGGTCACCCGGCGAGGCGCCGAGCACGCTTCCGGACTGGGTGCTCAACGCCCGGTTGTCGACCGCGACTTCGCCCACCTGCACGGGTTCCGCCGCCTGCGGACCCGCTGGCAGGTCCGCGACACGGGCTGGGAGCTCACGGGCGGGAGCTCACCCACCCATTCGTTCCTGGGCGGCCATGACCTCATCGCCGTGCTCGAAGGCCCAAGCGCCGAATGCGTCGATCGGGCCGAGCAACGTCCGCCCCAGAGCGCTGAGTTCGTACTCGACACGAGGCGGCGCTTCGGCATAGGCATGCCGTGTCACCAGCCCGTTGAACTCCAGCCGCCGCAGCGTCTCGGTCAGGACCTTGGGACTGATGCCGCCGATGCGCTCGCGTAGTTCGCCGGGACGTTTGGGGCCGTCCCGCAGAACCCAGATCAGCACGGGGTTCCAGGTGTTGGAGAGGAGGTCGAAGGCCAGGCGGGCACGGCAGTCAGCGAGGTAGGCGTCGGTCGTCACGTACCAAATGGTGCCCGACGGGTTTCCTAGTGTCGTCCCGGAAGCGGTTGGAGCAGATACGGACAGGGGTGTATCGATGAAGATCGGTGTGCTGGGAACGGGGAACATGGCCGACGCACTGGCCACCCAGTGGGTGCGGGCCGGACACGAGGTGTTCGTCGGAGGCCGGGACGAGCAGAAGGCCCAGCGGCTCGCGACGCGCATAGGCGGTACGGGGCACGGGAGTCTGCGGTCGGCGGCCGGCTTCGGCGAGGTGGTGCTCGCAGCGCTGCCGTACGGCGCGGGAGCGGACACCGTCAGAGAGCATCAGTCGGCACTGCAGGGGAAGGTTCTGCTCGACTGCGCCAATCCCGTCGGGCCCGGCTTCCGGCTACTGACGGAAGGCGGCCCCTCGGCCGCGCGCCGACTGGCTGCGGCGGCACCGGGCGTGCATGTCGTCAAAGCGTTCAACCTCTGTCACGAGGAGGTGTGGCGCATGACCCCGCCCGTGTTCGACGGGCAGCCCTTGACCGTTCCGATCTGCGGGGACGACGAGGCGGCACTCGCACTGGCACGCAAGCTGGTGCGGGACACGGGCTGCGAACCGGTGGCCGGGGGCGGGCTGGACCGCGCCGGGCTGCTGGAGGCGACCGCCGCACTGTTCATCGGACTGTGGGTGGGGGAGCGGGCGGACGTACGGGCGATCGCGCCGCCACTGGCCTATGCCACAGGCCCACGAGCCGAGAGTGCTTGAGCTCTTCGTTCGTGCTCTGGGTCGTGTCCGCAAAGCCAGGGCAGCCACAGTCGTAGGCGGGGCCGGGGGCGGCCGTCCCTTGAACGAGTGACGTGGAGCGTGCACTGGTCTGGCGGGTGGGAAGTCTCTTGCCTGTCCGCATGTCCGGCGTCTCTCCTCACCGAGAGGGAATCACCATGATGTCTGTCCGCCGCATCTTGACCGTTGCAGCAGTGAGCGCGCTGCTTTCCCTGGGAGGGATCGTCCCCGCCACAGCCGCCCAGGCACGGGACACCGACGACATCACCGACGGTCTTCTCGAACGACCCGTCAGCACCCTTGTGGGCTATCCCCTCGGACTGTCCCTCGGAATCTGAAGCCGCCGCCCGGTGTGCTGCGTCCCGCACCGGCCGGGGTCCGGTCAGCCACTGGTCCGCGCCCGTGCCCGACGTCCCGGGTCCGGCCGGATGGCGGCGCGGCACCACTCGTGCCGTGTCGTGGGTTTTCGAGCCGGATGGGCAGGTGCGCCGCACGATGCGTGTCGCTGTGCAGTGCCGGAGGCTCGCGGCCTGTCGAGCTCGGCCGCACGAGGGTCTCGGACGATTCGCTGTCGGAGACCCTCGTGCCGCGTGGATGGTGGGCTCGGGGGAGGGGGCGCTCGCCCGGGCTGCGTCGGCCGAGTCGGGCTGCTGTCAGGTGGCGTTGTCGGTGGCTTCCACGGCGCTGGTCCTGTTGGTCGTGGGCGGGGGGAGCGGACCCCGCGTGAGCAAGCCTTCAAGCGTGCGAAGCCCCTCGATCGAGCCGTGCCGCCATTCGATCGAGCCCTGCCGGCCATCAGCTTTCCCGGGCACCTGGGGAGGCGGGCGGATCAGCGCAGTCCGGCGAAGAGGTCGTTCTCGGGCAGGGCCGCGCCAGTGGTGTCGTGGACACGTACGAAGGTCTCGACACCCATCAATTCGGTGAACCTTTTCTGGCCCATCTTGAGGAAGAAGATGTTCTCGCCCTGGCTGGCGTGCGCGGCCAGCGCATCGAACTTCTGGCTGCCGAAGGCGGTGGTGTCCACCCAGGTGGTGATCTCCTCGTCGGGTAGTCCGATCCGGGCCATCGCGGCGGCCTCTGCGGGATCCGGCTCCTGCCAGTCCGCACCGAACTCGCGCATGACCTCCCCGAATCGCTGCATCATCGAGCGGGGCGCCGTCGTCCAGTACACCTTCGGTGTCGGTTCGGTCATCGCCAGCGCCGCCATCGTGATGCGGTTCGCCTGGATGTGGTCGGGGTGGCCGTAGAAGCCGTTCTCGTCGTAGGTGACGACCACGTCGGGCCGGTGGCGGCGCATGAGTTCCGCGAGTCGGGCAGCGCCCTCCTCCACGGGGGTCTGCCAGAAGGATCCGGGGGCGTCGTTGGCCGGCCAGCCCGTCATCCCGGAGTCGGCGTAGTCGAGCATCTCGAGGTGACTGACTTTCAGGATGTTGCAGCTGGTTTCGAGTTCTTGACGCCGCATCAAGGCGACGGCCGCCGGATCGTGCCCGGGATCGCCCGGCTTTACACCCCCCGGTCCGTCACCGCAACTGCCGTCGGTGCACGTCACGAGGACCGTGCGGATGCCCTCCGCCGCATACCGTGCGAGGACGCCTCCCGTTCCAGTGGCCTCGTCGTCGGGGTGGGCGTGCACCGCCATGAGCGTCAAGGGCCGGTCATTCATGTAGCAGTCCTCCTGTGTGAAAAGGCCTCGGTCCGGGTCTGCGGCAGGCGGATGAGCGGTCGCCCGACATCGAGGGGTCTATACGAAAATCCCCCCTGTACTCAGGCACGGGACGGACGTGTTCGCCTCATCTCCCCACTTCCTGCTCGTGGGCAGGTCGCGTTCCGTCCCGCTCGTCCCAGCCGCATACGACCGGCGGGCTGGTGAGCACCTTGCACGGCCGCGCTGAACGCAGCCGCCGTCGCCTTTCTTTCGTCGGGTCCAACGGTCCTGAGGCGACCGTTAGTTCCCGATGGCGATGTGACGTTTCGCCCACCAGTTGACCTGTCGCAGGACACCGTGACGGCCCCATACTCCAGGACCTGACCAACCGACGGCGAAGGAGCACGGTGAGCGCAGCGGCGGCAGCAGGAACCTGGAAGCTCGGGGACCTGGAGGTGAACCGCATCGGCTACGGCGCGATGCGGCTGACGGGTAACGGCATGAGAGGGAACTCCGACGGCACGCCGATCGACCGCGACGTCGCCCTCAGCCTGCTGCACAGCGCGTTCGAGCAGGGTGTCACCACATCGACACGGCCGCCTCTACGTCGCGCCACTGCGGCCCGCGAACGAGCTCATCAGCCGAGCCCTCTCATCCTGGTACGGCGACGTGGTCGTGGTCACCAAGGTCGGCCCGGCGCGTGATCCCTCGACGATCGCGCCCGTGGTCTGCGTGCAGAACTCCTACGGCCTGGACTGGCGCCACGCTGACGAATGCGGGCTGGTGGACCTGTGCGGGGAGCAGGGCATCGCCTTCGTCCCGTTCTTCGCGGTCTCCGGCCTGCGTCGCGAGGCCGCCGCAAGCCAGGAGCACGACGCACGTGTCCACTTTGTCGCCCGCGCCCACGATGCGACGCCGGCCCAGGTCCGGCTCGCATGGACCCTCCACCGCGGTCCGCACGTGCTGGCCATTCCCGGCACCACGAACCCGGCGCACCCTTGAGATGCGGGAGACGGGGAACCGTGCAGGGCGCGCGCATGCCTTCACCCAACGGAAGTAACTCCAAAATTATGTGCTTGTAGGACTGAAGTAAGGGCATCCGGTGGCCAGGAGGTTGATGACAATGGTTCCCCTGCTTCTGGTTCTTCTGCTGGCTCTGATCCTCTTCGGTGCGGGCTTCGCACTGAAGGCACTGTGGTGGATCGCGGTGATCGTGCTCGTGGTGTGGCTACTGGGCTTCGTCGTCCGTTCTGCGGATGGTGCAGGCCGGAGGGGCCGCTGGTACCGCTGGTAGGCAAGCATCTGAGTGCGCGCGGTACGCACCGCGCAGGAGTGCTGTGGGGCCCGGCCGATCACGGCCGGGCCCCACACGCGTGAGAGGCAGCCGGCTCGTCCCGGCGCCCTTCGCTCCGGGGCCGTGGTGTGCTTCGCCAGGCGCGTCGAAGGCGTCGGCGGCCCTTCTCGGCTGATGGCGAGTCAAGGCCCGGGGCGGTCCGGACCGGGCTGAGCGTCTGTTGACGCCTTGCGGGCGCCGTCGAGACCGAAGTCGCACGTGCACGCCGCCGAAATCGCGCGGCCGCGTTTCCGCCGACACCGCGCCTCCGCCAGCACCGCGCCTCCGCGACGGTGGGACCGGCGTACTGCCGCGCCGCGCCGTGCCACTCCCGCGCCCTCCCCGCCGCGGCCACCGGCTCCCCGCCCGCCGTCAGGGTCGTTCGGGTGAGCCGATCCCGCGCAGGATCCCGAGGGCCTGCAGCAGGGGCGCTGGGCCCGTGTCGGGCAGGCCGGACGCCCGGCGCGCCCTGCGGGTGCGCAGTACGGCGCGGACGGCGGACAGGGCGGCGCACGCGATCACCGCGGCCGTGAGGTCGGCGTCCGGCGTGCCCGGCGGCAGCCTGCGCTCGACCAGGACGGTGAGCCGCTCCTCGAAGTCGGAGAAGGCCTGGACGAGCCGGGCCGTGACGACGTTCTCGATGTCCTGGACCGGATGGCTGAGGGCGGTCAGCGTGGATGCGGCGAACGGTTCGGCCGCCTCCAGCAGGGCGTTGCACACCGCGTCCAGGGGTTCCTCGTCCGCCGGACGGCGGGCCAGGGCGTTCTCGACGTAGGCGAAGATCTCGACGCCGTCCGGCAGCAGCAGCGCTTCCTTGCTCTCGAAGTAGCGGAAGAAGGTGCGCACGGAGACGTTCGCGTACGCGGCGATGTCCGCGACCGTGGTGGCCTCGAAGCCGCGTTCCTTGAACAGGCGTGCGGCCCCTTCCAGCAGGCGGTGCCGCGTCTCCTCCTTCTTGCGTTCGCGCAGGCCGGCCGGGGCGATCTCACTGGGCATGGTCCGAAGCCTCCCGCCACGGTGCCGCGACTGTCAATTGACACACATGCCACTTACGTGCGGCTGACGCACATGCCACCCCCAACGGTCGCCCCGTCCCGTCCCTGGTGCGCGGGCCCTCCCGACGTCGTCACGCCAGCAAATGACACCACTGCCAATTGTCATTCATGCCACTTCTTCTCTAGAGTTCGTGTCGCTCGTGACACTTTCACTTGGAGACCACGGTGGCCCGACCTCTGCACCACCCACCCGCACCGAGCGGGGCACACACCGCAGACCATCCGGCGACGGACCTCGCCCATCCGGCGACGGACTTCGCCGCGGCCCGCCGCGGACTCGGTCGCCTCGGCGGCTTCTGCGCCCGGCACCCGGCAGCGGTGATCGCCGCCTGGCTGCTGGTCCTCGTCGCGGCTGTGGCCGGACGGCATCTCGCCGCGCCCACCTTCAGCGACCAGGTCAGCCTGCCGGGCACCGCCTCCCACACCGGCGCCGATCTCCTCGCCACCTCGATGCCGCAGGCGGGCAGGCCCAACGGCAAAGTCGTCTTCCACACCGGCTCCGGCGCCGTCGCCGACCAGCGCTCCGCGCTCGACCGGACCCTGGCGGACCTGCGCGATCTGCCGCACGTCACTGCCGTCTCCGCGCCCGTCACCAGCACCGACGGACGCACCGCGTACACCACCGTCTCCTTCGACGAGCAGCTGAAGAACCTCGGCCACGACTACACCGGGCGACTGGACAAGGCGACCGGCCCCGCCCGGGCGGCGGGGCTCGGCCTCGCCTACGGCGGCGATCTGGATCAGGTGGTCCGTACACCCGCCGACGACAAGCTCAGCGAGGGTGTAGGGGTCGTCACCGCCCTCGTCATCCTGCTGCTGGCCTTCGGCAGTGTCCTCGCCGCGCTGCTGCCCCTGGGCACCGCGCTGATCAGCGTCGGGGTCGGCCTCGGCATCGTGGGCATCGTCGCCGCCACGCTCTCCTTCGCGACCTCGGCCACCACCCTCGCCGGCATGATCGGCCTGGGCGTCGGCATCGACTACGCCCTGTTCCTGACGACGCGCTTCCGGCAGGACCTCATCGACGGGCGCGATCCGGTCGACGCCGCGGCCCGCACCGCGCACACCAGCGGACGCGCCGTCCTCATCGCCGCCCTGACCGTGGCCGTCGCCATGCTCAGCCTCTACGCCTGCGGGCTGACCTTCATCGGCAAGATCGGCCTCGCGGCCACCCTCGCCGTCGTCGTCACCGCCGCTGCGGCCCTCACCCTCGTACCGGCGGCCCTGGGACTGGTCGGCCGGCGCATCGACCGGCTGCGGCTGCGCCGCCCGGTCGCCGAGGGCACGGCGGCCGACGGCGGCCGGAACCGCTACGCGGACCTCGTCGCCCGGCGCCCGTGGACGTTCCTCGCCGTCGGCGTCGCCGTCCTCGGCGTGTGCTCCGTACCCCTGCTGTCGATGCGCCTGGGCCACGTCGATGCCGGTGCCGACCGGCTCGGCAGCAGCACCCGGACCGCGTACGACTGGATCGCGCACGCCGACGGGCAGGGCTTCGGTGCGGGGGCGAACGGGCCGGTCGTAGGCGTCGTCGACGTGAGCGGTGCGAAGTCCCCCGTCGACCGGATCACGAGCGACGTGGCCACGGCCCTGAGGACCACCCACGGCGTGGCCGCCTTCACCCCCGTCAAGGCGAGCGCCGACGGGAGGATCCTCGTCACCACGATCACTCCGACCACCGGCCCGCAGGACGCCGCGACCGGCGACCTGCTCGACGCCCTCTCCGGGCGCGCACTGCCCAAGGCCCTGAACGGCACGGGCGCCGAGGCCTACCTCACCGGAACCGTGGCCGGCCAGGCCGACTTCCGGGACACGGTGGGCGAACGGCTGCCCATCGTCATCGGCATCGTCCTGGTCCTCGCCTTCCTGCTGCTCATGACGGTCTTCCGCAGCCTGGTGATCCCGCTCAAGGCCGTCGTGCTCAACCTGTGCACCACGGCCGCGTCCTACGGCGTGCTCGTCGCGGTCTTCCAGTGGGGGTGGGGCGACTCGCTGCTGGGGCTCTCGGAGCCGGTGCCCATCGAGTCGTACGTGCCGATGATGATGTTCGCGATCGTCTTCGGGCTGTCCATGGACTACGAGATCTTCCTGCTGTCCCGGATCGCGGAGGCCTGGCACCGCACCGGCGACAACCGGCTCGCCGTGGGGGAGGGGCTGTCCGCGACGGCGCGCGTGATCTCCGCTGCCGCGTTCATCATGACCGCCGTGTTCCTGTCCTTCACCGCCTCACCGACCGTGGTCGTGAAGATGCTCGCCCTCGGGCTGGCGATCAGCGTGGTCGTCGACGCCACAGTGGTCCGCCTCATCCTGGTGCCGTCCGCCATGTTCCTCATCGGCCGGGCGAACTGGTGGCTACCCCGCCGGCTCGACCGGGTCCTCCCGCGTCTGCATGCCTGACCGCACGCCGACCGATCCGGAGCAATGACGACGTGAGACCGAACTTCCGCGGGAAAACCCGCCTCATCCTTGCCGCCACCGCCGCGACCCTGGCCCTGCTCACCGGCGCGACCGACCTCTTCGTCGAGCACCGCACCGAGGAGCGGGTGGTCGCCCAGGCCGCGCGCCGGCTGAAGCCGGACGGCGCGGTGCACGCCGACCTCACCACCCCCCTCGCGGGCCTGCGCACCCTGGGAGGGGAGGTCGGAGACGTCGAGGTGAACGCGAAGGGAGTACACCGTCAGCACGCCGTGCTGGATGTGACCGTCCGCCTGAAGGACGTCACGACGAACGGCGACAGCGCCGGCGGCACCGCGACCGCCCTCGTCGGATACGACCAGGTGACCCGGCGCCTGGGCGCGACGGGCAACGGCCTCACCGCCGGCGGCCGGGACGGGGACCTGATCCTCGCAGGGACCGTCGGGCGCCTGGGCCTGCCGGTCACCGTGCGGGCGACCCTGTCCACGACCGCGCACGCCCTCACCGTCACGCCGACCACGGTGAGCGTCCTCGGCCGAAGCGTGGCCGTCGACGACCTCGCCGGGCTGCCGGCCACTTCCGGACTCCGCGACGAGCTGAAGCCCAGGACGGTGGCCGTCACCGCACTGCCCCACGGCGTCGCGCTCACATCGGCGCACGCCGGCGGCGCCGGCCTCGTCCTGGGCTTCTCCATCGCCGCCGGGCCGACACCGAGCGCGGGAGGGGAAGCCGCTTGATGGGATGTGCCGGGGGTCGGCGGGACCCGGTGCCGTAGCCGCCGGCAGGTGAGCACTCACGCCGTCGGAGGCACTCGGCTTCTTCTGCGGTCGGACCGTGCCCCTGCCTGCTGCCGGCTGCCTGCTGCCGGCAGGGGGCTGGGGGCTGGGGACCGTGAGGCCGGACCGGTCAGTCGTCGGTTTGTTCCTCGGGCCCGGGCGCGTCGCCGATGGCGATGCGCAGGTCATGGATGCCTTGCAGGATGTCAATGAGGGCTTCTTCCGCCCCGCTCAGGGCGTGTCGGGTTCCCTCCGTGTCGCCGCGGTCGGCGTGCAGCTGGGCGCCGAGCGTGTACACCGCCGTCATGACGGCGGCGAAGGCGGCCTCCCGGCCGGGTGGCAGTTCTTCCGCCTCGGGCTCGGAGACCTGCACCGCGGTGCGCTGCAGCCGGTTCGTCAGGACGTTCACCGCCAGGCCGGGATCCGCTCCTACCTGCTCCCCCCAGCCGAGCAACGTCTCGAGGACGTCCTCGATCTCCTCCTCTTCCCCTGTCAGACGGGTTGCGGCGGTGATCTCGAGTTCTGTTTTCGCCAGGAGGCTGCCCAGCAGGTGCAGGCGGTCTTCTTCCTGCGGCCCCTCGGGTCGCTTCTCCGGATCCGCCACCGGCTCGGCCGCCAGAGCGGTCAGTGCTGCGTAGATCTGTTCAGCGCTTACCGGGCGCTCGCTACTGATGCTCACGCTTTCAGCTTCACCCAGTGAGGGCGTACCCGCCCGCCCACCACTGGTGAGTCCCAGGCGAGTCCCACCGCTCAGACCAGCGCCTGGTCGAGCAGATCGACGGGCTCCACCGCTCTGAGCAGCCGGGCGTCCGCCCTTCGGTTCGCAGGCGGGCGCGGTCACGGCGACGCTGTCAGCAACGTGGTCAGGCGACCCAAGCGGAGGTGAGGGCCTGTACCGCGGAGCCGTCGACGTCGGCCAGCTTGGTGCCGACAAAGGTGCGGGCCCAGTCGGTGGTCTGGATGCGGAAGGCGGGCCGGTCGGCGTGGAGAGCCTCCATGACCGCCTCCGCAGCCCCGGCCGCGGTCTGGGCGCTGCCGTCGAGGAACTGCTCGGCGGTGCGGTCGATGTACTGGCGCAGGGCGTCGGTGTACGGCCCGGCGTCGATGGCGGCATCAAGGTCGACGCCGATGTTGTTGACGAACTCGGTGGCCACGGCGCCGGGTTCCACGACCGATACGCTCACCCCCAGAGTGCGGGCGACAGGGGCCAGACTCTCCATGTAGCCCTCGACGGCGAACTTGGCCGCGCAGTAGGCCTCGTTGAACGGCTGGCCGATGACCCCGCCGACGCTGGTGACGGTGATCAGGCGGCCCTCGGCGGCGCGCAGGTGCGGCAGCGCGGCCTTGGAGACGTTCAGCACGCCGAAGAAGTTGACCTCCATCACGCTGCGGATGTCCGCCACGGAGTCGTTCTCCAGGGTGCCCAGGTGGCCGGCGCCCGCGTTGTTGACGACGGCGTCCAGGCGGCCGTAGTCGGCGATCACGCCGTCGAGGGCGGCGGTGACGGATGCCTCGTCGGTCACGTCGAGCTGTCGGACGTCGAGCTCGACGCCCGCTTCGGCGGCGGCCTTGCGCAGGGCGCCGGCCCGGGTGGTGTCGCGGAGCGTGGCGACCGTACGCCAGCCCGCCCGGGCGGCGGCGACGGCGGCGGCGAGGCCGATACCGGAGGAGGTGCCGGTGATCAGGACGGTACGGGGGGTGGGGGACATGGCGGAGCCTTTCGCAGCGGTTTAAGTGCGTGCACACACAACATAGCTTTATGTGTGTGCGCACGCAACACCGCCTATACTCGCGTCATGCCGAAGAAGCTGCCCCAGGCCGAGATGCCCGCCGCTGACTACGCCTTCTACGGGCTGGTCTGGGCGGGCACGGTGATGACCGAGCGCGTGGACCGAGCCCTCATCAAGGCGCACGATCTCCCTGTGTCCTGGTTCGAGGTCATGCTGTGGCTGGCATCGAGCCCCGAGCCCGTGCCCGCCTCCGTTCTCGGCAACAGCACCATGCTCAGCCGCAGCCAGGTATCCCGGGTCGTGGACGCCCTGCAGACGCGGGGGCTGGTGACCCGCACGCCATCGGAGCGCGATGCTCGGTCGGTCGAGGTCTCGCTCACCGAGGAGGGCCGCCAGGTCTTCGGGCAGGCCGACGCCACCCGCCGTGAGGTTCTGGCGCCGGTCTTCACCGACCTCCTCGACGAGCGCGACATCGAGGCCCTCGGCACGGTATGGCGCAAGCTGAAGGCGGAGAAGGAGAAGCTGGCGCAGGAGCCGGCGACCCGGCCCACCCGGTCACGCCGGTGAACCGACGGTCGCAATGCCTGCCGCCCACCACCAGGGCACCAGAGGGCGGCTCGGCCGTCCGAGGTGGCTTCGTTGATCAGTGGGAACCACGTGCGTCGACTCCCGGAGGCAGGTGGTGATCGCCCCGGCCTCCCGGAAGCAGGCGCTCGATGCCCTGCGGCAACAGGTCCCGGTGCACTGCCTGCCTGAGAACCGTCGTGGCCCCCAGGGCGATCCGGTAGCCGGCGCCGAGCGGATCCGCCTCCCCGGGCACTTCGGCGGGGCCGGCGAGCTCCAGCAGTGTGACCCCGTCGTAGGTGAGGATCGCCATCCGATGCGTATCGGAGCTCACACGCCCATCCTGGGGTGACCGGACTCGAGTGGTCCGTGGCCGGACCGGGGCGGCGCCGGGGGGCGCGTGGTCGGCACCGGGGGGAAGGGACGCACGGTCCACCTACACCCCCGGCACCAACAGTTTGTCACCGATCGCCGATCTGCCGAGACACCACCTGGGGGAGCGGCCTACAGCACCGCCAACGGCCGGAAGACCTATGCGCCGACCCCGCCGACAACGCCTGGACTGCGCTGCCGAACGCCGACCTCACCGTGTACCGCGGACACACGACGGCCCGGCCTCCCAGGGAAGCCGGGCCGTCCGCCGCCGCGTGGCCGACGGCGCAGGGTCACAGCCAGCCGCGGCGTGCGGCGGTCAGCCCGGCCTGGAATCGAGTGTCCACCCCCAGTTGACCCATCAGCCGGTGGATACGGCGCTGGGTGGTGCGCTCGCTCCATCCCTGGGCCCGGGCGATCGCGGCGTCGGTGAGCCCTGCCGCGAGCAGCGACACCAGCGACCGGGTCTCGTGGTCGGGTTCGCCGGTGCTGTTCTCGGGGCAGGCCTCGGCGGCGACTGTGCCGTTCGGCAGGGGCAGTGGTACCGCCCGTTCCCACTCCACCTCGAAGAGCGACTCCAGGGCCACCAGCATCGGTGAACTCTTCACCAGATACGCCGCCAACTGCCCGCCCGGCGCCGAACTGATGGGGATGATCGCGACCCGGCTGTCGCAGATCACGAGTTTGAGCGGCAGCTCGGTGCGGACACGGGCCTGTTCGCCGGCCCGGACGCTGGGCAGGATGTCGTCCGCGAGGCGGCCCGGCCAGGCGACGGCGGCGCGGTCGTAGATCACGCGGTGGGCGACGCCGCGGCGCTGCCGCGCGATCTGTTCGTCGAAGTTGCTGCCGGGCCGGTCGACGTAGGGCGGCCGGTCGAAGGCCCGTATCTCACGCTGCGCCTGGGTGGTCAGGCACTGCACCGCGGCGCTGACGTCGGCTCGGTCGGTGAGGAGTTCCACCGCGAGGTCCGGGCTGCTGATCCGGGATGCCTCCCGGTGTGCCTCCATCAGCCGGTGCACCTGCGACCGGGCTTCATCGAGTTGCTTCTCACGGCGCCGTATCAGCGCGGTGACGGCGATGTCGGGGGCCACCGCGGTGAACCGGGGTGGCCGGCCGGTGGCCCGCGTCGCCAGGCCCTGCCTGACCAGATCGGCCAGCTGCCGCGTGGTTGCGGGAACGGACAGTTCACAGGCGCCGGCGAGCTCCGAAGCCGTGGCGTGGGGCATATGGACCAGCATGGCGTAGACGCGCTGGGTTACCTCTGTCAGTCCAAGCACGTTGAATGTCAAGCCGTTCTCCGCCTTCATGTCGCCTGCCCGCGGGCTGTCGGACGTCGGCCACCCTCGTTCGTGCGTCACCGTTGTCCCGTCGACATCTTCCATGTCGGGAGGAAGGCCGGGGCCGGGGGGTCCCCGGGAGCAGTGCCCGGGGCCCCACGTGGCCTTCCCGCCGTGGTGAGGGGGCCCCGACTGGGGCGGATGACCCGGGTCTCGCGGGGGAAAGCCTGTCATCGCCCGGACGAGGCCCGGCGCAGCGCCTCGACGGACCGACGCACGTCTCCCTGGTCGGTGGTCCAGTTGCTGACAGAGACGCGAAGGACGTCGCGGCCCTTCCACCGCGAGCCGGACATCCACGCGGTGCCGTCGGCGAGCAGCCGGGCGGTGACCTCGCGAGTCCGTTCGTCGTCGCCGAACGAGACACTGACCTGGGTGTGGACGACGTCGTTGAGGACGTGAGCGGTGTCGATGGCGGCGATCTGCTCGGCGATCGACCGTGCACCGTGGGCGAGTCGTGCGACGAGAGCGGCGACTCCCTCGCGGCCGAGTGAGCGCAGGGCGGCCCAGACGGGGACGCCGCGAGCGCGGCGTGAGAGTTCGGGCACCTTGTAGTGAGGGTCTGCCGACCCGTCGGCGTCGGACATGAGGTAGCTCGCCCGGATGCTCATGGCGGAGGTCAGGGCTCCGGGTGGGCGACGATGGCGACACCGCAGTCGTACGGCACGTTCAGGGTCCTGTGCGCATCGGTGGCCCAGGAGTCCGCGGCCTCGACACCTGCGACGAGGTGGCGCAGGTCCGGGCAGGCCGCGGCCCACAGACCGAAGGCACCGTCCACATGGACCCATGCGCCGCGAGCGTGGGAGAGAGTGATCGCGTCGGCCATGGGGTCGAAGGCACCCGAGTGCAGGTTTCCGGCCTGCAGGCAGACGATGACCGGCTCACCTTCCGGGATCCGTTCCAGCGTGTCGGCCAGGGCGTCGGTGCGGATGCGGCCCTGCGCGTCGGCCGGTTCGACGACTTCGTGGCGCGGGTCGGGGCCTCGGCGCCCGCCGTGTCCCGGGCACTCGCACAGTCGAAGGCCGCGCAGATCGTCGCGCCCGTTCCCTACCGGGAGCCCGGGAGCCCGGGAGCCCGGGAGCCGGGCCCGCGACGAGTACCGGCTGACGAAAGCCGGCGAAGACCTGTTGCCGGTGCTCATGTCGCTGATCGGGGGCGATACGCACCCCAGGATGGCCGGCCGCCCCTGTCGTTCGTCGAGGCCGAGAGCGGCCGTCCGGTGCGGGGCCGCGTCACGGCCGACCCAGTGCCGGAGATGACGTCCGACGACATCGAGATCCGGCTGAACCCCGCCTGCCGGTCACCGCTGGCGGCCGCCGTCGGCAGCACCCGGGAACGCGCGCGGTGCTGGGTGAAGGGGTGTGTCACCGCCTCGGTGCCGCTCCCGATGGGCCAGATGCGTACGTCGCCGCTCGCCGGGGGCTTGAGTCCCTGCGGCGAGCAGCTCGCGTGCGAAGACTCACGGGAATCCGTACAAGCGACCGTCCGGTTAACATTCCGGCTGGTCACTGAGGAGTAGGCAGGGAGGAGGCGCGGTGCTAGGGGTACTCGGCCTGAACGATGACGAGGAGCGGGTCTACCGCGTGATCGTGAGTGGCTACCGGTCCGCTCCCGAAGAGGTCGCCGCTCAACTCGGCTTGCCGGCCTCCGAGGTGGAGCCGGTCCTGCAGGTCCTGCTGGACAAGCGGTTCATCAGCCGCACCTCAGGATATTTCGCACCCACGCCGCCGGACGTCGCGCTCGGGCCGCTGCTCGTGGACGGTCAGGCGGAACTGGAGCGGGCGCGGGCGGCCGTTGCCCAGTTGGCCCAGGAGTACCGCAGCAGCGCGCTACGGCGCGATTCCGCGCAGCTGGTCGAGGTGCTGACCGGCGCGGAGGCGATCCGGCAGCAGGCGCTGAGTCTGCAGCGAGACGCCCGGGAGGAGATGCTGTGGTTCTGCCGTGACGAACCCATCGCCATGACCGCGGGGGAGAACGACGAGGAGTTCCGTGCGTTGGCCCGGGGCGTGCGTTACCAGGTGATCTATGAGTCCGCACTGCTGGACGCCCCGGGAGCGACGGCAGACCTTGCAAAGGGGTTGCGCGCGGGGGAGCGTGCGCGGTCGATCTCGAGACTGCCGATCCGCATGGCCATCGCCGACCGGTCGATGGCGCTGTGCCCGCTGGGCGACGAGACGACCGGTGAACCCACCGCCGCACTGGTCCGGGGAACGAGCCTGCTGGTGGCGCTCATCTCCCTGTTCGAGACACACTGGGAGCGGGCGACGCCCGTGCTGATCGACTCCTTGCACGGTGACGGCCCTCTCGACGTGGAGGAGCGTGAGCTGCTGTCCCTCCTCATCGGCGGGATGAGCGACAAGTCGATCGCCAAGCAGTTGCGCGTCAGTCCGCGAACGGTGCAGCGGCGCGTGCACGACCTGATGCGCCGCGCCCACGCACGAGGCCGGATGCAGCTGGCCTGGCAGGCGTGCAAGCTCGGCTGGCTGGACGACGATGCCGGGGGCCTTGCGTACGGCGAGGACGGCCCCCGGCACCCGCTCTGACTACCCGCCGAGGCGGTTCAGGGCGATCCGGTACACACCGCTGCCGCCCGTGCCCGCGAACAGCCACTCTCCGTCGGGCGAGACCAGGATCGAACGCACATCACGGTCGGGCAGGTCGGTGGTGGCATCGGCAAAGTGGGCACCGCCGTCCACGCTGCGGACCACACCCTGGCCAGTCACCCCCATCCCGTCGGCGGAAGCGGCGAACACCGTTCCGTCCGGGGCGAAGGCCGCATCGTCGTAGTCCGCCGCAGGGCCCACGGCGTCGCTGAACGAGGCGCCACCGTCATGGCTGACCTTGAGCATGTTCTTGCCGGCAACCACGATGTGATCGGGGTCCTGAGGGTCGACAGCGACCCGCTCGACGTCCCCGCTGAGCACCTGGACCGCGCTCGCGCCGGAGTCCTTGCTCAGGTACAGCCCGGAGACATCGCCGATCCACAGCGAACCGTCGGCGCGGGGATCGATGGCGACGGAGCGGACGCCCTGCAACCCGGGGATGAAGTTCTTCTGCAGGGTCCGGCCGCCGTCCCTGCTGGTGTACAGACCGCTGGCCAGGCCGTACGCCCCGACGTAGAGGTGGGAGGGGTCATGGGGGTCGATGGCCATGGAGCGGGTCGCCCCGTCCACGAAGACCGAGTTCAACGGCTGCCAGGTGGCACCACCGTCGCTGGACCGCTCCAAAGCGATGCAGGAATCGGGGCACAGTGCCATGCGCGCCCTGATCATTCCCTGGCCCGGCACCACGGCAAGCGCGCCGATCGCGTTGCCCAGCGTGTCGGGCGACCGCCCGTTCCAGCCCCAGTTCTGGAAGCCGGCGGGAAGCCCCTTGGAGAGCACTGCCCGCGAACTGTAGCTGTCCACGGACGTACCCGCGAAGAGCGTGTGATCCGACACCGCGAGGGCGTCGACCTCCGCGGCGGGCACCCCCATGCGCCGGTAGCGGACCGAGTTGTACGTGCTGAAGGTACCCGCAGGTCCCGTGACCACCTGCTGGTCCGGACGGTCCGGGAAGCTGCCGAGGTCCTCGTACAGGTCGAGCGCCGTCACGGCGTTCGGCCGGGCAGTCCACGTGCGGCCACGGTCGGAGCTGATCCACATGTTCCTGCGTGCGGTCGTGGCGTCGGCAGCCGGCTGGAGCGTCTCCACCTGGATCTCACCGTTCGCGGTCAGAGCGCTGAAGACCACGTAGTCCGTGCCCCAGGGACCCGAAAGCGTGTCCCAACTGCCGCCGTCGTCGGTGGAGATGACCGCGCTGCCGTCAGGGCTCTGATCGGCCACGACGACCCCGCCGCGAGCGGACAGATGCTGGACGTACACGCTTGCCGGAAGCGGGAGCTTCCGGGCCTCCTGCGGATGCGTCAGCGCGTCCGCGATCACGTACAGCGACGTCGTCGTGCCGGCGAACAGACGCTCGCCGTTGAGCGCGAGGCGTTGCACATGGCCCGGTGAGCCGGGAAGCAGCGCCCAGTGCGTGCCGTGGTCCAGGCTCTCCCAGACACCCGCCGATCCCGCGGCGAAGAGCTGACGGCCCGTGGGGGACACCACCACGTCGGTGATGTCCGTCGGGCTGCTCAGGACCACCTGGAAGGTCTTGCCACCGTCCTGGCTGCGCAGCACCGAGCCCAGCTCTGTACCCGGGGCGGTAGCCGCGACCCACACCATGTCGGGGTTGCCGGGATCCGCCGCCAGGCGACGGCCGCTGGAGTCGCGGGGCCCCAGCCAGCCCGGCGCGCCCCACGTGGCGCCGTGGTCGTCACTGCGGTAGACGCTGTTCCCTGCGTTCGTCAGCACATACAGCCGGGCTGGCGCGGCCGCAGTGAACGCGAGACGTCCACCGCTGGTGTCGGGGCCCATGGACTGCCAGTGCGCTGTTGCCGAGGATTCCGCGGTGTCCGCCACGCTCGGAGTCGCGCCGGTGGACACCGCGGTGGCCGCAAGGGTCGTACTGAAACTCGCGGCGAGCAATGCTCGTACGAGGGGTTTCGATTTCATGAGAGCAGCGTTGACCAGTGCTTTGCCGGCTGCCACTGTCTGACGCTGGCCGAAACACGTCACGTCGCATTTTCGTCAACGGTCCTGACGCCGGGGGTGGTGGTAGCTGGCCAGTCACCGCACGTCGGTCATCGGCATCGGTCATCAGCACCGGTCATCAGCATCGGTCGAGGCGAGCGCCCGGCCCCGCTTCCGGGCCCGACCCGGGCCGCCCGACGGCAGGCGTCGGGCGGTGACGTTCGAAGATCAGCGGGTGGCCGCAGGCGGGGGCGCCGGCGGGTTTCGGTCCGTCGTGCCGCGCTCCATCTGCCGTGTCTGCCGGATCAGCGCCGTGAGGACGGCGGCGAGCAGGCCGGCGGCCGCGCCGACGGCGCAGGTCCCGGCCGCGCGGGTAAGGAGCGCGCCGGTGGCCGCGCCAGCCGCGAAGGCAGCGACGACCGAGGCGTACCGTCCCGCCCGCCGTGCGGCCGCCTGTTCTCTGGTCGCCCACCATTGGTGCGCGGCGACGAGGCTTTTCTGTAGGTTCCCGCTCCCCGCCAGCGTGGTGTAAGGGCTGTCGCGCAGAGTGGTGAACGTCGAGAACTGCAGCGCGGCGACGAAGGACACCGTCACCGTCGTCACCTGTTCAGGCATGCCGGCAGGCAGTGCTGCGATCGCTGCGAGCAAGGCGATCTGAAGCGTCAGCACCAGCCGCAGCGGTCGGCGCACGAGCCGGTTGACACGAGGCAGGCCGAGTACTTCCACCAGGAGAACGCCGACGCTGAAGGCCGCGATCGGGACCAGCAGCAGGAAGGCTCTGTGCCAGTGCCGGGCCGTGGCTTCCACGCAGAACAGCAGGACGTTGCCCGATTGCAGGTTGGCGAACACCTGATGCCGGATGAACGTGTATGCGTCCAGAAAACCGCCGACTGCTGCGAGAAGCACCCCGACGGTCAGCGTGTCGGGACGGCGGTGGATCGTGGCCATGCACCACAGCATGCACGACGTGACCCGCCCCGCAGCGGTGGACACCGAGGACACCTGTGGGCTTCCCCCGCCTCTGCCTGAATGCTCGGCCCATCGCGGTCACCGACTCGGGCTGTCCCCAGGACGCGGTCGGTGTGGCGCCTGGCCAGGCTGGTGAAGACCGAGACTCCAGGAGCTCATGCTCGTTTTTGTCCGGGTAGCAAGAGTGGTTTCCTCAGGCGCCGGTTCTTGGGTCACACCTGGCTCTGCGTAAGGCGGCCCGGTATCTGAGCGCGACCTGTGACACGGCTCTGATCTCGGTCGGTCTTCGTGCGACGCAGTCGAGCATCCTGCAGAAGCTCACTGCGCACGGGGAGATGAGGATCACCAGTCTCGACGGCATGATCCGATGGATCGTACGACGATGGCTTCGCACCTCGAGCCGTTGGCGCGGGAGGGCCTGGTGACCGTCGAGCCGTCCGCGGCCGACCACCGGGCACGGATCGTTGCGATCACGCCGGGGCCCGGATGAAGGCGGCGCTGCCGCTGTGGCGGGAAATGCCGGCTCGGTTCGAGGAGTGTTTCGGAGCTGAAGAGGCAGCCCAGATGCGTGCGCTCCTCGAAGCCGTCCTCGACACCGGCTTCACGCCCTGGGCCGAGTAAAGCCGCGGCCGCCGAAGGCCCGAAACTAGTGGGACGCCCGGGGAACCGCACCGGCTGCGGCTCGGTGACAGGCCACTCGGCACGCAGTCACCGCTCAGGCAGCTCCGGAGCGGTCAGTGGTCTGACGGACCTTGCGTCCGGTGCGCTTGACACTTACGGTGCCCACCGAACTCGGCCCCTGTACCTGCCCTCACACGGTCCAGTGCCGCACCCACGGCCATCGCTCCGGAAGCACCGGAACGAGGAACATTTCTCGAGCTCGGACTACCGCGGATACGAACGCTGGAAAGATCGCCCCGTCAACCACAGCCGGGCGGCGAACAACCACCGAGCGGGGAAGCCCGGGCGGCGAACTGTCCGCTTTCGGTGCGAGTCCTGCCTCACGGATGCGCTGGTAGTCACCCGGCAGCACTGGCAGGGCCGGCTCTTCATATCCCACGGGCACCTGCGACTCCGGCTTCGCCGCATCATTGGGTGCCGACTGCCGACTGCCGACTGCCGACTGCCGACTGCCGTCCGTGTTCCGCGGCTCCTCGGTGACTGTTGTGTCGGAGCCGTGCCGCTGTCCGGAGCCGGCACCGTATCGACCCACCTGCGGGGTCGCCCGCTGAGACCGTTCCTGCTCGGCTGCGGCCGGGCGGCGTGGAGGCGGTCGCTCTCTTCGGGAGCCCGTCGACTCGACGACCTGCGGCGGGTCAGTGCTGCTCGGGGGGTCCGACAGGCGACGGCATCCGCAATTGTCCCGGGGAACGAGGAGAGGACAGTGACCACGCATCGGCCGCGGGGCGGACTCGGGACGACCGGTCGGTGCCCTCCGTCGCATGTGGTTCCGCGCAAGTCGCGAGGAGCGACAGACGAGTGCAGGTCAGCGCAATGCGAGAGAGGTATCTGATTCCTCCGATCCGAGAAAGAATGTTGGCTAATGCGCAATATGCGAGGTATGTGATGGATGGACTCGCTGACATGGGAGGAACCCCAGGATGGGGACCCATGCATCCGCCGAGGCGCGATGAACCTGTTTTCGAGGAGTCCTGGGAGGGCCGGGCATTCGCGCTGGCTATCTTTGCCAACCGGGTGTCCGGGGGGAACCTGGACTCCTTCCGGCACGCGCTGGAACGCCTGGACCGAGCCGCCTACCTGGAAGACGGCTACTACGGTCGCTGGCTCAACGCCGGGGAGCTGAGGCTCTTGGACAGCGCCATCCTGGCGCCGGGCGCGATCGACGCCCGCGCCCGAAACCTGCGCGGTGAACACGTGAAGGAACCGCCGGTCCCCAAGCCCGCCAAGCCGAACTACTCGCCGACCGCCGAGGGCTCGCTGCGCACCGTCGGCACCGCGCCGGCCTTCACCGTCGGTGAGCGTGTACAGGCGAAGAACATGTCCGTACCCGGGCACACCCGGCTACCAGGCTATGTGCGGGGCCATACCGGCGTCGTCGAGATCGTCCAGCCGGCCCACGTGCTGCCGGACACCAACGCCCATTTCCTGGGCGAGAACCCGCAGCATGTCTACTCGGTGCGATTCGACTCACGTGAATTGTGGGGCACCGACGCCGAACCTTTCGCCGTCACCGTGGAAATGTTCGAGTGCTACCTGGAGACCCCCTGATGACCGCTGCCCATAACGACCCGGACGAGACCATTCCCGTAGCACTGCGTACCGAGGCGCTCGAGCAGTTGCTCACCGAGCGGGGCCTGATCGATCCGAAGACGATCGACGGGTTCATCACCACCTATGAGGCCCACGTGGGCCCGCTCAACGGCGCCAAGGTCGTCGCCAGGGCCTGGACGGACCCGGACTACCGTCGGCGGCTGCTCGAGGACGGCACGGCCGCCATCAGGGAAGTGGGCTTCGGAGGCTTTCAAGGGGAGCACATCGTGGTGGTGGAGAACACCGCCACGACCCACAACGTGGTGGTGTGCACGCTGTGTTCGTGCTACCCGTGGCCGGTGCTGGGCCTGCCGCCGAGCTGGTACAAGGACCCCGCCTACCGCTCGCGCGTGGTGAAGGAGCCGCGCACGGTGCTGTCCGAGATGGGCCTCGACCTCGATGACGACGTGCAGATCACCGTCCACGACTCCACCAGCGAGGTCCGCTGGCTGGTCCTGCCGGAACGCCCGGCCGGCACCGAGCACCTGACCGAGGAGGAACTCGTGCCGCTGGTGACGAGGGATGCGATGGTCGGCGTGGCGAAGGTCGAAGCGCCATGAGCGCGCCGCTGGACATCGAGGGCCCGGCCGCACCGCCCCGCTCCAACGGGGAGTTGGTGTTCACCGAGCCCTGGGAGAGCCGCGCCTTCGGCATGGCCGTCAGCCTCTACGAGGCCGGCACGTTCACCTGGCCGCAGTTCCAGGCCGCACTGATCGCCCGGATCAGAACCTGGGAGACCTCCTCAGCCGTGGACGAGCCGTACGACTACTACCGGCTCTGGCTGGCCGCGCTGGAGGACGTGCTTACCGGCCTGTGTGCCGTGTCCACGGACGAGGTCAGCACACGCGCCCAGGCACTGGCACAGCGCCCCACGGGGCACGACCACCGTGACCACCCCGGCCACCCGCACTGACCGCGACGCCGTCCCGGCGTCCTCCTGGGGCCCCCTCGGGGCTCCCCGCGAGTTCCCGGGCGCGTGAACGCAGGTACGCACGGCCCGGCCCGCCACTACGCGCAGACGGGACCGCGGGCACGTGCCGCGTCTGTGCCGTCGGCCTTCGGCAGCGCGCGCAGGGTCTGGCGTTGCGGCGTTCGGCGTTCAGTGGTGGCTGGCGGCGGAACTCGCCGCCGAGGGGCCCCGCTGTGGCATCACCGCTTCACCCGGGCCCTGGAAAGGCGGGGATGCGCGTGGGGCGGCCGGGTCAGGTCCGGCCACGGGATCCGGCAGGACGGCCTGCGGCTGCCGGGGAATCTCCGGCGTCGCGGGTCTGTCTTTGCCTGGGACGGGTCCAGGGGTCATCGGTCCGCGGCTCTGGCGGAGCGTCCCGCTCGGCCGGGGTGGAGTGCGATCAGGTTCTGCCGGTTGACCCGGCTCGTCGCGGGGGCGGCAGTGCCGGTTTGTCGCCGCGAGTGGCTGCAGGGTGTGCTGGAGGTCCAGTGGAGCAGTGGGGGCGGCCCGCTTGTCGCCCCGCTCACGCGGTGCGGGCATCACGGGGAACGAGTCGTGGGGGCCCGTGCCGGGCGGTATTCGTGGCGCGGAGGGTGCGCACGGTACCGGCGGCGGCCGGTGACTGGGCGTTCTTTGAGCTGCGCAGCCGGTTTGTGTGGATGTCCGTCCGGCGCTCCGGTGCGTCCGGCGGTCTTCGGGGAGCCGGTGTGCGCCGTGGGCATGCTGATGGCCAGTCCCTCCGGCTCGCGGTAGAAGAGGCTCTGCCCGGCGTTGGTCAGCCGACGTCCTGAGATGGGGCCGGTGAGTACGGAGGGCTGGGTGATGGTGGCCCTCGAGACCCGGCGGGTGAGGGTCCCCGCGTGGGTTGTATGTGGGCCTCGCGCAGCCGGGGGGCCTGCCGTCGCGCGCCCCGGAAGGGCCACACCGGGAGAGCAAGGTCAGCGGTGGTGGGCGGGTCGAGGACCTGTCCGTACGGAAACCGACCAAGATCAATCGCAGGTCGGCCCATTAGGGTCGGAGGCATGACGACACCCCTTGCCGGCAGCGCCTTCGACTCGCTCCGCCTCGACGCCGTGCCCGACCAACAGGCGTTGCGCCGAGTCTACGAACTCCCCGGCGACGCGGCCGTGCGCAAGCAAATGACCGAACTCACCGAGCAAACCCGGCGGTTGATCGGCTGCTCATCGCTGGTCCTGGTCGCCAGCGCGGATGCCGAGGGCAACTGTGACGTCTCCCCGCGCGGCGGCCCCGCCGGGTTCGTCGCCGTCCTGGACGCACGGACGGTGGCGATACCGGACGCGACCGGCAACAAGCGTCTGGACACCCTGCAGAACGTCGTGGCCACCGGACGGGCCGGCCTGCTGTTCGTCGTTCCGGGGCGCACCACGACGCTCAGGGTGAACGGCCGGGCTTGCGTCTCCACCCGCCCGGAGCTGCTGTCGCAGCTGACCGCCGTGGGCAAGCCGCCGGCCAGTGCGCTGGTGCTGGGGATCGAGGAGGTCTACCCGCACTGCCCCAAGTCGTTGCTGCGCAGCGGGGCCTGGAAGCCGGAGCAGTGGCTGTCGGCCGACGCCCAGCCGACCTCGGCCGAGGTGACGCTGGCCCAGCTGCGAATGCCCGAGCTGACGATCGCCGACATCGAGCAGGCGGAGGCTGATTCGCTGAAGTACCGGTACGAGTAACGGGCCGACCTGCGATTGCGGAACCACCAGGCCGCCGACCCCCACGCCGGCGGGCCGGAACGCCCTAAGATCAGTCATGGGGCAGCCCGTTAGCCGATGCCACCGACAACGAACGTTCGTCATGGCGCCGGCGGACTGTATGACGGCGAAGGGCAAGGTTCGTCGCACGGGGCGGTGACGGTGTTTGCGCATGTGCGGCACCCGTCTCCGTGGGGAAGGACCTTTTCCACCTACTGCCATGACCGAAAACGACCAACGGGGTGTGGGCAGGGGGGCTACAGCGGTGGACGCCGCGCAGGTCAACTCAAGGCGGGCCCACGGCCTGTCAGTTCCCTGCTCTAGGGTCGCCGGCATGGCTGAGCTTTCCTTCTTGACCGCCGTCCGCGAGTCGTACGACACGGTCGCCGCCGATTACCTCGAACGCGTCCCGCCTCCATCCGAGATGGACCCGCTGTCACGCGCCATGCTGGCGGGGTTTGCTGAACTCGTGCGGACCCCCGCTCTGGGGCCGGTCGCCGACCTGGGGTGCGGCCCCGGCCGCGTGACGGCGCACCTGGCCGGGCTGGGAGTGTCCGCCTTCGGCGTCGATCTGTCGCCGAAGATGATCGGGCTGGCCCGGCACGCGTATCCGAACCTGCGGTTCACCGAGGGCTCGATGACCGCGCTGGAGATGAGGGACGACGACCTCGGCGGCATTCTGGCGTGGTACTCCACCCACCACACGCCCCCGCAGTGGCTGCCGGCGGTGTTCGCCGAGTTCCACCGCACCCTCGCGCCCGGCGGCTACCTGCTCTGGGGAGACTATGTCGGCAATGAGCGACTCCAGCCGACCCACGGCTATGGCCGTCCGGTGTCCTACGAGTCGTACCTTCTGCCCCTGGACCGCATGGTCGAGCTGCTGGACCAGGCCGGTCTCGTCCTCACCGCGAGATTGGAGCAGGAGCCCGGCGGACGGGTGAACCGACCACGCGCCTGCCTCCTGGCCCGAAAGCCCGAAAGGCCCTGACGGGGCTCGTTCCCAGGGTGAGGCCGCTCGTGCAGACGCGTGTCGTCGCCAACCGAGTGACAGCCGTGGAAGCAGCGCACTCCGTGGGTGCGGTGGAAGGTGGCCGGAAGCCGGTCAGGTCTGCCCTGCTTCGCCCAACACAGGCCGGCGGTGGGGGCGGATGCCGAGCGGGCCGAACTCGTGGAAGGCGAAGGTGCGGTCCGGGCGCTCGTTGGATGACGAAGTCCTCGTCGTCATCGCTGAGCAGGCGGGGACGGCCTCCCGCCCACCGACGGTGCAGACAAGCCAGCCCCGTCTCGTTGAACTGGTGGATCACATCGCGGACGGCGTCCTCGTCGGTCTGCACGAGCCGGGCGATGACCGGGACGCTGTTTCCGCCGGGCGAAGCCAGCACGATCATCGCCCGCCGACAGCGAACCGTGTTCATGCTGCCACGGCGCACGATCCGCTGCAGCCTCTGCCCTTCCGCGTCCGACCACCGCCGGACCCTGACCAGCTCTGCCATCCCGCCTCCCGGCTGGGCAGAGGTGCATGGAACCGATGGGGTGGCCCCATCTGACGGCTGATCTGCTGGCGTCGCCAGGACCTCGGCGTTCAAGGCTGACGACGCCGACGAGCGGACGCCGTACAAGCGCCACCACCCGGTACATCAGAACCGCCGACTCCTGCGAGGCAGCGGTTCTGACGCGGGCTCACTGCTGTGGGCCTGGGCCATCTTCGTGCTACGGCGTTGAAGCCGGACCCGGGGATCAGTTCCAGATGCCGGTGATGTCGGACGCGTTGGCCGCGGCTCCGGCATGGGTGGTCAGCCCGGCCAGGTCCTCGAGGGTGCGCAGGGTGTTGTAGTGGTTGTAGTGGGTCGAGGTGGTGCTGCCCGGAGCGACGTGCGCACCGTAGAACACGGTGGCGATGTGGTTGCTGTGCGAGCTGTCGTCCTCGTCGAAGGTGACGGCCAGGATGCTGTTGTGCGCCTTGGCCCAGGTCGCGTAGGCGCCGAGGTTGTTCTCCAGCCAGGTGTCACCTGTGCTGATGGAGCAGTCGTGCATGTCGTTGCACAGGTTCGGGATGACGAACGAGACCTTGGGCAGGGTCGTGTAGTCCGTCGGGAACTGCGTGAAGGTGTGCGCCGTGTTCAGCGGTACGTTGCTGAAGGCGAACCACGGGTTGTGCTTCCGGGCGTATTTGGTGGCGGAGTTGGTGCACACCGTGGAGCCCTGGGAGGGCAGGCCCTCGTTGTAGCTGCCCCACGTCTTGCCGGCGGAGACGAGCTCGGAGCCGAGGTTCGCGGCGCTGCTGAACTGCGGCGTGTAGCAGTTGTCGGTGGTGATGCCCTGGTTGTTACCCGAGAACAGGTCCAGGTAGTTCGGCTGGCTGGGGTGGGTGATGGCGTACGA
Organism: Streptomyces sp. NPDC046759; assembly: GCF_040645475.1. Classification (NCBI taxonomy): domain Bacteria; kingdom Bacillati; phylum Actinomycetota; class Actinomycetes; order Kitasatosporales; family Streptomycetaceae; genus Streptomyces; species Streptomyces sp. NPDC046759. The sequence continues at coordinate 65,334 of NZ_JBEYYJ010000024.1, read as the reverse complement.
CTGGCTGAGGTTGCCGCCGCCGGCCACCAGGGTGTTGTTGAGGTAGGGGGCGCTCGTGCTGCCGATGACCTGCTCGTAGGAGTGGTTCTCGAGCACCACCACGATCACGTGGTCGGGGGCGGGGAGAGCGGCGGCCTGCGCAGCCGGGGCGGCGGCCCACACCCCGACCAGGGCGGCGGGGAGTGCGGCGAGGGAGAGCGCCCGGCGCGAGCGCTTGATGCGGGAGAGCAAGGACACGGTGGACCTCCTGTGGGAGCGGTTGGGACAGCGCGGGGGGTTGTCTACTGCTCAGGCGGTCGTCTTTGCTTCGGGCAGTAGGAGAGTAGGGGGTGCTCCCGAGGTCTTCAGGTTGCTGAAGTGAAGGTCCGTCAAACAGTCGTCGTTGGCGTGAGAATGACCGCGAACATCGCGTCTACCTGCCAGGGGATGCCCGGAAACCGCACCGGAACGGTTACGGTGGCCGCCCTGAACGTCCATGGCCTGGCCGGGACCTTTCAGGCGGGAAAACACCGAACTGCCCATCGCCTGAGAAGGACTGTGCCGCCGGGCGAGCCTGGAGCGTGGCGCGGACGGAATCCGTCGTCGGCTGCGGCGGAGCCCTCGCCTCGGACCGATGGAATCCGTTGCTGCACGGCGGTCAGCCTCTCCCGGGCGAGCCGGACGGATCACACCCAGCGTCCGAGGTCTTCGCCTTGGTGTACGACTTCTCCCGTCGGGGTCGCCGGTGTGCCGCCAGCCCGAGGTGGCCGTGTCTACTCTGGCGTCGTGACATTGGTGTGGGTGACGGGCAATTCAGGGGCTGGTAAGTCCACGGTCTGCGGGATGTTGCGAGCGCGTGGCTATGTCGCGCTCGACGCCGACGAGGACGGCTTCAGTCGCTGGATCGAGCGGGTTACGGGCGAGGTCGTGATGGATCCTCCGTATCCGGTTCCCGAGGGCTGGCTCGATCGATACGGGTGGGCAATCGTCCGGGAGCGCGTTGAGACCCTCGTCGAGGAGTCTCGTTTCCGAATCGCGTTCTTGTGCGGGTCGGCGGAGAACGAGGCAGAGGTCCGCGAACTTTTTGACCTCGTCGTATGCCTGGTGATCGACGAGGAGACTCTCCGCCACCGGCTCGCGACCCGCACGACGAATGCATTCGGTCAGCATCCCGAAGAACTCGCGGCGGCTCTCAAGTGGAATCCTCGGATGCGAGCGATCTACGGGAACCGTGGCGCGACGATCATCGATGCCTCCCAGCCGGTGACCGAGGTGGTGGACAGCGTGATCGAAGCCGTTCAGAAGCTGACAGGGGCCATCTGATGCCCGATCATGTCTGCGCGCTGCGTGGTCGCTCAGCGGCCATCGCGGATGTCACGGCTATGCGCGCGAGCGAATGTGGCTACCGCTGCGAAGACATCGGCCTGCTCGTCCCCAGGGCCGGAAAGGTCCGCGCGGTGGCTGACCCGATCAGGCCCGGTGCTTCGGCACTTGGCGCAGTTTCGCCGAGGAGGTAGCCGGCCACGAGTTTGCTAGGTCCAGCGCATGGCGAGGGCGGCACCCACCTCCCCGCCAGCAAGCGGGAAATCACCTGGATGAAGGTCAACGAGAACAGTCCCAGGGCGGCCGCAACCCAGCGTGGCAATGCCAGATGCACGTCATAGACCAAGATCCCTGCTACCTGATCGCGCAAGCGCGGCTAGACTCGCCGCCGGACAGGTGCCCCGCATCCCGGCGTGTTCGGGAGCAGGGCACTCTCGCTCCGTTGAAGGAGGGTCCCCATGCTGGTCTGTGAAGCTTCGTTCACCGTTGACCTCGGCGAACACGGCTACTTCATCGGCTTCGACGACTACGACTTCCCGCCCGAGATGCCGTTCGGGTGGCGCTGCGGCCCGGCCACGCAGGCCACCGCTGTCGTCCTGCCCACCACCGACACCGGCCCCTTGCAGATGACCGTTCAGATACACGACAGCCCGCCCCGCCCCGAGTCCGGTGACGGACGGGAGCTGCCGGAGGAGCTGAGCCTGCTTACCGAAACTTCCACTTTCTACCTCGCCACCATTGGGCAAGGCGACTTCTGGGATGCATGGCCCGAAGAGCAACCGCCCTTTCAGGCGCCGCCACCGGCTGCCGACAGCGGTGGCTGGGTCCGCATGCGCCTGTACTGCCACGTCGACAACCCCCAGCCCGGCATCGGCGACCACGGGGAGAGGCACCTGATCCAGCTCTGGTCGGCTCCCCAAACGCTTCCCGTACACCCCGACATCAGTGCAGCGGACCGGTGGGCACGAGTCGAATATGCCGCGGACATGGCCAAGCGCGGGGAGCACTACTTCGCCACGTACCCCTACACCTACGGCGATGAGGTGGACTGACGTCCGGGACCTTGACGGTCCCACATCGTGCCCCGTCGTTAAGATTCAAATCCTGACCGGTAGTCGACGCCAAACCCTGCCCCACGGCCAGGGACGAGGGACCAGGGAGCAGTACTCAAGCGGTAGATCGTGATCACGGCGACCGGACGACTTGCTTTGGCAGCTGCTGATCGTGTGCGCCGCGGCGACCGCGCAAGCTCCTGGGGGAGCAACTCGCCGGGCAACAGGTCCGCCCGCGGGTCGGTCACGACGAGCGTGCGGGCTCCGGCGGCGAGTCCGGCGTTGGTCGCCGACCGCAGGGTGCCGTTCATGCAACGGCGGCCGTCGATGGTGATCGGTGGGTAGGTGCCCGCGAAGGCCGTGCTTGCCGCCACGGCGCAGGCCGGCGGTGCGCCACTCGCGCGGTCGAAGACCTCCTGCTCGCCGGTCTCGGCGTCCATCGCGGCCGGCCTCGGCAGCGAAGCCCCGACCCCCTGAGCGCGCCGTACGTGCGGCGATCCAGTCCTCGCCGCGCTTCCCCGTCACGTTCTTCCGTTCGGCTTCTCGAAGTCCGCGTCTTCACGGCGCTTCTGACCGCTGAGAAGATCACCACCGTGACCTTCTCGTTCCGCATCGATCGAATCCTCGGTGACCGTCCCTTCGCCGAGGTCAGTGATCCCGTCCTCGCCGTCGATGACGAGGGCCGCGGGCTGCTGGCCGTGGCGGGCGTGCACGAGTTCGGCAGCACTGCGCCTGTTGGCGTCTACGGCACTGATGATCTGGCCTGCCGAGCCCTTGTCCATGCCCGCTATCCCGTACACGCGATGGCTTTCCACCCCAGGCTCCCCCTCCTTGCGGTCGGGACGGGCCACTACGACGGCGGCTACTTCTTCGAAGGGGAACTGCTCCTTCTGGACTTGGAGACGGGCAGCGCCACGTCGCTCATCGAACACGAGCTCGGCCGCCAGGTCCTGGGCTTGGAATGGCTCAGCGAACAGGAACTGCGTGTGCTGATGGCACCGCCTGACGACTGGCAGGACAAAGACGCGTGGAGCGAAGGGCACGTCGCCGTGGTGCATCGGCCCGACTGGAGGGTCGTACCACCCCGGTCGATCACCGGATATGACCTGGCCGGACCGCGGGTAGCGGCCCCGCGAACCGACCGTCGAGAGCATGCCCGCCAGACGGTCTCCGGTCTGAGTACGAACTGGGACCCCCGACGCAACATCCGGGCGGTTGAGGAATTGTGCGACGGCAGGATCGTGGCGACGCTCGACAGGGTCCGGTTGGAATGCTGGCTGCCCTCGGGGCGACGGCAGTGGGCTGTCCGTGACGACGATGGTGGCGGCCGTGACATTGTCATCGCTGCAGATGAGCGATCGGCCTGGGTCGGTCTGGTGCGGCCTCCGTGGGAGGAGCGTGCTCAGGCCGTGGTCCGACTCGCGCTCCAGGACGGGGCGCAGCTCGACCACCTCACTCCCTGCAGCTCGGTGTCCCTGGTGCGATGTGCTGACGGCCTGCCCGCCCTCGCCCCAGCTGGGCGGAACGGGGAGCGCAGCAGGTTGCGTATCCGGCGTGGCAGCCGGATCTACTTCCTGGGAACCGCTTCCATGAAGGGCGGGCAGCAGCCTGAACGAGGTGAAGTCTGGGTGGCGGCAGCGGACCTGGGATTCATACCGGTTGCCGGACGTCCACGTGAGCCTGGGGGAGCGGGGGGCAATCAGTTGTTTCCCTACTCCTGGAAACCAGGTGAGACACACTTCGCCGGCCCCGGCGTGGAGACCGCCGACGGTGACCTGATTCATGCCGGCACTGTCTACCACGGCCACGGGTTGCAACCCGGCGGCTCGTTCGTCGTACGGCGCGCGGTGGCCAGTGGCGAGCCGACTTGGGTCTTTCGGACGGACCGGAAAGCCACGGACCTCGACCACGACACGGAGACCGTCTATGTCACGTACGACGATGGCGAGATCGTCGGACTCGATCTCCGTGACGGCAGCGTCCGCTGGCGTCGGCACCTGGCTGTTGCCGGAGTGCCCGTCGTGGCGACCGCGCTGACCGTTGCCGAACCTGGCCGACTGCTCATCGGCACCGCCGACGGCCGAATCCTGGACTGCTCGACCGTCCAGGAGGTGCCAATGCTGTGCACGCACGCTGCGAGCCTTACCGATCAGAGCAGCCCCGTCATGCTGTCGATCGAGGGAACGGGATGACGTCGTCGGAGGCCGGTTTGCTGATGCTGCCCTCCCCTGCGTGAGAACGGCCTGGCGAGGGTCACGCGAGTGACCAAGTCGCGGAGCTCTTGAATCTCCGTCAGCCTTCCGGGCAGCGGTACCCGAAGGTGTACGAGCGGCGAGACGTCGTCGACGAGGTATCCCGACGGCCGGCACACGCCCGCCCCGACTGCCGGCGCACCCAGTGGCACCGTCACCACCGCGTACGTGACCTTCTGGCCCGGCTCCCGACTCGCGCCGAGAAACGCGCTGGCCATGAGCGCACGAAGTTCAGGCACTGCATCGACGCTTGCTGCGCAGGGCGGCATCGAGCTGTTGACCGGACCATCGGAGGACACGCCGCGATGACACAGGTCAATTGTGAGGGCCGTGGCACAGGAACACGGCCAGAGCGATGGCACTGGCCAGGGGACCCAGCAGCGCGAACCGGGCGGAGCGGGCGAGACGACGGATGCCAGAGGCGAAGTAAAGGGGGTGTCACGGTGACTGCGATGAAGCCGACTTGGAGCGCGGTCACTTTTGTCAACGCGATCACCGACGTCAATGGCTGCATCCAGGCGACGGAGAGAACAGCCAGGAGAAGGACGGGACCGAAGGTGAACACCGCCACCCAGCTCCAGAAAAACAGGGCAAGGAAGCGACACGCGGGCCAGTCGGCCAGGTCGCGGGGCTTGACGTTCCGGAGCACGTTCACGGATCCAGGCTGCACTCGGCGACCCGACAGCGACATGAGCCCACCTACTCATCGGGGCCTCACCAGCTACTCATGCCCGGACCCTTTACAGCACTGACTCTCGCGCGGGCCCACCCGCACCGCGGACTCATCGTCTCCGGCAAGGAAGAACTCGCCTACAAGCGCCCTCTGCGGACCTCGCACGTCCCGGTGCCCGTGAGGCCGCTCAGGAGACGGCTCCGCTTCGGCGTCATGTCCGGTGCATGGCGATGTTGGAGAGCTGTTGTGCCCACTCGGGCATACCAGGAGTGGGACCGAGACGCTCGTGCATGCGTCCTCGCCATCGCGCCTGACACCGCATGTCAGAGGCCCCGGGCCGCTTGGTCCGGGCCTGTCAGTGGGGGATGGCACACTCACCGGCATGAAGATGATTGAAGCGATCGAAGCGGTTCTGAAAGCGAACGATCCGGAGGGGGAGCCCGGGTACCTGGGCGAGTTCACGCTGGCCGGGCAGCTGTTGAGCCGCGGCGAGATTGCGGTGTGCGGCCTCGACGGCGGGGAATTCTTCACATTCGACGACGTCGCCGACGGGCTGCACGAGGTGTATCTGGCGTTCGACTGGGACGACGAGCGAGGCGCCGCCGTCTCGGCGGTCGCGCTGGTCGCGAGCGGTGCCACCTCGGAGGCATTGATAGGTGCGAGCTGGGAGGAGGCGTCGGATGACGTCAACCAGCTGAGTGAGGATGCGTCCGCGATCTACTCCAGCACCCCGGACAACCTGGTCATCGGCAGGGCCCTCCACCGGACCGCTGGGTTCGCCGGGGCCGAGGACCCCGTGGCCCGGGCCATGGCCGAGTTCGAGGCGCAGCAGGAGGCCGGCTCCCGGACCCCGATGCTCGATGTCGTCGTCGACCCGACGAGCGGCGCGAATGCTTTGGTCTTCCCCACCTGTGACTTCACGTCGAACAGCATCCTGGTCGGCCGTGACGAGAACGGCATGGGCGTCGGGATCTTCTGGTCCAACTTCGACGGGTGACCGCGGACATGGCCACGCCCCGGGAGGACTGGACGGCACAGACGGCTCTGGCCCCCTTTCTGACGCGGTGTCGGAAAGGGGGCCAGATGTTGGTAGCGGGGGCGGGATTTGAACCTGCGACCTCTGGGTTATGAGCCCAGCGAGCTACCGAGCTGCTCCACCCCGCGTCGGTGTACCCAGCGTACGCCATGCGGACGACCCGGGCAGGGATTTACAGCAGCGGGCGCCGGCAACCGCTTACCGTTTCCCGGGCGACGTAGCCCAGAGACCGACTAGGCTGGGCGGCCTGGCGGTTCACCACCGTACGACGTCATTCCGAGGCGACGGCCGCGGTGCGGGCACGCCGCGGTCCGCTGGGTGGTCGTCCGCGCAGGCCGGTGCAGAGGGCGACGTCGTGGACGAAGGTGCCTGCGACGCGCGGGACAGATCGGCCCAAGCCGCCCGCTGACATGCACGGGTGCTCCGTTCGGCGGTATTGGGGTGACGGGTGGTGCAGTGGCGCGTTATGCCCATATGAGCAGAAATCGCAGGCTGAGGAAGCGGTCAGCCTCCATGGCGTTCGGCCAGTTGCAGGAGCAGTTGGCTCGCGCGGCTGCTGGGGTGGTTCGCAAGCCGCCCCGGCGGGAGGTGAAGCCGGCTGGCGAGGCGAGTGCGGAGCCGGATGACGATTTTGGTGAGGCGGCGCTGCCGGATTCTGGCTGAGTTCACTCACTCGCCTTCTACGAGCCGCCATCGGCTGTCGACTCGACCGTCTGCGACGGTGGCGTGGGACTCGCTCGACGTGCACGCCACGCAACGTGGCGGTCTTCAGTGAGGCCGGACGGGACGGACCGGTGGCCACGCGCCGTTCGCGCTCGGCGCCGGCGAGCCTTGCCCAGCACGCCGAACTGCGAGAGCCGCGCAGGAAGAGTGGGCTCGTGCCGTGTGCAGCGGGCTGCCGAAGAGCAGTGCAAGGTCGAGCAACTTCGTGACTCCTACGCTCAGTTGTATGCAGAGGAGCGCCACCACCGCGACGCGATGTGGCCTACGCCTCTCACGACTTCGCCCGGATGATGAAGTCAGCCGGATCAGCCGGGAAGCGTTGCGCTGCCTGCTCGCCCGCCGCCGCGTCACCTTCCAGCGCACCAAAATCTGGAAGGCGTCCCCCGACCCCGATCGCGACACCAAGTTCGACCGCATCGAGCACGTCCTGTAAAGCTTTCGCGACCGCCTGTTCGCCTTCGCCGACTTCGGGGCCGCTCGGCATCCGCCCCATCGCCGGGTCGTGCTGGGCCGAGCACAGCCGCCCCGAGCGGCATCCCGCCACGTTCCACCGCACGGACGGGGTGCGTTACTTCCACGGCTACTGCTCCGTCGGCGACGACGACCTCCGGGGCGTCAACCACAACCACAAGGGCGCCGCGACTACTCTGGCCGCATCGAGGCCGATCCGGGCCTCCCGCCCGGACGGCGCCCAGATCTACGTGACCCTGGACAACCTGTCCGCTCACATCCGCTCACAGAGGCGACACTATCCGGCGCTGGGCGAAGAAGCACCGGGTCGAGTTGTAATGCACCCCCACCTACGCCTCGTGGGCGAACCCGATCGAGGCCCGGTTCGGCCCGCTGCGGCAGTTCGCGATCACCAACCCCAAGCACCCAACCCCCCGGCACAGACCCGCGCCTGCACGCCTACCTCCCATGGCGCAACACCAACGCCCGCCACCGCGACGTCCTCGTCGCCCGGTGTCGCGAACGCGCCCGCATCCGCAGCGAGAAGGGCATTGGCTGAGGAGGCCGAGCAGCAGCCTGATCAGTCGCTGACGTCGAACGTTGCGCATGCCTCGACACCGAGCCCGCCGAGCCCGCCGAGCGCGGCACGCAGCCGGTCGACTGCGAGGCCGGGATCCAGGGTCGCCTCGATTTCCCACGTCGAGGTGGCAGCGTCCCCTGCTGCTGCCCGCTCCAGTGATCTCGTCGTCGAGGCCCAGCGCGGCTTGCAACGCGTCCCTCGGCAGACCGACGCGGACGATCGCACCGCACACCGTGCTACTCCCTGCCAACCCGGCGAACGATGCGGGGCAGAGCACTGGTCACAAGGGATTTGAACGTGTTCAAATAGTGCCTTCGTGATCGGAGAGAAGGCTGCCGATGCACGCCGGGCGGGTGACAAGAGGGGGCAGGTATGGGTTCAGGTGCGAGTGTGATCGTCTTCGCCGTCTTGGTCGTCTGGCCAATCCTCATGGCGGCATTCGGCCTCTTCGTCGGGTCAAGGACATCCTGGAGGATTGGTTTGCTGATCTCGGCTCCCTTGATCCTCATGCCCTACGGGTTGTGGCTGTTCGGCGTGGCTACTCAGTGACGGCTGCTCGGTGAGCAGGACTAGCCGGTGGTGGGACCTGTGGTGACCTCGCGTCGCCGACCGCGACCCCGAGCGCCCTCAGTGGGAACTGCTGAACGCGAGAGTGTGAGACCACAGGCCGGTCGCCTGGTGGTGACCGGTGGGTTCCGGTAGGTCCGGGGGCCTGAGATACGTACAACGAGGTGGGCTGCCGGCGCAGGGAGGGCTGGGCGGGAGCGCATCCGGCTGCAGGTCCGGAAGGGGAGGACCCGTGACCACAGTCAACAGCGGCAGAGCAGTGGTATCGGCCGACCGATGCGCAGTGGTTCGACGAGACCGCGTGGGAGACTTTGGTCGAGGACATGCCAGGCTTCGAGAGGACCTGGCGGGAACTTGTACTGCGTCAAAGGGGCAATGAGTTGACCTCGAAGCACTGATGGGTTGACGGCCCTCCGCTCCAAAGCTGTCACCTGGCCGTGGCATCGGGCACGAAGGGTCGATCCGGCCTCGTGCGCGACGGGCGCCGCCGCCGGAGCATCATGGCCGTGGTCACTGCGGTGGTGAGGATGAGCGCGGCGCCGAGGCAGAAGGCGTTACGGGCGCCGGTGAGCGCGGCGGCAGCCGGGGTGGGGGCGCCGGGCGCGGCGGCATGGAAGAAGAGGCTGCCGAGCAGGGCGACGCCGAGAGTGCCGCCGAGTTGCTGCACCGCATTGAGCAGGCCAGCGGCGGAGCCCGTCTCGTGTGGGCGGACTCGGTGAAGGGCGGTGGTGAAGAACGGCACGGCGTACAGGCCCTGACCGATCCCGGCCACGGCCAGCGCGGGTAGGAGCAGCCAGGGGTAGGAGGCGGGCCGGCTGGTGGCATACACGGCGGCGGCCGATACGACTCCGGCGAGCAGGGCCAGCAGGCCGGCGCTCATGACCCGGGCCCCGTAGCGGGGGACGAGCCAGGCGCCGGCTGCCCAGGAAGACAGTGCCATCGCCGCGGACCAGGGCAGTAGCGTGAAGCCGGCCGAGAGGACGTCGCGGTGCAGGCCCAGTTGCATCTGCACCACGGTCACCAGCATCAGACCGCCCACCACAGAGAAGAACAGCACGCTGGACACCAGCGCGGCGGTGAAGGCACGGTCGACGAACAGGCCCGGTTCGATGAGCGGGCTGCGTCCCCTGCGGGCCCGCTGCCGTTGATGTGCGGCGAAGCCCGCCAGCCCCGCGCCGCCAGCTGCGAGCATGAGCCAGCACCAGCCCGGCCAGCCATGTGCGCCGCCCTGGATGAGCGGATAGACCAGCAGGCTGCTGCTCAGGACCGCCAGCACCGTGCCGGCGTGGTCCAGCCGCGGCCGGAGCGCGGCACGGTCCTCGCGCAGCAACGACCTGGCCGCCAACACGGCGGCGCCCAGGGGAACGTTGACGAGGAAGACCGCGCGCCAGGAGGAACCCAGCACATCCGCTTGGGTCAGCACACCACCGACCACGGGGCCGGTGACCGCGGCGAGCCCCATGACCGGGCCTATGGTGCCCATGGCCCGTGCCAGTTCCGGGCCGGCGAACATGGCACGGATCATGCCGATGGTCTGCGGGATGATCAGTGCGGCCGCCGAGCCCTGCACCGCCCGCAAGGCGATCAGCGCCGCCGTGGACGGTGCGAGCGCGCATCCCAGCGAGGCCAGGACGAAGCCGGCCATGCCGAGACGGAACACCCGCCGCCGGCCGACGATGTCACCCAGCCGCCCGCCGGTGATCAGGAGGACGGCGAACGGCAAGGTATACGCGGCACTGAACCACTGGATGCTGGAGGCAGGGCCGCCCAAACCGGCGCGGATCACAGGGGCGGCGACGGTCATGATGGTGGCGTCGAGAAGGTTCATGGCCTCGGCGACCAGCAGCACGGCGAGTCCCGCCCAGCGCCTCTGCGGAGGCGGAGTGGTGGTGGAGTACGACATGCGCCCGAGAGTGCGCGCCGCCGCCGCGCCACCTCCACTTTGGGCGGCTGAATTGTCGAATCATTCCATTGGAAGGTCTTTCGTGCATGATTCTCACATGCTGGACGATATCGACCGTGGTCTCATCCACGCCCTGCGCATCGACGGGCGGGCGCCTTTCAGTGCGATCGCCGACGTCCTCGGCGTCTCGGCGCAGACGGTCTCCCGCCGCTACCGGCGGTTGTGCGCAGACGCTGCGCTGCGGGTGGTCGGCCTGGCCGAGCCGCAGCACAGCGACCGCACCCAGTGGCTGCTGCGGCTGACCGCGGGCCCGCGCGCCGCCCAGGACCTTGCCGACGCGCTGGCCCACCGCGCCGACACCTCCTGGGTCAAGCTCGCCTCGGGCGGCACCGAGATCGTCGCGATCGTGCACACCTCCACCGCCGACGGGCCCGCCGGACACGCGCTGCTGTTGCACGACATCCCGCGCACGGCCGGCATCACCGCCGTCTCCGCACATTGCGTGCTGCACACTTACCTCGGTGGTCCCACCGCCTGGTCCGGCCATGAACAAGCCCTCGACGCCGCGCAGCAGCGCCGCCTGCGCACCGCCGTGGCTGAGGCGGCGTCTGTCACCGCCGTCTCTGGGGGGCAGGCGGCTCTCACCGATGCCGATTCCGACCTGCTCGCCGCCCTCCAGCGCGACGGTCGGGCGAGTCTGAGCAGCCTTGCAGCAGCCACCGGATGGTCGCCCGCCACCGTCGCGCGTCGGCTGGAGCAACTGCGGGCCGACGGCCGGCTCTTCTTCGACGTCGAACTCGACTCCGCCCTGCTGGGCGTCACCACGCAGGCGCTCCTGTGGATGGCCGTCGTCCCTGCCCACCTCGACCAGGTCGCCCGTACCTTGGCCCGGCACCCGGAGCTGGCCTACGTGGCCGCCGTCACCGGCCCCCACAATCTCACCGCCCACGCCCTGTGCCCCGACCCGGCGGCACTGCACCGCTACCTCATCGAACGCCTGGGCGCCCTGAAGGCGATCCGCACCCTGGACAGCGCGCCCGTGCTGCGCACGCTCAAGATGGCTGGACCGCTCCCGGCCATCGGCAAGCCGCCCAGGCGCCGCCGCTAGTGCTCTGACCGGGAAGGTTCGCCGGGCCGCTGGTTCCTTCGGTGGGATGTGTGCTGACGTCCGTTCAGTCTGCTGGAGGGATGGTGGCCGAGTCTGTTGCGGGTACGCAGACTGACCGATCAGGAAGAGCAGAAGCTGCAGCAGGTCGTGCGCCGCGGCAGTACCAGCTCGATGCGCTACCGGCGGGCGATGATGCTGCTCGCCTCGGCCGGCCAGCACCGTGTCCCGGTGATCGCCCGGCTGGTCCAGGCCGACGAGGACCCGGTGCGGGAGGCGACCAGCGGGTGAAGGGCTGGCCGAGTTTGCTGGGCAGGTGGTGGCCGTCTGGATGAAGAAGTCCTCGTCGTCAGGAGTGGGCAGGCGGGGACGGCCTCCCGACCATCGAGGGTCCAGGCAGGCCAGGCCGATCTCGTCGAACCGGTGGCTCACACCGCATACCACATCGGCCGTGAAGCCTTACGGCTCCTGCTCGTGCGCCGAGGCATCACCTTCCTGCGGACCAAGACGCGGAAGGGGTCTCCCGATCCCGAACGCGATGCGCCAGCAGGGATCGGTCGTGACCCCCTAGGTCTGAAGTCCGTCTCCTCGGCGACGGACGTGAACATCGTGATGGGCTGCGATTACTACGCCGAGCGGTTCCATCCCGGCGGTCTCGCCGAACTGGGCGAGGAGCGCATGGCGGCCCTGATCCTCGCCGACATCGTCGACGGTGTGGCTTCGACGGGCGTCCGGGCCGGCGTCATTGGGGAGATCGGTCTCGGGTGGCCACCGTCGCACAGCGAGGTCATGGCGCTGCGCGCCGCGGTACGGACCCAGCTCGCGTCAGGGCTGGCCTTGGTGATACACCCTGGCCGCGACCCCAAGGCGCCGTTCGAGTGCGTGGACATCGTCACGAGAGCGGGGGGCGACGTGTCACGCTGACTCATGAGTCACGTAGAGCGCACACTGTTCGACATCCGTGACATGCGTCGACTCGCAAGCGCTGGCTGCTATCTGTCGTTCGATCTGTTCGGCATCGAGAGCAGCTACTGCGCTCCGGCTCCGATCGACATGCCAGTGGACGCCTCACCACAGGGGAACTCCGGCCCTCGCCACCGCACCACCAGGGCGGGTCTTCGCGGTGGCGCTCCCCCGCCAGTGGCGCGCGGGCCCCGGACGACCACTGACGGCGCGGCGCCGTCGCCCGGACCGCCGCAGGACAACACCGGATACCGCTCGCGGTGGCTGGGCGCGTACAGCGCCCAGTCCACAGGCTGTCAGTGCCTGGATCTATGGTCAGGGCATGACTCCGATGGACCCTGGTGCGCCGGACTGGATGAGAACGGGGAGCCGATGACTCGCCACGGCCAGGGCTTTGTCCGCTATGTCGCGCTCGATTCGCGCGTGGGCACCGACCGATACCCCTTCAGCCTGCCGGTCGTCACCCGCCTCGCCGGCATGGACAGGCTCGATCTGGATCCGGCGGTGACGTTCCTGGTCGGCGACAACGGCTCGGGCAAGTCCACCTTGATCGAGGCGCTGGCCCTGGCCGCCGGGTTCAACCCCGAGGGCGGTTCCCGGTCCTTCCGGTTCGCCAGCCGGGCCACCGAGTCCGATCTGGGCGATCACCTGACTGTGTGCTGGAACCGTAGACCTCGCACGGGCTTCTTCCTGCGCGCGGAGAGTTTCTACAACGTGGCCACCGAGATCGAGCGGCTGGACGAAGGCTCGGGGGAACTGCTGCACGCCTACGGCGGCCGGTCCCTGCACGAACGCTCCCACGGCCAGTCGTTCCTCGATCTGGTGCACCACCGCTTCGGCCCGAACGGTCTCTACGTACTGGACGAGCCAGAGGCAGCCCTGTCGGTGCAGGGATGCCTGGCGATGATGGTTCGGATCCGGGAACTCCTCCACCAGGGGTGCCAGTTCGTGGTTGCCACGCATTCGCCGATCCTGCTGGCCATGCCCGGGGCACGAATTCTGCAGATCGAAAGCGACGGGACCATCGAGCAGGTGGAATATGAGCAGGCCGAGCCCGTGGCTTTGACCCGTGCGTTCGTCAACCACCCTGAGCGCTTCCTGGACCGGATGTTCGCCGAGGAGGCATAGACAGCCCGTTCGACGCGATCTCTGCCCGGCCATCCAGCACGAGGCATGCACCCGCCGGGGAAGCGAGGCCGGCCAGCCGCCTCGCGAACCACAAGGTGGTGCTCGGCCTGAGAATGCCAGGGTGGACTCAACGACGTTACTCGGGTCTTGCAGGCCTTGGCGGGACACTTCCCGGCACGATCATCGGCGTGGCAGGCATGCTGGGATCGGCAAGGATCACCTGCCGGGTGGAGGCTGACACGGAGGAACAACGAGCCCGTCGACAGGCCTACAGCGTATGTGCGACTGCTCTCCTGGTGCGGCGGGGCGCCGTGATCGCGCTGCTGGAGTTGTTCAGGGATGACGCCTTTGACGAGGCCACCGTGCAGGCGCGACTCGGCGAGAAAGGCCCTCGTGCTGCACCGCTGACCAAGGTCCGGGGGCGCCATCCCCTGTCTGGCGCCCCCGGCCGGGTGGCCTACGGCAGCTGCTTCTCGTAGTACTTGTCCTTGTCGGAGTCGTAGACCAGCTTGCTGTCGGCGTCGTAACCCTTGATGTGCGGGGCCGCGGTGACCTGCTGGTTCAGGACGCCAGAGGCGACGAACCAGCCGTGGTCCAGGGCGCCCTCGCTGGTGGCGCCGCCGTAGGAGACGGTCACTCGGGCCACGGACGGCTTGACGGTGCCGATGACACCCCATCGAAAAGGCAGCTTCCAGTGGCCGCGGTCGAGGAACGACTGCTGGTAGAGCTTGCCGCCGTTGCTGTCGGCCGTCACGGGGCCGGCACCCGGCGGATCGTCGGACCCTACGCTGGTGTTGAGACCCTCGGCCTCGCCGTTCTTGATGTTGCAGATCAGCCGGATCCGCTTCGGCTGCTCCTTCACCGCGATGACGTACATCCCGTTGCCGGGCGCGTTGGAGTCGCCGATGCTGTTCATCGCCAGGATGATCCGGTAGTTCTCTGCCGTGCCCAGGTCCGTGTGGAATTTGCCGGACGGGCCGCCTGTGTGCGACTGGTCGTATGCGAGGCACTTCTTCAGCCCGTCGACGGCCTGCCCGAAGGTGATCCCGTCGAGGAGCTGGCCTTTCGTGGCCGGCCGCGCGGGCCCCGGCGGTGACGGGGAGGGCGTCCGTGCCGGCGTCGCCGACGTCCGCGGCGTGGCGGTGACCGACGGTGCCGACGCCGTCGTGTCCTTGCCTGTATCCCCGTCGGCTAGTGCGTACGCCCCCACGGGCATCGCCCCCAGCGTCACCAGGGCTGCCCCGATCGCCGCCACCCGGCGTCGGCGCTCGATCGTGCCCTGGCGGCGAATCGCCGGATACGGCACCGGCGCGGGTCGGATGGTGTTCGCGTCCTCGGCGAGCAGCTCGCGCAGCTGCTCCTCGAAGTTCCCGCTGGTTTCCGTTCCCTGCTGCTTCTGCTCCTCGTTCACTTGCTGCCTTCCTGCCCTGACGGCACGCGGCTGCGGACAGGTTCGTCCACGATCTGCCCGAGCCCCGGATGCGTACGCAACTTCGCCAGCGCCTTGGACGCCTGGCTCTTGACCGTGCCGGGCGAGCAGCCGAGCATTTCGGCGACCTCGGCCTCGGACAGGTCCTCCCAATAGCGCATGACGATCACTGCCCGCTGCTTCGGCGGCAGTCCGGCTAGCGCCGCGAGCAGGGCGCTGCGCTCGTCGGCCCACGAGACGGCCTCATCGGCCCCGGCCACCTCCGGCGGCGCCGCGGTCAGAGCCTCCGTAACCCGCCGCTTGCGGAACCGGTCGCTGTTGCAGTTGACCACTATCCGCCGGACGTACGCCTCCGGACTGTCGCTGCGCGAGACGCGCCGCCATGACCGGTACGCCTTGGCCAGCGCCGTCTGAGTCAGGTCTTCGGCGTGGTGCACATCGCCCGTGAGCAGATACGCGGTCCGCACGAGATGGGACCACCGCGCTCTGACAAATTCCTGGAACTCGGCCTCTTGTTTGGCCTGCATCAAGCACCCTCCCTCGCCCTCCAGACCACAGATGCGGCGGATTCGGTTGCCCGGGATCCGGTACCGCCTCGATCAGGTCACTGGTGCGTCGGCGACGGCTCCGAGCTGAACCGCCTGCGCTGTGGCGAGGCTGGTGTCCTGGCGTGGGATGGACGGGGTGGATCCGTCGTGCCCTTCGACGTGTCGGGGCTGCCGGTGCGACGGGCCGGTGGTCGCGTCTGCCGTTCGGGGCTGGCTCAGCGGCCCGCCGCCTGCCAGGCCTGGAGCACGCACGCGTACGCCGTGTCCAGGGCTCCGTACCGCGCGGCGCCTTCCGTGACGAGGGCGGTGTCGGCCGCCTCGGCCGCGCGCGCGAGTGGGCGGGCGACGTGCTCAGGGGTGGTCGGCGCCTGCACGAACTTCCACAGCTGCGCCACGACCACGTCCAGCGCCGAACCGGTGCTCACACCGGCAGGTCCGCCAGGGCCCGCGAGGGCGGGGATCCAGCCGCTGTCGGCATCTAGCGCCTCGCAGAGCCCTTCCACCAGCTCCTCGCCGGTCGGGCGTTTCTCGTCGTTCATCTGGGTTCAGTCTCCGGGAGTTCAGGGGGAAGGGGCCGGCGGGCGCCCAGCCGGGAGCAGGGAGCCGGCCCATGCCGTACGGAGTCGGACGAGCGGCACGGGGAACCGCGGCGTCCAGCCCTTCCCCGGCACGCGCCGGGTCACCTCGGGCACTCGCCCGCCGGCCGCGCGACCGATGCGGGAGCGTCGACGCGTCCGGGTTCCTGCGGCAGCCCGAGGCGCGCAGCCCCGTCCGCCGTGGCGGCGCTCGCCGGAGGGTGTGGGGGAGGGGGAGTCCGGGGGTCTCGGGGAGATCCGGCGCCCTCCGGGGGGAACGGACGTCTTCACGCCGGTGCCGGCACCGGCACCGGGACCGGTGGACCGGGGAGCGGCGGGGCGCCGCGTGACCGGACGCCTCGGCGGCTGCGCGCCGAGGCCGCCGGTGCGGTGGGCACGGCGAGCGGGGAGCCCGGCTCCCCGGGGGTTCACGCCCCCGGAGCCGCCAGGCGCTCCGTGAGGTGGGCGACCACGTCGGCCAGATCGATCTCGTGCTGCGCGCTGCCCTTGAGGTCCTTGAGGACGACGGCCTTGCGCTGCCACTCGTCGCGCCCGACGATGACCGCGAAGCGGGAGCCGCCGCGGTCGGCGCGCGAGAGTTCCTTGCCCAGCTTGCGCGGCTCCAGCGTGGTCGAGGTGCGGATCCCGGCCTGCCTGAGCCGCCGGGCCACCTCGCGGGAGGCAGGGATCAGGTCGTCGTCGACGGGGATCACGCTGACGTCCACCTCGCTCCGGGCTTCGGGGAGCAGACCGTGGGTGCCGAGGAAGTCGTGCAGGGTGACGTCGCCCATCCCGAAGCCGATGCCGGGGATGCGCTGGTTGGTGAAGAGGCCGGCCAGGTCGCCGTAGCGGCCGCCGCCGAAGAGCGAGCGGTTGTTCTCCGGCGAGCGGTCGAACACCTCGAAGACGGTGGAGGTGTAGTACTGCAGGCCGCGCACGATGAAGGGGTCGAAGACGAAGAGATCCCTGGCCTCGCTCTTCATCACCTGCGCCAGCGCGGAGGTCTCACGGACCTCGTCCGGGAGGGCGGGCAGCACCTCGGCCCCGGAGCGCAGCGTGGATTCCAGGAGGTCGAACATCCGGGCGTCCAGGCCGAACTCCTCGGCCTCCTCGCGCAGCTTCTCGTCCGGCACCTTCTCCCAGCGGTCGATGAGGGCCATCGTCTGCTGGTGCGCGCTCTCGGGCACCTTCACCACGTCGCGCAGGATGCTGTTGAGGACAGCGCGGTCGCCCACCCGCAGCAGCCACATGTCGCGGGTCGCGCCGAGCGAGCCCATCAGGTCGTGGATGAGCTCGAAGATCTCGATCTCGCAGTTCGGGCTGTCGGACCCGAAGATGTCCACGTTGAGCTGCCAGTGCTCACGCGTGCGGCCACGCTGCGGCCGCTCGTAGCGGTGGCAGTTGACGTGGCTGTACCAGCGCACCGGGAACTGGAGGCTGCTGGCGTTGGCCGCGATCATCCGGGCCACCGAGGGGGTCATCTCCGGGCGCAGCGCGATCCGGCGGCCGCCGCGGTCGGTGAGGGAGTAGAGCTGCTGGTTCGCGATCTCCTGGCCGGACTTCGCCTCGTAGATCTCCGCGGACTCCAGGATCGGCCCGTCGTAGCGGCCGTAGCCGTAGCGCTCCACCGTCTCGTACAGATGGCTGAACACCTGCTGTCGGACGGACATCTCGGCAGGGAGGAAATCCCTGGTGCCGCGGTAGGGAGCGGTGGGCAGCAGACGACTCACGGAGGGGCTCCTATGGGGTCACACGTAGTGAATGACATTGTAACAAGGCTTATTGACGTGGTGTCAGAGCGATGGTGCGGGTGTCCCCGCGGGCGTGCGGGGCCCCAGCACGGCCGATCCCACTCTGACGTGCGTCGCACCCGCGGCGATCGCGGCCTCCAGGTCCCCGCTCATGCCGGCCGACATCACCCCGGCGTCCGGATGATCGGCGAGCAGCCGCTCCCGGACGCGGTGCAGCCGGGCGAACGCCCGGTCGGCCGGCTCCAGGGGCGGGGCCACCGCCATCACCCCGGCCACGGTGAGCAGGGGCTGGTCGGCGATGAGCGCGGCGAGGCGGGGGACCTCGTCGGGGTGGGTCCCGCCGCGTCCGGGTCCTGCGTCCAGGCTCACCTGGATCAGGCAGCGCAGTTCCCGCTCGGCGCGGCGGGCGGCCTTGCCGAGCGCGGACACCAGGGGGGAACGGTCCACGGAGTGCACCATGTCGGCGTAACGGGCCACCGAGGCGGCCTTGTTGGTCTGAAGCTGGCCGATGAAGTGCCAGGACAGCGCGGGGGAGAGATCGGCGCAGGCCGCCGCCTTCGCGGACGCCTGCTGGTCCTGGTTCTCGCCCACGTCGCGCACGCCCAGCCCGGCCAGCAGACGGACGTCCTCGGCTGGCCGGTTCTTGGTGACGGTGATGAGGGTGATCGCGGAGGGGTCGCGTCCGGCCGCCCGGGCGGCGTCCGCGATCCGGGCGCGGACGGTGGCCAGCCGCTGGGCCAGGACGGCCCGCCGGTCTGTCCGGGCGCCGGGTTCCAGGTGTGCTTCGGGGGCGGGGGGCAGGGGTGTCGTCACGGTGGTTCCTCCTCGTTCAGTCCGGCAGACCGGTCAGGGCCTGTGCCACCCGGTCTGCCTGTTCCTCGGTGAGCGCGGCGAACAGCGGCACCGAGACGGTGCTGTCCACGACGCGTTCGGCCACCGGGTAGTCCTGTGGATCCAGGCCCAGTTGCCGGTGCAGCAGGTGCCGGGCGGGGATCAGAGGGTCGGCGCGGACGCCCGCGGCGCGCAGGTGGCCGATCCACCGCTGCTGCTGGGTGCGGCCGGTGGCCCGCAGGCAGTAGCGGTAGGGCACCTGGCCGGGATCCAGGCCGGGCGGGGGTGCGACGTGCGGCGGCAGGGCGGCGGTGTAGCGGGCGGCGAGGGCGCGGCGGTGCGCGGTGATGCGGTCCAGGCGCCGGAACTGGCTGAGCGCCAGGGCGGCGGCCGGGTCGGAGAGGCGGTGGTTGAACCGTGGGGTGTAGACCTCGCGGGCCGCCGGGTCCTGGTGGACGCGGACGCGTTCCCAGGCCGCGCGGTCGGCCTGCAGCAGCATCCCGCCCTCTCCCGCGGCGAGCGTCTTGGTGGCGTAGAAGGAGAACACCGCCGCGTCCCCGATGCCGCCGAGGGGGCGCCCGTGCCCATCCAGGCCACCCAGGCTCTGACAGCAGTCCTCCACCAGCAGTGCGGTCATGGGGCGCAGGGCGTCCAGGTCCGCGGGGTGGCCGTGGGTGTGCACGGCGATCACGGCGTCGGGCCGGCGCGCCGGGTCGAGCCGTGCGGGATCGAGGGTGAGAGTCCGCTCGGTGACGTCCACGACCACCGGGGTGCAGCCGGCGGCCAGCACGGCGTCGAGCAGGGCCGAGCAACCGTAGGTGGGGACGGCGACGGTGGCGCCGGTGCCGTCCAGGCCGGCGCCGTGCAACGCCAGCCTCAGGCCCGCGGTGCCCGAGGAGACGGCGCTGGCGTGGCGGGGACGGAAGCGCCCGGCGAACGCCTCCTCGAGGGCCGCGGTCCGGGGGCCGGAGGCGAGCCATCCGGAGCGCAGCGACCCGGTCACGGCGGCGATGTCGTCCTCGGTGACCAGCGGCCCGTTGTGCGGGACCACGGGCCCGGTGCGCGCTGCGCCGTCCCGGTGCCGGGGCCCGGCTTGCGGCGGGATCACCCCAACCCCTCCTTCAGCCTGTCCAGTGCCTGGCGCAGCACGCTCTCGCGCTTGCAGAAGGCAAAGCGCACGTGGCGGCGCCCGGCCTCCGGGTCGGCGTAGAAGACCTGGTGGGGGATGGCGGCGACGCCGCAGCGCAGGGGCAGCGCG
Source organism: Streptomyces sp. NPDC046759 (assembly GCF_040645475.1). NCBI lineage: Bacteria > Bacillati > Actinomycetota > Actinomycetes > Kitasatosporales > Streptomycetaceae > Streptomyces > Streptomyces sp. NPDC046759. The sequence goes on along the minus strand of NZ_JBEYYJ010000024.1, from coordinate 45,208 downwards.
CGGCAGAACTCCATTCCGTCCCGCTCGCCCAGGGGCGTGATGTCGGCGGTGACGAAGTACGTGCCCTGGGGCGGGCGGACGTCGAAACCGAGGGCGCGCAGCCCGTCGGTCATCAGGTCCCGGCGCCGCCGCAGGCGGTCCGTGGCGGTGGCGAAGTACTCCCCGGGCAGGCGCAGGGCGTCGGCCACGGCGTGCTGGAAGGGGGTGCCGCCCGCGAAGGAGAGGTGCTGCTTGACCTCGCGGACGGCGGTGACGAGGTCGGCGGGACCGGTCGCCCAGCCGACCTTCCAGCCGGTGAAGGAGAAGGACTTGCCGGCCGAGGACACGGTGAGGGTGCGCTCGAACATGCCGGGCAGCGTCGCGACGGGCTGGTGGACCCCGTCGAAGACCAGGTGTTCATAGACCTCGTCGGAGATCACCAGCAGATCGTGGGCGCGGGCCAGCGCGGCCACCTCGCGCAGCTGCTCGACGGACAGGACCGCGCCGGTCGGGTTGTGGGGCGTGTTGAGCAGCAGGATGCGGGTGCGCCCGGTGATCGCCGCGGCCAGGTCCCGGGTGTCGAAGGTGAAGTCCGGTGCGTGCAGCCGGACCGGCACCAGGGTGGCCCCGGCCAGGGAGGCGCAGGCGGAGTAGGAGTCGTAGAAGGGCTCCAGGGCTATGACCTCGTCACCGGGCGAGGTCAGCGCGAGCAGCGCCGCGGCCAGGGCTTCGGAGGCGCCGGTGGTGACGACGACCTCCCGGGCGGGATCGATGTCCAGTCCGTAGAAGCGTTGTTGGTGGTCGGCGACGGCGCGGCGCAGGCCGGGCAGGCCGGGGACGGGCGGGTACTGGTGGTGGCCGGCGCGCAGGGCCCGCACGGCGGATTCGACGACGGTGTCGGGGCCCGCGGTGTCGGGGAAGCCCTGGCCGAGGTTGACGGCGTCGTGCTGTGCGGCCAGGGCCGACATCTCGGCGAAGACGTTGTGTCCGTGGGCGGCGAGGCGGCCGCGGCGCGGACCGCCGGGCGGCCGGTGCCGGTAGTCGGTCACGGCCGGCCACCGCTGCCGGCCGCCGCGGACTTCGGCCGGTGGATCTCCAGCAGCGCGAAACGGTGCAGCATCTGGCTGCCGTTGAGGAACACCAGCGCCGGGTCCGCGGCGGCGTCGGCCTCGGGGTCGGGCACGGTGTGCGAGCGCAGCGGGTCCTCGGGCCGTCGTGCGCGGGCCGCGGTGGGCAGGTAGCGGTGGAAGACGTGCTGCAGTCCGGCCCCGTCCAGCAGCCGGCCGACCGTCTGCACGGAGAACTGGTTCCAGCCGGGCAGCCACTCGGGGTCGGCGTCCGGGTGGCGCAGCCGGACGACGACGTCCACCGGCTCGGGGTTGAACAGGCCGAAGACGTAGGCGCGCCCGCCGGGCGCGGTCAGGCGCACGAGCGCGTCGATCCACTGCTGGGGGTCGTCGAAGTGGCTGTGCAGGGCGACCATGAAGACGGTGGTGAACGGCCCGGCGGGCAGGGTGTCGGGCCGCAGCACGTCGCCGGTCAGGAAGCGGGCGCCGGGCACCCGCAGCCGGGCCTGCTCGATGAGGGCGGGCTGGATGTCCACACAGGTCAGGTCGGTTTGGGGATGCCGTTCGAGGAGGTAGTGGGCGAAGGCTCCGGCCGCGCAGCCCACTTCGCACACCGCTTTGCCGGGGCCGTCCTCCAGCCAGGACGCGGCGTGGTCGAGGACGAAGGGGAAGTAGTGCGGGTGGTCCTGGTCCACGGGGCGGTCGGCGTAGCGCAGGTCCAGGTTGCGCGGGCCGCCTGCGGGCCCGGGCAGGGCCGTGTGCCGCGCGGGTCGGGGTGTGGTGGTCATCGGCCGTTCCCGGTGGTCGTGGGCTTACGGGTGAGCGCGGCCAGCCGGGCGAATCCCTCGACGGGCAGGCTGCGGAAGGGCAGTTGGTCGCCGCAGGGCAGGGCGTTGCGGCGCAGGAAGTCCCGCAGGTCGTGGCCGATGTCGTCGAGGCCGCCGGTCAGCCGCCCGGAGCGCAGTTCGAACAGGGCGCGGCTGCGGCCGGTCCAGGGACGCAGGTCGGGACGGTCCTCCACGGCGAGCAGATGGAAGCCGCGCCGGCCGGCCGCGTGGGCGTTGACGGTGTCGAGGCAGGTGTCCTCGGTGACCAGCAGTACGCGGTGGCCGTCGCCGACGTCGATCCCGCCGTCGGCGGTACGCCCGGCGGCCAGGCCCTTCCACTGGAGTTCGGCGATCCAGTCGTCGAGCAGCGCGTCGACGCACCGGTGGGCCTCGACGCCCTGCGGGGGCCGGGGATCCAGGGTGCGCTTGACGGTGGCGGGCACGCCGCCCGCCAGCACCCCGGCGGGCAGGCTGCGGCTGACGACGCTGCCGGAGGCGACGATGGTGTCGGCGCCGATGGTCACCCCCGGGAGCACCGTGGCGTGGTAGGCGAGCCACACGTTCCGCTCGATGCGCACGGGTGCGAAGGTCGCGGGGTAGCCGTCCAGGAGCCGGTGACCGAAGTGGAATCCATGGGTCCACACGGTGAGGTGCGAGCCGGATCCGACCTGGTCGCCCAGGATGATGGGGTGGTTGGCGTTGAGGATGCTGTGCGGCCCGATCGCCACCCGGGAGCCGAGGACGACGTGCGAGGTGGAGGCGGTGGTGCCGCCGTAACCGACGCTGGTGCCCTGGCCGAGGTAGAGCAGCCGGTCGGCCTGGAAGGACCGGCAGGTGATGTGCGTGGCGGACTCGATGCGCCCGCCGCCCTCGATCTCGAAGGCGTCGGCGACGAGCACGGTGACCGAGTCCTGCAACTCGCTGGCGTCACCCAGGAAGAGGGTCCCGGCGCGCAGGTCGCAGTTCTCCCCGATGGTGACGCCGTCGCGCAGCGTGAGGGTGTCCGCGGCCAGGACCGTGCCGGCGCCGATGGTCACGTCACGGCCGATGAGGACATTGGCGCCGAGCCAGGCGCGCACGCCCGGCCCCAGCGTCACTCCGGCCTCGATCAGCCGGCGCCGGCCGGCCGATCCGTCGTCGGGGCTCTGGTCGATGGTCACGTCGAACCCTTGCGGCCCTTCGCCAGCGCGGCGCCCAGGCTGTCGACGAAGGCGGCGAACTCGCGCGCGGCCGGTCCGCCGTCGCGTTCCAGGGCCTCGGCCAGCCCTGGGCAGCGGTCGGTGAACACCGGTGCCTTGACCCCCGTCAGACAGGCGCCGGTCACGACGGTCTTCACCCAGGTGGACTGATACATCCCGGCACCGTCGAGCCGGGCACCGGACAGGTCGGACTGGCTGAAACGGCTGTAGGCGCAGTTCGCGCCGACCAGGCCGGCTTCGCGCAGGTCGGCGGCGACGTAGGCCTGCACGAGGGTGGCACCGTCCAGGACGGCGCGGCGCAGGCTCATGCCGCGCGGCGGATCACCCGTGATCATCGCGCGGTAGAGGTTGGCGTGGCGCAGGTTGGCCCCGGCGAGGCTGGAGTCGCGCACGGTGAGGCAGCGGCCCAGGAAGGTGCTCATCTCGGCGTCGGACAGGTCGCTCTCCACGATGTGGAGGTTCTCGCCGCGGGCGGCGGTGAGGACCGCCCCGCGCAGGCTGCTCTCCACGATGCTGGCGTTGTTCAGCGACGCCCCGCCGAGGCGGACCTGCGGCAGGGTGCAGCGCACCCAGCGGGCCCCGGTGAGCTGGGCGCCGCTGAGGTCGGCGGCGGTGACGGCGAGGTCGGCGAAGTCGCCGTCGGGTGCCTTGAGCCCGGCCGCGCTCCAGCCGTGCGCCTGGATGCCGGTGAGCCGGAGCTGGGGCAGCCCCGCATCGGAAAGCACCAGGCCGTCGGCGGCGGTGAGCCGCTGCAGAGTCAGATTGTGGCCGGCCACCGAACGCAGCGAGGCCTCGCGCAGGCTGGACTTGGTGATCGAGAGCTGGTCGACGCAGGAGCCGTCCAGGGCGGCACAGTCCAGCAGGCATTCGCTGATCAGCGCGCCCTGGAGGTTCATGTTGCGCATCGAGGCGTCGGACAGGTCGCACTGGTAGAACGAGGAACCGGACAGGTGCCCGTCGTCCAGGTGGGTGCCGCGCATGCTGCACCCGTGGAAGAGGGTGCCGGTGGCGTCCCGCAGTCCGGTCAGGTCGGCGCCGTCGAACACGCAGGTCTGCGCGGCGAGGGCGTGGACGTAGGCGGAGCGCAGGCTGGCCCCGGTGAGGTTGGTGCGTTCCATACCGGGGCACACCATGGTGACCTCGGAGAGGTCCGCCTCCTGCAGGCGGGTGCTGTGCAGCAGGGCCCGGTTGAGGGTGGCACGGCGCAGGTCGGCGCCGCGCAGGTCGAGACCGCTCAGGTCGGCCTCGGTGAGGTCCATGCCGCGGCCGGTGCGGTCGATCAGGCGCTGCGTGGCCTCGGAGACGTGTTTGAGGAGCGCGGGGCGCAGGTCGTCGTCGGCGGCGGCCAGGCGCCGCAGCAGTTCCAGCGAAGGGGTGTCGGGCATCGGGGTTCCTCAGGGGTGGGCGGGACAGAGAGGTCCGGTGGGCGCGGGACGGGCGGGGTCGTCGGGCGCGCGCGGGGCAGGGCCGTCTTCCTGCGGGGGGTCCGGCCGGCGGCCGATCACCGATCGGATCCACCGGCTGATCTCCTCGGGTCCCGGGTCACCGGCTGCCAGGGGCCGGTGCTCCAGGACGACGGCGGGGGCGCCGGTGAGGGCGAGCAGCGCGGGCAGCACCTCGGCGACCGGCAGGTAGCCCTCGGCGGCCGACTGCCCGGCGTGGGCGGGTTCGTGGCCGTGCTCGGGATACCGCGCGACGGTGGTGTTGTAGAGGTGCATGCTGCGCACCGCGGGGCCCAGGGCCCGGGCGTAGGCGAGCGGACCCTGCTGGGGGCCGAGCAGGTGGGCGTGGCCGAGGTCCAGGCAGAGCCCCAGCTCCGGGCGGTCGGCGAGGGCGTCGCGGTAGTGGGCCGCGGTGTGCAGCAGCGGGTGCGCGGAGAGGTTCTCCACCAGGACCGGGACTGCGTGCTCGCGGGCCAGCCCGCAGACCGCGTCCAGGAAGTCACGGCACCAGCTGTCGAACCCCGCGGCCGGGTAGGGCGGATAGGGGCTAGGGAAGTGCACCACCACGTGGAGCGCGCCGAGGTCGGCCGCGCAGCGGACCGTGGCCCCGGTCATCCGCAGCGCGGCCGCCGCCTCGTCCGGGTCCGGACCGGTCGGGGCGAACCGGCGCAGCGGGCGCGGCTCGTCGTAGGGGACGGGCGTGTGCAGCGCGGGCCGGATGCCGTGGCGGTGGCAGAACCGGCCGATCGAGCCGAGCATCGACCGGGGGTAGTTGTAGAACTCGACGACATCGGGCTCGTACGCGAGCAGCCCCGTCAGATCGCTACGGTCGGCCAGCACACCGGTGGAGACGCCCAGCAGGGTCATGCCGCACCCCGCGGTGCGCCGTCGGAGGCCGGGAGCGCGGCCGATGCGCGCGCCGCGGCGATGCGCGCGGCCGCGGCCCGGTCGGTCTTGCCGGTGCGCCCCAGCGGTGGTTCCTCGATGAGATGCACCCGCTCGGGCACCTTGTGCAACTCCAGCCGGCGCAGCCCGTGGGCCCGCAGCTCCTCCTCGGTGGGCGCCCGGCCCGCGCGGGGCACGAACAGCAGGTGCAGGCGCTCGCCCAGCAGTGCGTCGGGAACTCCGACGGCCACGCTGGCGGCGCAGTCGGGGTGGTCGGCGTAGGCGTCCTCCACCTCCAGCGGTGAGATCTTGGCGCCGCCGCGCACGATGAGCTGCTTGGCGCGGCCGACGAGTTCCACCAGGCCGTCCTGCGGCCGGTGCCGGGCGAGATCGCCGGTGCGCAGCCAGGGCCCGGCCATGGTGGCGGCGGTGGCGGCCGCATCGTCGAGGTACCCGGTCATCAGATGGTTTGTGCGGAGCCAGAGTTCACCGGCCACGCCCAGGGCAGCCATGCCGGGGGCCGGTGCCGTCCCGCCTGCACCGGTGTCCGTGCCGGCAGCGCCCGCGGTCGCGGCGTCCGGGCCGGTGCCGGCGGCGCCGTCCGCCGGCACGATGCGGTACTCCACGCCGGGGGAGGGGCGCCCGATGGTGCCGGCCTCCTCGTCGTAGCGGTCGGGCGTGAGGATGAAGTCGGAGGTGGCGCTCTCGCTCAGCCCGAAGACGTCGGCGATCTGGGCGTGCGGCAGCAGCGCCCTGATCCCGCGGCCCAGTCCGGCGGGCAGGGGTTCGCCGCCGCAGATCCACGTGCCGGGGGAGCCCACCTCGGCAAGCCGCCGCAGCAGGGCGGCCGCGTCCGGGGACCCGTCCAGTTCGCGGCGGATCAGCCGCAGCATGCTGGGCACGACGGCGGTCCGCTCGACGGGGCGTTCGGCGAGGCGGTCCAGTACCTCGCGGGCCCGGAAGCGCGGGGTGAGCAGCAGGGTGCCGCCGGTGGCCAAGGTGAGCAGGGAGGTCCACTGCCCGAAACTGAAGTTGAGGTGCAGCAGGTGCAGGGCGCTGTGCCCTTCCCCGAACGGCAGCGTCGAGGAGATCGCCCGGAGCTTGGTGTGCAGGACGCGGTGGGAGAGCACCACGCCCTTGGGGCGGCCGGTCGAGCCGGAGGTGAAGACCACCAGGGCCTGGTCGGCGTCCAGTTCGGCCGGCACCCGCGGCAGGCCGCCGCCGCGGGTGCCGGTCCCGGTGCCGGGAACGATCTGGCCGATCCAGGGGTGTCCGGCCGGGCCGGTGGCGTCCTCCCACGCCACGGGGTGGTGCCGTGGATCGCCGAGCACCAGGCGGGCGCCGACGCGTTCGGCGGTGGAACGCAGCACCAGTGCGGGGGAGTCGCGGTGCACCGGAACCACCACCGCCCCGGCGGCCCAGGCGCCGAGTTCGCACGCGAGGTCGCCGCACCGGTTGTCCACGGCGACGATAACGGGCTCCCCGAGCCGGTGTCCGGCCTGCGTGAGCGCGCCGGCGAGGGCACGGCCGCGTTCGCCGAGGGTGCGGTAGTCCAGGACGTCCTCGCCGTCGTCCAGGGCGACGCGGTCCGCGAAGCGGGCGCAGGCGCGCCCGAGGAGCGCGTCGAGCCGCTGGGGGACGGTGTCCGCGAGCGCGGTGGCGGCGGGGGCCCTCACGCCGGAACCTTCCGGGCGGCCGCGGCCCGGTGCCCGGGCCCGTCCTCGGCGGGATAGACGAAGTCGTCGTCCAGCGCTCGCACGACGGTGCGCAGACCGGTGTCCCACAGCGCCGCCGCATAGCCCTCGCACTCCGCGAGCGTGCCGGCGGCCAGCGGGAACTCGGCGTGGTGCAGGGAGGTGAAGATCACCTCGAAGGCCTGCGGGAAGTCCATGCCGGGCAGGGCGGCCATCACGGCGGCGACCAGGTTGTCGAAGGAGAGCTGGTTGGGCGAGCGGGTGACGCACACGGCGTGGTCGCGCGGCCCGTCCGCGGGGTGCGGCGCCTCGTACAGACGGGGGTAGGTGGGGCGCCAGACGCAGGAGGCCGGGTCGCGCCACATCGGCTCCACGACCGCGCTCAGCGCCTCGGGATCGCGCCATTGCGGGGGCAGCAGGATCCCGGGCGGGTAGGCCTGCGGAACGTCCTGGTAGTGCCCGAAGTCGGTGTCGCCCAGCAGAGCCCGGCAGTCCGGGCAGTCCTGCCCGAAGACGGAGAGCTGGAGCGCGAACTCCTCCCAGTGGTCCGGGGTGTGGACCACGTTGGCCCACACGCCGAGGCGGTAGGCGGCGCGTGCCTTGCGCTTGACGGCGGCGGCCGTCTCCATGGTGTCGTCGCCGCCGCGGACGACGATCACCTCCATGGGCCGGTGCGCGTACCAGAGGTCGAGGGTGAGGTGCTCCAGCGGGTTCTCGCTGCGTCGCATGTCGGCGAAGGCCCGGCGGATGTCGTCCTCGTCGAGCAGGATCCGGTGGTGGCACAGGACGGTCAGCCCGGCCTCGCGCACCGTGTCGAGGATGAAGGGCTGGAGGCGGCGCGAGACCCCGTCCGGCTTGATCAGGAGCAGGGAGTGCTGGCTCTCCGACACGCTTCCCAACGGATTCCCCTTTACGTTCGCATGCTTGGCACCGCGAGATTGACACGCCGCGCCACGCTTAGTCAATAAACGCAGTCAAGTTCCTGGCGACGGGCGGATGCTCTCCCGTGCGCGATAGCCGACCGGCCAACACTGCTGCACCGCAACCATGTTGCAGTGTCCGCACCCATCTGCGCCGCCGCCGATGCGGTCGCTCCCGAAGTTATTGACATGACCGCTTGACTCGGCGGTCATAGTCATGGTCATATCGCTTCGTCGGCAAGGGAACGAATGCCTTGCGGATTACTCACACAATGAAGGAGTCATCATGACCCGTAACCACGCTGTCGGCCTGCGCCCCCGTCTCGACAAGATCAAGGTCCGCGCCGGCAAGTAAGCAGGACCAGTGCCGGGCTGCCGACCCAGTTCGGGCGGCAGCCCGGCCGCCGCGTTCCCGGCCGTGTCCGCGGGCCCGGTCCCCGGCGGTGCTCCCGGCGGCCTCCCGGACGGGACCGCCCGCAGCCCCACCCCGCCCGCACCGCGCAGCGACGGAGACCTCCCCCCGTGACCGAACAGCTCCTGATGCAGAACGTCCCCGTACTGGTGGACCACACCCCCGGCAGCCGCACCACCACCGTGTGCGTGGCCCTCGGATCGGGTGCCCGGCACGACCCCGAGGGGGTCGCCGGTGCCACGCACATGCTCGAACACCTCGTCATGTCGGTCCCGCTGGACGGCGGCCCCTCGCTGAGCGAGCGCATCGAGCGGCTCGGCGGCAACTCCAACGCCCTCACGAGCCCCGAACTCCTCGTGATCCACGCCCAGGTGCTCAACGAGGACGCGCCGGAGGTCATCGGCTGGATCGGCGCGGCCCTGCTCCGCCCCGAAATGACCGCCGCCCACCTGGACAAGGAGCGCCAGGTCGTCCTCCAGGAACTGGCTGCGGCGGCCTCCGACCCCTCCGACGCGGTCCAGGACGCCTTCCTGGCCCGGCTGTTCGCCGGCCACCCGCTCGGCTCCCCGGTCGGCGGCGACCCCGAGAGCATCGCCCGCATCACGGTGGACGTCATGCGCGACGCCCACCGCCAGGCCCTGTCCGGCGCGCCCGTCGCGGTGAGCGCCGTCGGCGGACTGCCCGTCGGGGAACTGCTCGCCGCCCTCGACAAGGCGGCCCTCGGCACCTTCCCGGCCGCGCCGCCGCTCGGCGCCCGCCCGCTGAAGGACCCGCCCCCGGTCAGCACCGGCACCCCCGAGCGCTGGCCCGAGGAGTTCTGCTGGCTGCAAGCGGGCAGCCGGGCGCCGCGCCTCGGCGATCCGCGCCGGCACGCCTACACCGTGCTCGGCCATCTCATGGGAGCCAGCCCCGCCTCCCTGCTCTACGCACGCATCCGCAACGACGAGGCGCTCGCCTACTCCTTCCAATCCTGGTCCCGCAGCTACAGCGACACCGGCGCCTGGCGGATGCTGGCCGGCGTCGACCCCGCCAACGGCCCCCGGCTGCTCGGCTCCTTCCGCGCGTTGCTCGCCGAGATCGCCGCGGACGGGCCGGGTGAGGAGGCCTTCTCGGCAGCCGTCCGGCAGGCCGTGGTGGAGGTCGTGCTGCGCGCCGAGTCCCAGCAGGAGGCCGCCATCGCGCTGGCCACCGACCGGGTGCTGGCCGCTGAAGTCACCCTGCCCGAGCAGGAGATCGAGGCCCTCGGACGGGTCACCGAGGACGAGGTCGCCGCCGCGGCGGCCGCGGTGGCGCGCGAACTGGTTGCCGTGGTCCGGCCCGAGGCGGACCGAATCCCGTGACCACCGACCGCGCCGCCCCGGCGCCCACCGCTGCCCTGACCGCCTGCGACGCCTACCTGGCCGCCGCCGACGAGGCGGGCCTGCTCCACCGCATCGACGGCCTGGTGTACGTGGCCGGTGCCTACCACGAGCCGCTCACCGGAGTTGACCAGTGCCTGGTGGAGCACGCCGACCCGCGCCTGCTCCGTGCGGCGCCGGCCTTCCTCGAAGTGCTCTTCGCCCGCTTTCCGCACTGCACCGAGGCGGTCGTCCGGGTGGCCGGCACCGACGACCCGCACCCCGCACTCACCCCCCATCTCAGCTACCTGTCCCTGCCCTTCGACGCCGCACCCGCCCCGCAGGACACGCGGACCTCCGGGCTGAGGATCGTCCCGGACGAGATGCGCGAGCACGACCGCGCCGTCCACGACTGGCTGCGCCGGGCCATGGTCACCGGTGCCGCGGGCCGCGGCCTGACCACCCGGCCGCATCAGGTGCGGGCCGCAGTGGACGCCCTGCTGGACTCTCCCGGCAGGCGCACCTTCGTCGTGTACGCCGGCGACGGCGACCACCCCGTCGGCCACGCCACGCTCTGCGTCGACGCCCACGACGACCCCAGCGGCACCGACTTCGTGGACCTCGTCGACATCCTGATCGACGACCCTGTCCTTCGCCCCGAGGCGATCACGGCCCTGGTGCGGGCCTGCGCCGTCCTGGCGGACGGCCTCGGGCTGCCCCTGCTGGGCAACGTCTGCCACGGCCTCGACGAAGCGGGCCGCACCGGAGCTGTCGCCGCGGCCCTGGAGGCCCGCGGCTGGCGCCGCACCCATCAGTACCGCCACGCGTCCCGCCCGAGCACGAAGGACGCGGCCGCACCCCAGGACCAGGAAGAGACCCAGTGAACCCACCGACTCGTTCCGTCTTCCCCCTCAGCCTCGACCTGCTGTACGAGCTGCTGGACGTCGACCGCGACCTCGCCCCCCGCCACCTGCTGCGGCGGGCGCGGCAGGAGGGCGCCGTCGTCTCGACCCTGGTGCTCTCCCTGGCCGAGCGCGAGGGGGTGGCCCTGGGCGAGGGATCGAGGGCCGAACTGGCCCGGATGACCCGCCGGTGCGAGCTCTACCGGGAACTGGACGCGGCCATCCGCGCGGTACCCGGGGCACGCACCGTCAAGGGTCCCTCCCTGAACCGCTACTACCCGGAAGGCCTGCTGCGCTCGGTCGGCGACCTCGACGTCGTCGTCCCCGACGAGGCGACGCTGTGGCGGGTGCTGGCCGAGGTGCTCGACCGCCAGGAGGCGGTCGAGGTGCTGATGACGCAGCTGGACACGGACGGCCGGCGGGACCTGCTGGTCTCGGTGTGGTGGCTCGGCGAGGACCCGATGCTCGACCTCGACCGCGGGGTGGAGGTCACCACCTTCGCCTACGGCGGACTGCCCGAGCGGGGAGTGCCGCTGCGGCCCGAACTGCCCGCCGAGCAGGTGCACGCCGATGTGCTGGCGGTCGCGGAGGAGCGTTTCCAGCGCGATTTCACCCTCAAGGACGTACTGGACCTCGTCTGCGTCCTCACCTCACCCGCGGCCCCCGACCCGGCCGCGCTGGTCCGGGTCGCCGCCGACCAGGCGCTGGCGCCCGAGCTGGAGGAGCTCTGCCTCAAGGTCACCGGCCACCCGGCACTGGCCCCCGTCGTCCCGGCGCAGCTGCTGGACGGCCTGCGCGAGAGCGCCCGACTCGAACGCGCCCGCCGGGCCGCACTCGGACCCCTGGCCGGCGCACCGCGCCTGTACGGCTTCCAGCTCACCGAACCGCTGCGTCGCGGAGCCGGAGACGCGATGGAGGACCACGACCTCGACGGGGTGCTGCTGCGTCGCACCCCGGTGGCCGACCTCCTGCTGGTCACCGGTGAACTCGTCGACCCCGCCGATCACGAGGTCGCGCAGGCCGCGCTGTCCGCGCTCGCCCCGTGGCCCGAGCGTCCCGCTCCGGCCACGGCCGCGGCCCCCGCAGGAAGCGGGAGCTGAGCCGTGGCGATCGTCGACGTACAAGACCTCGGCCGGGTGTTCACCTCCCGTCGCGGCGCCGGGACCACCGCGCTGGAAGGGGTGACCTTCAGCATCGGGGAGGGAGAGGTGCTCGGCCTGCTCGGCCCGAACGGCGCCGGCAAGACCACCCTCTCCCGCATCCTGACCACACTGCTGCTGCCCACCTCCGGAACCGCCCGGATCGGCGGCCACGACGTGGTGCGCCGGCCCAAGGAGGTCCGCCGTCTGATCGGCCTCGTCCTGGGCGGCGACCGGGGCCTGTACGGCCGTCTGACGGCACGTCAGAACCTGTTGTACTGGGGCGCCCTGCAGGGCCTCGGCGGCAAGCAGGCCCGACGGCGGACCGACGAGATGCTGGAGCGCTTCGGGCTCGGCGCCCGTGCCGACGACCGCGTCGAGCTCTTCTCGCGCGGCATGGTCCAGCGCGTCCACCTCGCCCGAGCCCTGCTGAGCAGCCCCCCGCTGCTGATCATGGACGAGCCGACCAACGGCATGGACCCGCACGCCGGGGCCGGCTTCCGCCAGCTCGTCCACGAACTGAAGGACGCGGGCTGCACGGTCGTCCTGACCACGCACGACATGCACGAGGCCCAGGACGTCTGCACCCGCATCGCCCTCATCGACCACGGCCGCATCCTCAACATCGGCGCCGCCGACGAGCTGCTCGCCCGGATCGGCGCACCGCGCACCATCCGGGCCCAGGGCGTCCGCGCGGAGGTCGCCGCCCGGATCGCGGAACTGCCCGGCACCGTCGAGGTCACCGAGCAGGGCTCCCTCACCGCCCGGCTCGACGGCCCGCAGGCCCAGTCCGCGGCGCTCGCCCTCCTGCTGGAGGCCGGGGCCACCGAGATCGCGGTGGCACCGCCGGGACTCACCGAGCTGTACCGCACGGTCATCACCGACCGGGAGTTCGCGCTCTGATGCTCCACTTCGTGCGCGCCCAGGCGCAGATGCTGATCCGTTCACCCCAGCTCTTCGCCACCCTGGTGGTGATCCCGTGCTACTCGCTGGTCTTCTTCCACTTCCTGAAGGGGCACCACCAGGGCGGGCTGGCCACCACCACGGCCCTGACCGCCTTCCTGATGGGAGCCTGGTCCCACGCGGTGTTCGTGGCCTCGCAGGCGGTGGACGACGACCGGGCCCAGGGCACCCTGAGCCTGTCCCTGCTGACGCCTTCCCGCTACCTGCTCGCGCTGGCCCTGCGGACTCTGCTGACCACCTCGCTCGCACTGCCCGTGCTCGGGGAGATGTTCCTCGTCGGCCGCTGGGTCTTCGGACTGCCGGTCCGGGTGGACCGGCCGGGGCTCACCCTGCTGGTCGCGGCGCTGGTGACGATGGGGGTGGCGGCCACCGCGCTGCTGATGAGCGGCCTGATGATCCTGGTACGCGCCGCCCGCAGCCTGCAGAACGCCCTGACCTACCCCTTCTACCTGCTGGGCGGGCTGATCCTGCCGGTCGCGACGCTCCCCGAGCCGCTGCGCTGGATCGCCCGCGGCTTCTTCCTCTCCTGGGGAGCGCAACTGCTGCGGGACGCCGCCGCCGGCCCGGTGACCGATCTCGGCGCCCGGCTGACCGTGCTGTGCGCCCTGGTCGCCCTCCAGGCCACCGCCGGGCTGTGGGCCGTACGCCGGGTGCTGTCTTTCGTACGCAGTGGACGGGTGGTTCTCCATGACTGACCTCGCTTTCGGAACCGGCCCTGCTCCCGGCGTCCCCGCCCCGGATGCGGTCCCCGCCCGGCGCCCGGCGCCGGCCGCGCGGCTGCGCGCCGCCGGACGCCAGGTCGCCTACGGCGCGCTGGCGAGCTACCAGGACTACCGCGCGATGTTCAGCCTGCGGACCTGGCTCTTCGGCTGGACCGTGCGCCTGATCTGCCAGGTGCTGTTCTTCGCCGGCCTCGGCCGGCTGGTGGGCTCCCCCTCCGCCGAGGCCTACCTCGCGTTCGGCAACGCCGCGGTCCTCGGGCCGCTGGGCGCACTGGGCGTGGTCTCCTCCACCGTCGGCGAACGGGTCTCCGGCACCCTGCAGTTCCTGCTGCTCAGTCGGGGCAGCACCTTCCTGGTGCTGGCCTCGCGGGGCCTGCACTGGATGGCGGACGGTCTGCTGACCTCGACCATCGCGCTGTGCGTGGTCTCCCCGCTGCTGGGGGTGCCGCTGCACTGGGCGGCGCTGCCGGTGATCCTCGCCGTGCTCTGCCTCAGCACGGTGTCCTGCTACTGCCTGGCCCTGTGCATGACGAGCGTCAGCGTCCGCAGGCCGGGCTCCCGGATGTATCTGACCGCCGGCACCACCATCGTGCTGATGCTGCTCGCCGGGGTCACCACGGCCGTGCCCGGATCCGGGGCCGCCGGCCTGCTGGCCCGGATCCTGCCACTCACCCACGGCCTGTCGGCCGCCCGGACGCTGGCCGCGGGCGGCCCGCTCGACCTGGGCGCGGTGGCCGGCGAGGCCGCCGTCGCCGCGGGCTGGGGCCTGCTGGCCTGGCTGCTGTTGACCAGGGCGCTGCGGCACACCGTCCGCACCGGATCACTGTCGCTGCGCTGAGCGCGCTCCCAGGGGAGGTAGACATGAGTCACACGTTCGAGGCCCTGCCCCGCGGGTTCAGCGACCTGGTGGGCGAGGAGGCCGCCCAGGGGGTGTGGGCCGAAGCGATGTTCCGTTCGGTGACGCGCAGCTTCGGCTTCGCGCCCGTCACGGTGGCCCCGGTCGGATACGCGGAGACCTTCGAGCAGTTCGGCTCCGCGGCCACCGGACGCATCTTCGCCTTCGAGGACCTCTCCGGCCGGCGGCTCGCCCTGACCGCGGACTCCCTGGTGGCTGTGTTACGGGCACTGGCCGGGTCGGGGCGGCTGACCGGCGGCGCCAGCGCCCTCGGCGCGGCCTGCGTGCCCATCGCGCGCTACCGGCGCAAGCGGCACCGGGGCTGGAGCCAGGCGGTCGCGGTCATCTGCAACGAGACCGACGAACTCGCCGCCGACCTGACCCTGTTGCGCCTGTGGGCCGAGATCTTCCAGATCCTGGGCCCCGCCGCAGGGGGCCGGCTGGAGTACTGCGACTACGGGGTGCTCGACGCGATAGCCGCCGACGAGGGCCTGAGCCCGGCCGACGCCCGCACCGCGCTCCACCGCCGCCGCCGCCACGGTGCCGGGGAGCCGCGGGACGAGAAGCCGGCACCGCCGTCCCACGAACGGTTCCTGCGGCGCCTGGACCGCCTCTCCGCACTGTGCCGCGGACTGCCGCCGGACGAGGCCCCCCAGCGGGTGGCGACGGCGGAGCCGGTGGCCGTGGAGCGGACGGCTCACCTGCTGACCGTCCTGACGATCGCCCACGAGCTGGGGGTCCGGGTGGAGTTCGGCCTGGACTGGGAGCACGCGCCGGAGTACCAGGCGGGGTTGTGCTTCCTGGCCCGGGCCGGCGACGGCCGCACGCTGGGGGACGGCGGCGGCTACCACCACATGGTGCGCACCCTGGACATCGGGCTGAGCACCTGCTGGAGCACCAGCGCCTCGGTCAGCCTGCTGGCCGAGCTGGGACCGGTGCCTGAGGCGGAGTGCGTGCACCTGATGCGCATGCCCTCCGCCGACCTGCGCACCTTCATGGACGCCGCGCGGCACCTGCGCGGGGCCGGGTACGACGTGCTGGAGCACTGGCGGCCCCGGAGGCTGCGCCGCCAGCTCCGCCAGGTCCCGGCCCGGCCCACCCACTGGTTCGCGCTGGTGGGGGAGAAGGAGGCCGAAACGGGGCGGCTCACCTTGCAGAACGCGGCCACCACCGGGGTCACGAGAAACCTCGACCTGACCGAACCGCAGACCGCATACGCACACCGTTGAAAATGTTTTTGACTGTCATTGTGACTCAGATATTGACTGCGATGTAAAGCTGTCAATATCATTTCAGTCAATTAGGTTCGACGAAAGGGAGTAGGCCGATGCAGCCCTCGACGTCCCCCCGCCCGCTTCTGGCGGCGCTGCAGGACCGGACGGAGCCCGTCACGGTGTGGGGGGCGGGCTTCATCGGTCTGTCCGCCGCGTGCGCGCTGGCCCAGGCGGGATTCCCCTGCACGGTGCTCGACACCGACGAGCACCGGGTGGGCGAGATCAACGCCGGAGTGGTCCCGCTGCCGGGCTTCGAGGACGTCATCCCCCTCGCCGCCGCCCGCTCCGGGGGACGGCTGCGCGCCGCGTCCCCCGACGACACCGCGGCGGTGGCCGCCCGGGTGCACCTGGTCTGCGTCAACACCGACCGCGCCGGCCGGCCGGTGACCGGGCCGCTGACCACGGTGCTGACCGCCGTCGGCCGGGCCCGCGCCGGCGGCGAGACCCTCGTCGCCCTGGAGAGCACCGTCAGCCTGCGCTGGCTCGACGACCTGGTGCCCGCCGCGCTCGGCGCGGCCCCCGCCACCGACGCGTCACTGCACCTGGTGGCCGCGCCCCGCCGCGACTGGATGCTCTCGCCCGACATGAACCTGCGCACCCTGCCCCGGGTGGTGGGCACCGCCCGACCGGAATCCCTGCCGCTGGCCCGGGAGCTGTACGGGGCGATCAGTGAGGTCGTCCACCCCGCGCCGGACTGGCGGCACGCCGGGCTGACCAAGCCCGTGGAGAACCTCTACCGCTACCTGGACCTGGTCCTCACCAACCAGCTCGCCGAAGCCTATCCCGGCCTGGACGTCCCCGAAGTGCTGCGGCTGGCCGGCACCAAGTGGAACGTTCCCACCTTCCACCCCTCGATCGGCATCGGCGGTTACTGCATCCCGCTCAGCCCCCGGTTCGCCGTCGACGGGACCGGCCACCCGGGCGAGGAAACCCCGCTGCCCCTGGTCGCCGCCGCGATGGCGTGGGACGGCGACCATCCGGCCCGGGTCGCGGAATCGATCCTCCGGATCACCGACGGCCCCATCGGCATCCTCGGCCTCAGCTACGCGCCCAACGCCAGGATCGTCGAGGGCTCGCCCGCCGCGCGAGTCACCGAGCACCTGCTCGCCCGCGGCGCCGACGTCCTGCTGCACGACCCCTACTTCACCCCCGAGGAGATCACCGCCCTCACCGGCGCCCGCCCGCTGCGCTGGCCGGACGATCTGAGCGGCCTCGGCACCCTGGTCGCCGCCACCCCGCACGACCTCTACGCCGACCTGCCCGCCCGCCTCTCCGCCCTGCAGGACCCGCCGGCGCTGGTGGACAACCTCGGCGGCTACGGCGCCGCGCTGCGCGGCACCGCCGTCCCCTACGCGGAATGGGGCACCCCCGCCGCGCGGCCGTCCGCCGCACCCCGGCCCTGAGCCCTCGGGCGGCGCCAGACCCACCCGTCCGCCCGGCCCCCGTCCGTCTGTTCGCACACCCACCCAAGGAGACCCCATGAAAGCCGTCGTCACAGGCGGAAGCGGATTTCTCGGCAGCACCATCGCCTGCCGCCTGATCGAAGAGGGCCACGACGTCACGGTCCTGGACCTGGTGCCCATCGGCACCAAGGCCCTGAGCCCCGACGCCCGCTTCGTGCAGGGCGACGTGCGCGACTCCGAACTGCTGATGAAGACCTTCCAGGACGCCGAGGAGGTCTACCACCTGGCCGGCGTGCTCGGCACCTCCGAACTCCAGGAGACCCCGCAGGAGGCCATCGACATCAACATAGGCGGCACGGTCAAGGTCTTCGAAGCGGCCGGCACCTGCGGAGTGCCCCGGGTCTTCTACCCCGGCAAGCCCAACGTCTGGCTGAACACCTACACCATCACCAAGGCGGCGGCGGAGTCCTTCGCCCAGATGGCCAACGACTCCGGCCCCAGCCGCATCTGCTCCCTGCGCTACTACAACGCCTACGGCCCCGGCCAGTCGCTGCTCCCCATCCGCAAGATCGTCCCCGCCTTCGCCGCTCAGGCCATGCGGGGCCTGCCCATCCAGGTGTACGGCGACGGCGAGCAGATCGTGGACATGGTCTTCTCCCACGACCTCGCCGACATGACCATCCGCTTCACCCGCACCGAGCGCACCGACGTGATCCCGGACTGCGGCAGCGGCATCAGCGTCAGCGTCAACGAGGTGGCCACCGCGGTCAACGAACACTTCGGCAACGCCGCCGGCATCCAGCACCTGCCGATGCGCCCCGGCGAGGTGCCCCGCACCGTTCTCACCGCCGACATGACCGAGCTGCGCGATGTCCTCGGCGATCTGCGGCTGAGCGATTACACCACCTCCCTGGCCGAGACCCTCAACTGGTACGCCCGGCTGCCCGCCGAGCAGATCGACAAGACCGTGGCCTTCTACGGATGGCAGGTGTGAGCGCATCCGGCCCCGCACCCGGCGCCGGGCACCGGCCGGCCTCGGTGCTGGTGGTGGTCGCCCACCCCGACGACGCGGAGATCGCCGCCGGCGGCACCATCGCCCACCTCGGCGCACACGGCGTCCGGGTGGTCACCGCCGTCCTCTCGCTGCCGGAGTCCGGAGCCGGGGCCGAGCAGCGCACCCGGCACACCGAGCAGGCGGCCGCGACCCTCGGCTACGAACTGCGCTGGCCGACCGGCGGCAAAAACCGGCAGGTCGCCGACATCGGGGAGATCGTCCTGGTGGCCGCGGTGGACCGGCTGATCGCCGACGTCGCCCCCCGGGCGGTGCTCACCCACTGGAGCGGCGACGGCCACGCCGACCACCGCCTCACCGCCCGGGCGGTGGCCGCCGCCACCCGCACCTGCCGCGTCGACCTCTACGGGATGCGGCCGGGCGAGATGCGCACCCCGGCGTTCTCCCGCTTCGCCCCCCAGGCGTTCGTCGACATCACCGCATACGCCGCGGCCAAGCGGCGCGCCCTGGAACCCTTCGGCGCCGCCCGGCCCGGCTTCCGCCCCCTCGACCTGGCGGCGGTGGAGGCCGCGGACCGCTTCCACGGAAGCCTGAGCGGAACCGACCGTGCGGAGGGCTTCGTCGTCGAGCGTGCCCACGGGCTCGGGGGACTGCTCCCCGCCGGCTGAACCGCAGGCCCCGAAGCGGCCTATTTCTCGGCCCCATGCGCCGGCTGACACGCAGGCCTGGCACAACCCGGACTTGACCGAGTATATTCACTCATCACGTCCTGCCGTCAGTCACAATAATAAGAGGAAGCCATCATGGCGGAATCGCAGAGTCTGGGTTCACGGATCCGCCAGCTGCGTCGCGAGGCCGGCCTGTCGCAAATGGACCTGGCCGGCGCGACACTCTCCCCGAGCTACATCTCGTTGCTGGAGGCGGGCAAGCGGACCCCCTCCCCGGAGGTCCTGGAACAGATCGCCGCCCGGCTCGGCTGCGCCCCCGGACACCTCCTGGAACTGCTCGCGACCGAACGGCACGACACCCTCCAGACCGAGTTGCGCTACGCGGAGATCAGCCTGCGCAACGGTGACCCGAAGACAGCCCTGGACACCTATGCCGCAGTCCGCGACGAGGCCGCCGCAGCGGGGAAGGACGCCGTCCGGCTGTCCGCCGAGTACGGCGTGGCCCAGGCCCTGGAGCACGACGGCAGGCTGGAGGAGGCCGCCGACCACTACCAGGCGCTGCTGGACCAGGCCGGCTACGGGCAGTCCCTGGTCCCGCGGCTCGCGGTGGCGGTGGCGCTGTGCCGCTGCTACCGGGAGATGGGCGATCTGGCCCACGCGATCGACCTGGCCACCGCCACCCTGGAAGAGGCCCGCGGGCTCCAGCTCACGCCGACCGTGCTGGGCGTCGAACTGCTGGCCACGCTCGTCGGCCTGCACTGCGAGCGCGGCGACCTGCACCGCGCGGCCGCTCTGGCCCGCACTGCCATCGAGGAAGCGGAGGGGGTCAGCGACCGCAAGGCCCTGGGCGCCGCGTACTGGAACGCCGGCGTGGTGGCGCACCGCAACGGCGCCTCCGCCGACGCCCTGCTGCTGCTGGAACGGGCCCTGGCCATCTACTCCGAGGGCGACGACGCCCGGGCGCTGTCCCGGCTGCGCAACGCCTACGCGTCGGTGCTGATGCAGGCGCCGGACGGCGACCTCGCGGAGGCCAAGGCGCAGCTGACCCGCAGCGCCGAGAGCCTGGCAGACCACGGCAGCACCATCGACATGGCGTACTGCGAGACCGCGCTGGCCCGCGCGTGCCTGCTGGAGTCCGACGCCGGCCAGGCCGAGCGGCACGCCCGGCGGGCACTGGAACTGCTGGGCGGCGAACACCGGCTGGAGACCGCGCGCACCCTCCTGGTGCTTGCGGGCGCCCAACTGCAGCTCGGGGACGCGGCGGCGGCCGAAGCCGGCTGCGAGCGGGCCGCACTGCTGCTGGAGGCCTCCGGGGCGGACCGGCAGGCGGCTTCCGCCTGGAACGACCTCGGGGACCTGCTGGAGCGCTCGGGACACGCCGACCGTGCCCTGGGGGCGTACCGGCAGAGCCTGCGCTGCCTCGGCCAGCGCAGCAGCCTGCTCCCGTCCACGGACCAAGCGGCCGTCACGGAGGCCTCCGGCGCGCGAACAGCCGCCCCGGGGTCCGCCGGTCACAAGCGATCGACCCGGGCATAGATCGGTTGCTGAACCAGTGTTGATCGCCGGCGCCTAACGTCGAAGGAGACCGCGCAGGAAAGGAGCGGCCGCCCCTTTTCCGGCACCGTTCATCGGTCCTCCCCGACGAAAGCAGATGCTCAGCATGTCGTACGCCTCCAGCCGCCCCACCGGTGCCCGCACGCCCGGCGGGGCCGTCACCGGCCCGTTCCACCACCGAGCCGCCCGGGCCGTTGTCCTGGCCCTGCTGCTGGCGGTGCTCCCCGCCTCGCTCGCCACGGCACCGGCGCCGGAGTTCCGCGACGCGCTGACCGCGATCGAAACCACCTCGCCCACCACCGACATACCCCTCTGCTGCTGACGTGACCCGTCCATAGCAGTGCACCATCCTTCAATCAACCACCGGCAGACCACCGGTGGTGACCGTCAAGGAGGACCTCCCATGTATCAGCTGCGCCGCGCCTGTACGGCACTCGCCCTGACACTGCTCGCCGCGACCGCCCTGGGGGCCGCCGGATCCGCCGGTCTGGCACACACCCGCACACCCGCGGGCGAGCACGGCATCGTCCAGGCCGACGGGCGGACCGAGGTCAACAACACCGGATCCAGCTACAATCCGCCGGGCGCGAAGATGTGATCCACGGCTGACGAACGGCCGCCCGGCGCGGGCACCCCCGGCCCCGGGCGGCCTTTGCCGTACCTTCCGTCAGCACGGGCCGGGCACCTCGGCCAGCAGCTTCGACACGTCGGCCGCGTCGGGCAGTCCCAAGCGGGTGAAGACAACACGGGCCTGCTCCAAGTGCTCCCTGGCCCGGTCCGTCTCCCCCAGATCGGCCAGTGCCCGCCCCATGACGACCAGGGCCTGCGCCCGGTCCCGGTCGGAGCAGGCCTCCTCACAGCGGGCGACCGCCTCGGCCGCGTGCTCCGCTGCCTCCTGCCGCCGCCCGGTGCTGCGCAAGGTCTCCGCCAGGCGGTAGAGCACCTGTGCCTCCCGCTCCCGCAGCCCGACTGCCCGGCACACCGTCAGAGCCTCGCCGTAGCGGGCCACCGCCTCCTCGTAGCGGCCCAGTTCGTGCAGCGCCAGAGCGAGTACATAAAGGGCATAGGCCGCGCCAACATTGTCACCCAGTTCTCGCATCAGCGACAACGCGGACTCGCAGGAAGGGATAGCCTCCTCGGGTCGCCCGCTGCGTACCCGGGCCAGCGCCGCATTGACGGTCGTCACTGCCGCACCGGAGTGGTGACCCAAGGCGTGCGCCAGGGCGATCGCCTCGTCGTAGCAGGCCGCCGCTTCCTCGAAGCGGCGCAGGAACTGCGCCACGAGTCCAAGGTCGTTGAGGGCCTGCCGCAGCGTGTACACGTCGCCCGCGGCACGGGCCGCCTCGACGGCCAGCCCGGCATGCCGCCCCGCGTCCTCGATCCGGTCCGCGCGCAGCGCAATGCCCCCGCAGAGCATCCGCGCCCGCCCGATGATCCGCTGGCAGCCGGTCAGTTCCGCGGTCTCGGTCAGCGCCAGCGCCACCGGGGTCATCCGCTCGTACCAGACGGCATGGGCGAACGGGCTGACCGCGAGCAGCAGGTCCACCGCACTGCCGAGCCGGTCCTGCGCGGCGTCCGGCAGACGCAGCGTGACGGTACTCAACGCCGCCGCGACCAGGCCGTCGATCTCGGCCACCACCCAGGCACGCGCGGCGTGAACGTCGTGGAACTTGAGCCCGTCCGATCTCAGTGGGCCGAACGCGTCCGCCACCGCATCTCCGGGAATCGCGTGCGGGAACGCGCTGGCGGCCGTCGCCAGGAGGAAGTCAAGCAGCCTGCCGAGGGCCGCCGCCGCCTCCCCGGGGTCGTGTGACTCCGCACGCTGCCGGGCGAAGACGCGTACCAGATCGTGATACTCGTATCGGCCGGGCTTGGCGGACTTCAGCATCGCCGCGTCGGTCAGCGACTCCAGCAGGACCTCCGCGGTGGCCTCATCGACACCCATCGCGGCAGCCGCCGCCCGCGCTCCGATGTCCGCCGCACCGGCCAGGGCCACCAGCCGGAACGCCCGCGCCTGCGCGGCGGTGAGCTGCTGGTAACCCAGCTCGAAGACGGCGTCGATGGCCAGAGCGCCGATCCGCAGCTCGGCGATACGCCGCTGCTCGTCCGCCAGGCGCGCGGTCAGCGTCGCCGCCGACCAGGCGGGCCGCGCCGCCAGCCGGGTGGCCACGATGCGCACCGCGAGCGGCAGATGGCCGCAGGCCTCGACCAGCTTCAGTGCGTCCTCCTGCTGCGCCTCGAGCCGCTCTCGGCCGATGATCGAGCCGAGCAGGTCCAGCGCCTCCTCGGAACGGAACGGCTCCAGCAGGAGCTGATCCGTCAACGGAAGGTCGAACATGGGCGATCTGCTGGTGAGGATGACGGCGCAGCTGGACGAACCCGGAATCAACTCGCGGATCTGGGCGGCGTCCCGGGCGTTGTCCAGGACGATCAGCAGCCGTCGTCCGTCGACCAGCGACCGGAACAGCCGACAGCGGTCTTCGACGCCGTCTGGCACCTCACCCTCGGGGACGCCCAGCGCGGCCAGGAATCCGGCAAGGACGAAGCCCGGTTTCGCCGGGTCGGCTCCGCTGCCCCGCAGGTCGACGTGGAGCTGACCGTCGGGGTAGTGGGTGCGGGCCCGATGGGCGATATGCAGGGTGAGGCACGTCTTGCCGACGCCCCCCATCCCGGCGGCGGCCAGCACGACCGGCGTCCGGCGCACCGGTTCGGTGAGCAGCGCGAGCCAGGCGTCGACCTGATCGGCTCGGCCGACGAAGTCCGGTGCGTCGTAGGGGAGCTGGGCGGGCACCGGCTGCCACGCGGAGGACACGACAACCGGGACCGACGTCTCCCGCCGGCCGGCCTCGCCGTTGTCGCCGTCGCCGCTGTCGTCGACCGGCGGCGCGCAGTCGCCCTCCGTGCCCTTCTCCGGCGGCATCGGCTGAGGCTGCGCCGGTTTCGATCGGGTCCGGCCGGGTCCGGTCAGAGTGGGGTCGCCGGCCAGGATCCTCCGGTGCACCTCAGCCAGTTCCGGACCGGGCTCGATGCCCTGCTCTTCGATCAGCAGGTCCCGCACTCGGCTGAACACCGCGAGGGCGTCGGCCTGACGCCCCGCCCCGTAGAGCGCGCGCATCAGCAGACCGTAGGGGCGTTCACGCAGCGGGTGGGCGTCGGTCAGCTCGACCAGGTCCGGGACGGCCGAGCGGTGATGGCCCAACGCCAGGGCGAGCTCGAAGCGTTTTTCGCACAGCGTCAGCCGCAGCTCCTCGAGCCGGACGCGCTGCCGTTCGGCGAACGGCCCGGGCACCCCGGCCAGTGGCTCCCCCTGCCACAGGTCCAGGGCCCGTGCCAGCAACTGCGCGGCCTCCGGCACCCGGTCACCGGCCGCGGCGCGGGCGGCCCCGGCAGCCAGCTCCTCGACACGGTGCAGATCCAGTGCCCCGACCGGCACGACCAGCCGGTAGCCGTCACCGGCCAGTTCCAGGACGGTCGGCGCGGCGCCCTCCGACTCCAGCAGCTTGCGCAGCCGCCAGACGTAGGTGCGGATGGTGGTCACCGCCCGGGTGGGCGGCGCGTCCGCCCAGAGCGCGCCGACGATCTGAGCCATGGACACGGGCTGGTTGGCGCGCAGAAGCAGAAGCGACAACAACGCCTGCTGCTGCGGTGGTCCCACGCGCAGCTCTACGTCCCCCCGGTGTGCGCGGACCGCGCCGAGTATTTCGAACTGGAATGCTCCAGCCACCCGCTGTCTCCCCTCGCAACGGACAGTAAGGCGAACGGACATGATCGCTCGCGGATACCCTTAAGACGGCATCGGCCGGACCGGGGATCCAACTTTTTGACAGAGTTGAGTCGGGGAAATCAGGCGCACGTGGCGGGTACAGCCACGGCGGCACGGTGGGAAGACGTGCCATCACGTACTGCGTCCAGAGGCCGACACCGGGACCGTGCTTGCTCGCCGGCCCCGTCCGCCCCGCCGAGCGTGCACGGCTATGCCATTCCCACCTCGGCGGAGGGGGTGTGCGCCCGCCCGGCTCTCAGCGATGGTGTGAAAGACGTTCCCCTACGTGCCGATCGCGGTGCTGGTGGTGCCGGGCTTCGCGGCGGCGTGGTGGACGGCGTCGTCTCGGTATGCTCCCCGTCGGCCGGCACGGCCAGGGCGAGGCCGGCGCACAACCCCCGCACCGGGCAGATGGTCTGCGTGTTTGTGGCAGGTTGCAGCGGCACCGCTCCGGCAGGGGCCGCGGGCTACCGCGGCCGGCCGAGGAGCCGCTGGTGGACTTTTCGGACGGGGCACAAGGTCCGCTTTGACCTCTCACGGCCGGTGCGGCCGCCGCCAAGGAGGCAGAGTGGCTGCAGCAGGCGGCCGCCGGGCTGCTCGTCACGGCCGGCTGCAGCAGGTTGCTCGGCCCGGCCACGACCTATGCGGGGCCGGCGGGTGGGCTCACCGAGCGGCGTTCAGCGGCACAGGGTGCGCAGAGCGGTGAGACAGTCCTCGGCCCGGCGCTGGGGCTCGGTGTCGGTGCCGGCCCAGGCGATCCGGGCGTCTGGCCGGATCAGGACGGCGGTGACGTCCCGCCAGACCGGATTCGACTGCTCGGCATTGACGACTACCGTCCGGCGGTCCAGGCCGGGCGCCGAACACGGCGTCCGCGTTCCGCCGAGATCCAGCAGTAGTGGTCGGCCGTGGTGCATCAGCGGGTGGGCGGTGGGTACGCCGGCTGTGTCCAGGGCGAGGCCGGCCAGTCGGGTGCCGGTCAGCGAGTGCGCGCCGGGTGCGATGCCGGCGGGGAGCGGGTCGTCGAAGCCGGCGATCCGGCGGGCCCACTGGCGGTTGGTCCGCGGTTCGGTGAGCGCGGCGGACCAGACCTCGCGCAGCGCGATCTGCTCCGGGCTCGCCGCCGCGAACAGGGCCAGTTGCGCACGGGTGTTGTCGATGACGACGCGGGCGGCCGGCCGCCGCTCCGTGTCGTAGCTGTCGAGTAGTCCGTCGGGTGCCCGGCCCTGGAGGGTGGCGGCCAGCTTCCAGCCCAGGTTGGTGGCGTCCTGGATACCGAGGTTCATGCCCTGCCCACCGGCGGGGAAGAACATGTGCGCCGCGTCCCCGGCCACCAGCACCCGTCCGGCCCGGTACCGCGCGGCCTGGCGGGTGGCGTTGCCGTAGCGCGAGAGCCACCGGGGGTTGCGGATGCCCAGGTCCCGTCCCACCAGCGCGCGGGTCTGCTCGCGCACCTCCTCCACGGTCAGCGGTTCGCCGGTGCCGTGGTGCATGGTGGCCGTGGACAGGCCCGCCAGTCGGTGGACGCCGTCGCCGATCGGGGCCGCCAGGAACGAACCGGCCGGCCCGGTGGCGGCGAGCGGCGCGGCTGGCGGATCGTCGAGTTCGACGTCGGCGAGCCACCCGGTCAGAGTGGTGTCCTGACCGGGGAAGTCGATGCCGGCCGCCTGGCGCACCGCGCTGCGGGTGCCGTCGCAGCCCACCATCCAGCGGGCCTGCACGGTCCGATGAGTGCCGCCGGCCCGGATCACCACCTCGACGGCGTCCGGCCCCTGGGTGAGCGAGACGACCTCCTCCCCGCGCAGGACCCGGGCGCCCACGGCGACCGCGTGCTCCTCCAGGAGCTGTTCGGTGACGGACTGACCGAGCGCCAGCATGAAGGGGTGCACCGCCCCGACTGTGGAGAAGTCCAGCCGGGTGGTCGCCGCTCCGAAGTGGCCGGTCGGCACCGGGGTGCCGCGCTCGATGAACCGCTCCGCGAGGCCGCGGGTGGCGAAGGTGTCGAGCGTGCCGGCCTGCATGCCGACCGCGCGCGACCGTCCGTCCGGTGCCGCCCGGCGTTCCACGACGGTCACCTCCACCCCGTGCAGGCGCAACTCCGCGGCGAGCCAGAGCCCCACTGGGCCGGCCCCGGCGATGAGCACGTCGAGCACGACAACCACTTCCTCTCACTTTTCGGATGATGCGCCATGACGGCGGCGCGCCGATGCGCTGGGGCAGGGGGCCTTGTGACGCCAGGTGGGCGATGTGGCTCAGCGGGCGCTGCCGAGGTTCCGGTCGGCGTCGGTGCCTTCGAGCATGAGGGTGGTCTCCTCGATGCGGCGGAAGCGGCCGTCGGGGGCGAACTCGGCGAAGAGGTAGACCTCCATGCGGACGGTGGAACCGTCGGTCTTGATGACCTCCATCGTGTGGCGGTCGGCGTAGCGATCGCCGCACGACACTTCGTCGTGCACCTCGACCGAGCCGCCGGCGACGACCGTGCGCAGGTGGGCGATGTGGGCGAGGAACTCGGTGCGGTTCGCCCAGCTTCCGTCGGTGCGCTGGCGGTAGTCGGGGGCGAAGTGCCGGTCGGCGGCCTCGTCGAGGTCGAGGCCCGGGGTGAGGAGCAGGTCGGTGAGGGCGGTGCGGGCGTCGGTGGGGGTGCTGGCAGTGGGCATGACGGTCCCCTTGGGTTCGCGTTTCGACAGAAAGTGCGTGCGCCGAGCACGCATATGCACCGTACTACAGATTGCGTGCGTCGCGCACGCTATTCTTGGGTCATGCCTAACGACGCGGGACACGAGATCGCCGACGCCCTCGGAGCTCTGCTCAGGCGAAGCACCCGAGCACGGCTGTACGCGCGGCTGACGGACGGCCTGGGCGAGGCGGTGGACGAAACCACCTACCCCGTCCTCAGTGGGCTCGCCCGGACCGGCCCGTGCAGCGCCGCCGACCTCGCCGGCGAAATCGGCCTCGACCGCTCCGGCGTCACCCGCCGCGCCACCCGCCTGGAGGAAGCCGGTCTGCTGCGCCGCGAACCCGACCCCGACGACCGCCGCGCCACCCTGCTCGCCCTGACCGAAACCGGACAGCAGGCGGTGAAGGCCACCCGGCAGCGCCTCGCCACGCTCATCGAGGCGTCCCTCGCCTCCTGGCCACCCGAGGAGGCGCAGAGCTTCGCCCGCCAGCTCCACCGCTTCGTCGCCACCGGCCCGTTCGCGGAATCATGACGACGGCACGCGAGGTGCGGCGGTGCGACTACCGGTGCGCCGGGCGCTCTGACGGCGATTTCTGAATCTCCCACCAGGTGCTCGCGGCATCCTCAGAGCTGCTCGCTGCGGGGCGTCCTGCACCATCCATCCATCGCGCCGCGCGCACCGGTACGCACCCGTGCGCCGCGGTCCCCGATAGTCGGTGCGCGTGGCGCGTGGCGCGCGACGGTACCGGGCGGCGGCGCTGCAATCCGCGCGTGGGACAGGCCCGGGCACAGAAGGCCGCCGAGGCGGCACGCGGGCGACAGCTCGGCAAGGCCCAGCGTGAGGCGCTCAAGAGGGCCCAGGCAGCCGCCAAGAAGAGGGCGGCAGCGAAGAAGGGGTTGGTCGAGAAAGCCGCCGCAAGGAAGACACCGGCGAGGAAGGCGGTGCCGCTGTCGCGTGAGTCGTCGCGGGCTGCGTACCCGGGCACCTGCCAGACCTGCTTCAAGGACTATGGCGAGGGCGAGGTCATCACGGAGGTGACCGACGGCTGGGGACACCTCGGCTGCGCACCTCGGCAGATGTACGCAGCCGAGCGGGAGTTCGCCAGGAACAAGGCCGGGATCGAGAGCGGGGAGGCATTCCGCGGCCACAAGCTCGCGGACTGGCGACGCGGAGCCTCACCGTCCAACACCCGCCCTGCCCGCTGACCTCCCGCCCGATGAGGTGGTCCCGGTCACGCGCAAACCAACCCAGTCCAAGGCCAGTCAAGGCACCGGACCGACTGCCGCCCGGCCCCCGTCGATGCCGGGGGAGTGGCCGCTGGGTGCCGGGCGCCATCCGTTCCGGTGTGAGGAAGGAGGAGGACGGTCCCGGCCCATACTGATGCCCCGCCCCTCGGTGCTGACGAGGCCGATCGAGCATTTCAAGACCAGTGCTCCGGCCCTGTCTCATCAGTGGCTCGAACAAGCGGCGGTTAGCGCCGTCCCGGGAAATGGTCACTGCTCGCACGAGGGCCGGAAAGGAGTCGGCCATGCGACATGTGGCCCGGTGCACGTCGCCCTCGCTTCGATCCGATCCTGCCGGCGAAGTGACGGGGCCTGCTGTCGTTAACAGGGCCGCGGCCGCTCTGGCACTGGTACGGATGGTCCAGACCAGACATACGGTCACGCTGGAGCAGCATCGGGACCGTCTTCGTCGTCGACCTCCGCGAGACGGTGCTGCGTCAGCTCACACGGGGCGCTGCCCTTGACCGGCAGCGCCCCGCTCGTTTAACCGCTTCCGCTAGCTTAAGAACCGAGACTGCGGGGCAACTGGCACAACCAGTCGGGCGCGCAGCCCGCAGGTCGGGTCGGTCAGCACCGCCTTCACCATCAGCCTCACGACGTCGCGCTGTGGTACCACCACACCATGTACGACCGTCACTTCTGAAACGCTCCCCAGTCCCCGTAGTGCCATGCGCCTCGGCACATGGCGGCGAGGCCTCGGGGTCGCCGCACGTAGCGTCATGTCAGAGGCATTCCCCGTCCCTCGCGCAATGCTGCAAGCCGGGCCCTTTGCTCACCCATACCGCGTGCTCCGGCCAACGGGGTGTGGACGTGCGGCCAGACCGAGCGCACGAGGCTGATGTGGTGTGCACCGCCGAGGGCCACCACCGGGTCAAGGCCCACGATGTCACGCACGGTTGCCTGTTCCAGAAGGACCTGGCTCGTTACCGCGTCGGCTGCGCCATGAGGTGTGTCGTAGGGCTCGATGACGTCGTCGAGGTCGAGGAGCCCGTGGCGTGCGGAGAGAATGAGCAGCAGGTCAGATTGCAGTGCATCGGCCGCCTTGCGGCATGCCCGGTGGTAGGAGCCTACGTACATGTCTGCGGCGCGCGCGGGCGAGCCCAGTTTGCGGCTGCCGCAGGGGATGACGACGAGTTGCGGCTTGAAGTAGTCGAGATGGTCGTGTGTGGTCATGTCTGGAGTCCTGCCTGTGCGGTGAAGTGAGCAGTGCTGGTCGTGTGCGCGCCCGGCGTGTTCTGGTGGAGACCCGCCTGCCGGGCGGTCGAGCCGGGGGATGGCTATGGCGGAGCGGAGTTCGAGAAGCACAGGGTCATGCCGGATGACCGGCCTGAGGCGTCCACGGGAGGGGCAGGGGAGGCGGCCGATGGAAGCTCAGACCCGGCAATGCCGCCGTCGCACGAACAGCTGGTGCACACTCGGCCTCTTCGAGCAGGCCCACTATGTCCCCTGACGCGCAGCGGCGGCACCGTTCCGCCAGGCCCGCCGCGGCCGCGGACTCTCGCTTTCGCCGCGGCGGCACCGCCGCCGGCGGCACGTCAGACCACGCGTCGCCTGGCATTGGTCCTCACCGTTGGAGTCTCGGCCGGTGTCGGGTGGATTCCGGCGAAGCCGAGGAACGCACCGAAGGCCGTCATGCCAGCGGCGATGGTGAAGCTGAAGGCGTAACCGTGCGCGGCGGCGGTCACCTGGTCGGCGCCCGCACGCCGCAGCACGGCGGCGTGGCCGGTGCCCAGTGAGACCAGGGCGGCCAGACCGATGGCGCTGCCGATCTGCATGGACGCATTGTTCATGCTGGTGGCGATGCCCGCGTCCTCACCGGTGGCGCCGTCCACTCCGGCGACAGTGGATCCGACGAGGACGAGGCCGCCTCCCAGCGGCACGAGGATCAGTCCGGGCAGTACGTCGGCCACATAGGTGCCGTGGCTGCTGAGGCCGGCAAGGAGGACGTAGCCGACCGTGGTGACCGCAAGCCCTCCTCCGTTCAGGGCCCGCAGACCGAACCGGGGAAGGAGACGTGGTGCCATCACAGTGGCGCTGAAGAGAATGACCAACCCGAACGGTACAAAGGCGAATCCGGTCGCCAGCGCGGAAAAGCGCAGTATGCGCTGGACATACAGACTCAGTGAGAAGAAAAGGGTGGCGAACCCGACGTAGTAGCAGATGCGCACGATGTTGGCGATACTCCGGTTACGTGAGCGCAGGAATGCGAGGGGCACCAGGGGCTGGGCCACGTGAGCCTCCACCAGCACGAAGCCGATCAGGCAGAGCACACCGATCACGACGCAACCCAGGACGGGGAACGAGAACCATACGTGACTGTCCTTCTCCAGGAGGCCGAACACGACCAGGAGCAGACCGAGGGTGACCGTGACGGCGCCGAGGACGTCAGGCCGACCGCGCTTGGTGGCCCGGCTTTCGGAGACGAGCCTGAAGGTGGCGAAAAACGCGAACGCGGCGATGGGCAGATTGATGAAGAATATCCAACGCCAGGAGGCGAGGGTGGTCAGGATGCCCGAGAGCACGACTCCCAGGGCTACCCCAACTCCGGCCAGGCCGCTCCAGATGGCCATGGCCCGTGCCCTTTCCTGCCGCTGTGTGAACAGCAGCGTCACCAGGGACAGGGCTGCCGGGCTGACGAGTGCCGCACCGACGCCCTGTACGAAGCGGCCCGCGATCAGTACACCGGCTTGCTGGGCCACTCCCGCGCTCGCCGACGCCAGCGCGAAGATCGCCAAGCCGGTCAGGAAGAGGCGTCTGCGGCCGAGCAGATCACCCAGGCGTCCGCCAAGCATCAGCAGCCCACCGTAGGTGACGGTGTAGCCGTTGACGACCCATGCCAGGCCCGTGGTCGTGAAGCCGAGATCGTGCTGGATGGGAGGAAGCGCGACATTGACCACGGTCACATCGAGGAGCAGCATCACCTGCACGAGGCAGATGATCCCGAGCGCGCGCCACCTGCGCGGATCCGGTTCGGGAGCGGGACTGATCGGAGTCATCACTGATCGCCTTCTATACGGTCGGGCCGCCGCCGTCCCCGCGGACGCCGTCTCAGGAGGAGAAGCAGCAAGCGGGCCCGGCCCAACGGACATTGCCTGAGGTTTTCAACTCGCAGGTGCCAGGTGTGCGTGGCCGCGGATAAGGACAGTGAAGGCGCACATTCGGTCTTCGCTGCGGGTTCGTCGCAGACCCCGGCGCCGGTACCGGAGCGAGGCTGAAGCACCTCCGGTTGCCGCCGCCTCCGGGGAGCGGCCCCGGCACTCGTGATGTCCCAGGCCGGCGGGAGGATCAGCCCTTCGCCCGCCTCCGTTGGCGGGACCCCGGGTGCGCCCGATAGGCGCTGACGCTCGACTCGCCCAGCATCCAGAAGCGCCAGGGGTACAAAGCAGCAGGACCGCCCACCCCCGTCCGCGGCCCTCGAGCGACCCGCGCGGACGAGACGCTCCCGGCGGTTTCCGCGAGGAACAACTCCGCCGCTGCGTCGCATGCTGACTGTCCGTCATGCTGCAGATCGGCGATGCCCAACGCTCGCGCGAGGTTGGCCGGGCCGCGCGCCAGATCGCGCGCCCGTACCCCAGGCCCCCGGCGTTCTTGCGCGACGTCTGCTCCCTCCACGACGGTGCCGGCGCGGAGCAGCACCGAAGCGGGACGCCGTCCGGGCCCGCAGACGGCGTTCAGGCACCGATGCACCGCGTGCGTCCGGTACACATAAAAGGTCCCCGGGGCCCCGAACTCCGCTCGATTGGTCCGGTTCGGGCCCCGGAACGCGTGCGAGGCCGGGTCATCGGGCCCCTCGTATGCCTCCACCTCGGTGATACGCACCGCCGTCACGCCGCGCTGCGAGCGCGAGACCACGAGAGCCCCCAGGAGTTCGGGAGCCACCTCGAGGGCGGGCCGGTCGAAGAAGTGCTCGCGCAAGGCGGACCGCCCTGCCGACGCAGCCCCCGGCCCATCGAACGCCCGCAACTGCTCGTGATCGGTCCCGGCCACGCCCGGGACCGTCCGGTCCTCTGCCAAGCCGCTGCCTCCCGTCGAGATTCCGGGACGCCGGATCCGACGCCCCCCGCCGTCCCAGCGCTCTCCTTGCGTCGCCCCATGGCCCGAGAAACTGCCGTGAGGCACTCGGATACGGACCTTCGAGCCGAACGCCCACCAGGCCGTTGGAGGAAGGAACACGCTTCCGGACGAGGTGACATCGAGGCCGAGTACGCGATCCAGGCTGAGGACGCGATGCTGGACTATCCGCACTCGGGCGAACGTTTCCGGGGCCGCGAGACAACGCGGCGGGCATCCTGCCGACCGGCGCTTCACCCCCCTGCGCGTCACCGGCCACGCGCATGTATGGGTGAGCGAATGCGTCACCCTCTACGACGGTGCGCCTTCGTACTCGGCGAGCGTCATGGAATTCGCCGACCAGCAGGTCGTGCACGAGACGCAGTACTTCGCCGGTCCTTTAAGCGCGCCCGCGTGGCGGGCCGCGCTCGCCGAGCCGGTGCTTGGGACAGACTGTCGAGGAGGCCTGACTGGCCTCGTCCGGCACGGCCGGCCTGTCGGATTTCGGCGATTGTCTGTGCTCGCCGGATACCTCCAGGGCTCAGACGCCCTTGCCGTCGACTCCGGTGTGCGTGGTGCGGAAGCGTGCCCGGTAGGCTCCCGGCGTGATGCCGAGGTTGCGCGTGAAGGCCCGACGCAGGGACTCCGGTGACCCGAAGCCGGTGCGCCGGGCCACCGTGGCCATGGGGTCGTCGCTGTCTTCCAGCATCGCCTGGGCAGCCTCCATGCGGATCTGCTCGACGTAGCGGGCCGGGGTCGTGTGCATCTCGTCGTGGAACAGGCGTGTCATGTGGCGGGTGCTCACACCTGCCCGGCGCGCCATGGCGGCAAGGGTGTGCGGGGCGGACGGGTCCTCGGCGACCGCGTCGAGGACCCGGCGCAGCATCTCCTGTCTCGCGCGCGGGGTGTGGGTGCGGACACTGAACTGGGACTGGCCGCCCGGCCGCTGCATGAACACGACCATGTCCTTGGCAACGGCGCGGGCGACGTCGGCGCCGAGGTGCTCCTCGACCAGGGCGAGCGAGAGATCGATGCCCGAGGTGACGCCGGCGGAGGTCATGATGTGGCCGTCGCGTACGAACAGGGCGTCCGCTTCCACGGTCACCTTCGGGTAGCGCAGGGCGAGCTGGTCGGCGAAGCGCCAGTGCGTTGTCGCCTTGCGTCCGTCGAGCAGTCCGGCCGCGGCGAGGAGGAAGGCGCCGGTGCAGATGGACGCCGTGCGGCAGCCGCGTGCGTCGAGCCCTCTCATGGCGTCCAGCAGCGCGTCGTCCTTGATGAGGGAAGGCCACTCCGGGCCGCCGGGGATGACGACCACATCGCTGGCCGCCTGTACCTGCGCGGCAGCGAGGTCGACGCGCAGTCCGGTGCCGGCTGCGGTGACCACGTCGGCGCCGTCAGGGGAGACCGTGCGTACGCGGTAGCGGCCGCCGAATTCGTTGGCTGTCGTGAATACCTCGATCGGGCCGGTGACGTCGAGCAGCCGTACGCCGGGGAAGACCAGCACGGTCACCAGGAGCGGCTTCCTGCCTGACGGCCTGTCCTTCATCGTGCGCCTCCCGGACGGACTGGGGCCCACATCGGAGGACACCATCATCCGCCCGGCGATGCTCTGCTGCTCCCGTGCCCATTGTCGTCCGCGTCTCTGCGGCATGCTGCTGCCTTCCGTGGTGTGGAACGAGGCATCAGGCTTCGGCGCCTCGCCCGTGTTCAGCGGTCGCTTGCCGTCTCGTCATGGCCACAGATGTGGCCACAACACGCTCGGACAAGGACATCGGGGCATCGGGCCGGCACCCGGCAACGGGCCTGCACGGTGCTCGATGTCCTGGTGTGAGGGCGCCATGGCGCGTGCTGTTCTGTGGCGGGAGCCGCGCTTCGCCATAGCGTCAACGGCGCCAACGGGCCGATGGTCTCGGCCGCGTCCCTGAGCTGCTGGGGTGTGGCCCGGCCAGTCGGCCGGCCCGTCACCGTGGCTGGTCGTGGACGGTGACGGATCCGACACCCCAAGAGAAGGCACTCCGCGCCGTGACACCCCACCCCAGTACCAGCCGAGCGGTCCCGTGCCAGGTCGGCCCGGCCCCGAGAGCGTCCGCGGTCGGCTCGGCCCCGAGATCATCCGTGCTTGTACGTGACCAGCCGGACGAGGCGAACGGCAGGAAGCGTGGCCGGCTCGGTCCCGGCTGGTTCGCCGCCGTCATGGGCAGCGGGATCGTCGCCGTCGCGGCCGCCACCCTGCCGCGCGGTTTCCCCGGGCTCGGCGAGGCCGCCACGGTGGTCTGGGCGGGGACTGCGCTGCTGCTGATCGTGCTCGCCGTCAGCTATACCGGGCAGCGGACGCTGCGGGTGCATGCCGGTGATCCGGTACTGGCCCAGTTCTTCGGGGCGCCACCGATGGCTCTGCTCACCGTCGGAGCCGGGACGCTGCTGCTCGGCCGGCGGCTGATCGGGGAGCGTGCGGCGGTGGATGCGGACTGGGTGCTGTGGTCGGCCGGTACGGTGCTGGGTCTTGCCACCGCCTGCACGGTGCCGTATCTCATGGTCACGCGGCACCGTTTCACGCCGGACGCGGCGTTCGGCGGCTGGCTGCTACCGGTGGTGCCGCCGCTGGTCTCCGCCGCGACGGGCGCGCTGCTCATCCCGCGGGCGCCGGCCGGGCAGGTGCGGCTGGCCCTGCTGCTGTGCTGCTACTCGATGCTCGGGCTCGGGTTGGTCGCGGTCCTGCTGGTACTGGCCATGGTGTACAGCCGCCTGGTGCATCATGACGCGCCCGGCGGTGCGGTGGTGCCCACGATGTGGATCGGCGTGGGGGCGCTGGATCAGGCAGTGACAGCGCTGGGGACGCTGGCCACGGCGTCGCCGAGCGCGCTGCCCGCCCCGTACGCGCGCGGGAGCGGTGTCGTAGCGCTCCTGGGTGGGCTCGGGATCTGGGGCTTCGCCCTGCTGTGGCTGGTACTGGCCACGGCGCTGACCGTACGGGAAATCCGCAGAGGGCTGCCCTTCGCAGCCACCTGGTGGTCCTTCATCTTCCCCCTCGGTGCGTGCGTCACCGGCACCAGCGCGCTCGCTGCTCGTACCGGCTCGCAGCTGTTCGTCTGGATCGCCGTCGTCCTGTACGCCCTGCTCGTCGCCGCCTGGGCGGTGGTCGCCTGGCACTCCCTGCGGCATGCTGTCCGGCAGCGTGAGCGCGC
This sequence comes from Streptomyces sp. NPDC046759, assembly GCF_040645475.1. Taxonomy (NCBI): domain Bacteria; kingdom Bacillati; phylum Actinomycetota; class Actinomycetes; order Kitasatosporales; family Streptomycetaceae; genus Streptomyces; species Streptomyces sp. NPDC046759. The sequence goes on along the minus strand of NZ_JBEYYJ010000024.1, from coordinate 9,958 downwards.
CCGCCGCTGACGGGGCCCGTGTAACGCTCCGCATGACACGGACGCATCGCGCGAACCCGGCTGTCTGCCGACGGGCAGCCGGGTTGCGCCGCACCGCGACACGTGCCGATGGCGGCGCCCCGGGTGCCGTCGAGGCCGTGCTCTGCGGGCGGGCCGTCTGCCCCGCACCGGCGGATCCATGCGCGGTCGTGGGGCGGGCCCGGAGTCTGGCTGCCACCATGGCGGCGAACACGACAGCCCAGAACACCACGGCGATCCAGACCTGCCAGCGGCCCACGCTCATCCACGAGGTTGCGTTCGCGCGTCCCAGCTCATGCGTGGTGACCGCATACATGCCGACCGGGAAGACGAGGTTCCACGAGCCGAGCTCGAAGCGCAGCGGGATACGGCGCAGCGCGTGCGGCCAAACGCCCAGAGCCAGTAGGAGCGGAATTAGCCAGCTTGAGAAGGCCCACAGGACGACGGACGTCCCGACGACGCGCGGGCGCGACAACATCGTGGTGCCTGGATGGAGTGCGATCAGCCGGACTCCGGCGAGTACGGCGATAGCCACCGCCCCCATGAAGATCCGTACGGACGTCATGAGGCCCTCCGGCTGCACCGGCCGGGCCAGCAGCCGGGCCAGGACCAGCGCGGTGGTCAGCAGGTACTGCATCAGGCCGACGGCCCAGCACACCACCGCCAGGACGGCCAGTGCGTGTCCCGGGGTCACCCGCGCCAGCGATGCCCCCGCGACCGCCACCGACTCCGATCCCACCGGCCACAGGAACCAGGCGCCGTTCACCTGGTCGAGCGAGGGGCCCCGCTCCAGCGTGGTGATGAGCGCGAGCGGGATGCCGTAGTCCAGCACCACCCACCCCAGCGTCCCAAACGCCAGGAACGCCCCGGCGACCGCGGTGTGTCCAGCCGGTACAAAGCGAGCAGCCAGCACGTTCGAGGAGATCGCGAGGGTGAGGAACGCGAAGGCACGCGGCCCGAGGAGATCCGCGACGAACCGTGCGCGCTGGCGCGGCAGCCGCCAGCCGTAGGCGGGCACCAGTACGGCATAACCGGCCAGGGCCACCCACAGCAGTACGGCGGAGGCGGTGTCGGCGCCGTTGACGTACAGGCCGTGGAGACGATGCCGGTGCCCATCACGAACGCGAGTGCGCCCGCGTTGAGATTGGCCACCGCGGCCGAGACGGCCGCGCGGTGTCCGGGCGGCCGGGAACCGGGACCGGTACGTCCGTTCTCGGGAACGGCGGCATCCGGGCGCCGCTCATCGAGAGAGCCGGGTTCGGTGAGCCATTCGGCCAGGACCGGCTCGACGAATGGCTGCGGGAGGTCGCACCATCCATCGAGCTGCAGCGCTGGTACGGCCACCGCCCCCAGCGGTTCGGAGAGTTCCGCCGCCGCTATCCGGTGCGCGTTGCCGGCGCAGATCTTCCGGCCAGACCCGACCAGCACGCGCTCGTCGACCTCGCCGTCCTCGCTTGGCGTCTGCTCGTCGATTCTGCGGCAGATGATCTCGGACATGACGCATCCTCCGGCCGCTTTCGCAGTGGAAGCACTTTACTTGTATGCGAATTCATTGCCTTTTGGGTGCGGGGATGGTGCGGGGACCGGTGGGTACCGTGGTGACGGCCGCGCGGGCCAGGGTCTCGGTGACGGTGTGTGCGATCGCCTGAGCGGTCAGGCCTGCTTCCGCGAGGATCTCGGCCCGGGTGGCCTGCCGGGGAAACCCGTCCGCCACGCCCACGGCACGTACCGGGGTGCGGATGCCGGCCTCCTGCAGGCCCTGGGCCACCGCTGTGCCCACTCCTCCGGTGCGCAGGCCGTCCTCGACCGTGACGACCAGGGCGTGCTCGGCGGCGAGCGCGGGCAGATCGCGGGGGAGCGGCTTGACCCACAGTGGGTCCACTACGGTGACCTCCACCCCCTGCTCGGCGCAGAGCTCCGCCGCTTCGAGAGCGGCCGAGGCCGTCGTTCCGACAGCGACCAGCAGGACGCCGCGGCCGTGGGCCTCGCGCAGGACGTGGACCGCACCGGCGCGGCCGACCGCCGGGATCCCCGGGCCGACCGCGCCTCTCGGGTAGCGCAGGACCGTCGGCGCGTCGGTGATCGACACGGCCTCCCGCAACTGCCGCCGCAGCATGCGCGCATCGCGGGGAGCCCCGATACGCAGGCCGGGGACAGCTTGGAGCATCGCAAGATCCCACAGCCCGTTGTGGCTGGGGCCGTCGTCACCGGTGACTCCGGACCGGTCGAGGACCAGGGTCGCACCGAGCCGGTGCAGCGCGAGGTCCATCAGCACCTGGTCGAGGGCGCGGTTCAGGAACGTGCCGTACAGGGCGATCACCGGATGCAGGCCCGCCATGGCCATCCCGGCGGCCGAGGCGACCGCATGCTGCTCGGCGATCCCGACGTCGAAGAACCGTGCCGGGTAGCGTGCGGCGAAGTCGTTGAGACCGACGGAGCCGGGCATGGCCGCGGTGATCGCGACGACGTCCGGGTGCGTCGGCCAGTTCGACCAGTTCCCGGCCGAACACTGCCGTCCAGGTCGGACCAGCGGGCCGCAGAGGGTGCCCGGTCTGCGGGTCGACGATGCCGATGCCGTGCAGGTGGTCCTCCTCGTTCTGCTCGGCCGGCGCGTATCCGAGCCCCTGGCGCGTGATGCAGTGGACGACGACCGGGCGCCATGGGCCGCCTTAGCCCGTTCCAGGGCTGCTTCCAGGGCGGTGATGTCGCCGCGCTGCCCCCTGCGAGGCCCGCTTTCAGGCCCTCCTTGATGCCTTCCTTGGCCGCGTGCAGGGTGCGGTGCAGCGCCCGGCCCGGCGCTCCGGCACCGTCGAGCGCCTGTCTGCCCCAGCCGGCCAGACGCTCGTAGCCGGCGTGGGTGCGCAGGGCCGCCAGGTGCCGGGCGAGTCCGCCCACGGTCGGTGCGTACGAGCGTCCGTTGTCGTTGACGACGATCACTACCGGCCGGTCCGGTGCCGCCGCGATGTTGTTGAGGGCCTCCCAGGCCAGCCCTCCGGTGAGTGCTCCGTCGCCGACGACGGCGACGATGTGCCGGTCCGACTCTCCTGCGAGCTGTGCGGCCTTGGCCATGCCATCGGCGTACGACAGGGCTACCGATGCGTGGGAATGCTCGATGTGGTCGCGCGTGGACTCCTCCCGGCTCGGGTATCCGGAAAGCCCGCCACGCTGCCGCAGGCCGGAGAACTCACCGGCGAGCCCCGTCACGATCTTGTGGACGTACGCCTGGTGCCCGACGTCCCACAGCAGCCGGTCGCGCGGGGAGTCGAAGACCCGGTGCAGCGCCAGGGTCAGTTCCACGACGCCGAGGTTGGGCCCCAGACGGCCTCCCGTGGCCGCGACGTGGCGGACCATGAAGTCGCGGATCTCCCCGGCCAGCCGGACCAGCTCTGGATGGCTCAGACCCCTCAAGTCCGCGGGCTGGTTGATGCGCGCCGGCAGGCTCATGCCGCTGCTCCTCCTCGATGCTGCCGTGGTGTCGACGGATACGCGCTGTGGGCAGCCGATGCGCACCCCGCGAGCCGCTGATCACTGGAAGGCCGATGTCACGAGAGCCTTCTGCTCCACGCCGTGCCGGCGGGCCGAGCCGGCCGCGGGCGCGGGCGCCTCGGGCCGGCTCACGCACTCCACGGCGCGCCGGGTCAGCCGGTGCAGACGCGGCGCGAGGAACGACCACGCACCCTGGTTCTCCGGCTCCTCCTGCACCCACCGCACGTCCGCGGCCGCGGGGAAACGGGCGAGTTCCGCCGCGAGTTCCTCGTCGGGGAACGGGTAGAGGCGCTCCGCGCGGACGATCGCCGTGTCGGTCGAGCCCGCGGCGTGCCGGTGGGCGTCGAGGTCGTAGAAGACCTTGCCCGAGCACAGCAGCACGCGCGAGACCCGGGCCGGGTCCGTCGTGTCGTCCGGCAGGACCGGGCGGAAGCCGCCCTGGGTGAACTCGGCCAGGGCGGAGACGGCCGCCTTCGACCGCAGCATCGACTTCGGGGTGAAGACCACCAGTGGCCTGCTGCCGTCCAGCGCCTGCTGCCTGAGCAGATGGAAGTAGTTGCCCGGCAGGGAGGGCATGGCCACGGTCATGTTGTCCTGCGCGCACAATTGCAGGAAGCGTTCGATCCGGGCGGAGGAGTGGTCGGGACCCTGGCCCTCCAGGCCGTGAGGCAGCAGCATGGTCACTGCGGAGCGCTGGCCCCACTTCTGCTCGGACGAGGCGATGTACTCGTCGACGACCGTCTGCGCGCCATTGGCGAAGTCACCGAACTGGGCCTCCCACAGCACCAGGGCTTCCGGACGGGCCTGGGCATAGCCGTACTCGAAGGCCAGGACTGCCAGTTCGGACAGCATCGAGTCGTACGGTGCGAAGCTCGCGGCCTGCGGGCTGAGGGAGTTCAGCGGCGTGTGCTCCGCGCCGGTGCGCCGGTCGGTCAGTACGGCGTGGCGCTGGCCGAAGGTGCCGCGTCGGGAGTCCTGTCCGGCCAGCCGTACCGGGACGCCGTCCAGCAGCAGCGAACCGATCGCCAGTGTCTCCGCGGCGGCCCAGTCGACGGTGCCGGTGTCGAGCGTCGCCGTGCGCCGGTGGAGCTGCGGCAGGACACGCGGGTGCACGGTGAAGCCCCGCGGTAGGTCGGTCTGCGATGCGATGACCTGACGAGCCCTCGCCTCGTCGATCGCGGTCGCCGTGCGCTGGGTGGCCGCCTGTCCGGCGTTGGCGCAAGGAAGGTCTTCGGCCGGTGTGGGAGCGGGCAGCGCCCGGGTCTCGGCGAAGGCCCGTTCGAGGTGATCCTGGTAGTTGCGGCGGGCACTCTCCACCTGCCGCTCGCCGATGTCCCCGCGGCGTATGAGGGCCGCGGCGTACAGCGTGCGCACCGAAGCCTTGGCGTCGATGCGTTCGTACATCATCGGCTGCGTGATGGACGGGTCGTCGACCTCGCTGTGCCCGTGGCGCCGGTAGCAGACCAGATCGACCACGACGTCCTTGTGGAACGTCTGGCGGTAGTCGAAGGCCATCCGTGCGACGCGGTCGACGGCTTCCGGGTCGTCGCCGTTGACGTGGAAGATCGGGGCCTCCACCATCCGGGCCACATGGGTGGCGTACGTGCTCGAACGGCCGTTGGTGGGCAGGGTGGTGAAGCCGACCTGGTTGTTGACGACCACGTGGACCGTCCCGCCCGTGCGGTAGCCCGGCAGTTGCGACATGTTCAGGGTCTCGGCGACCACGCCCTGGCCGGCGAAGGCCGCGTCGCCGTGGAGGACGACCGGCAGTACGGGGAAGGGCTCGCCCTGGTCCCCGGCCACGTCCTGCTTGGCGCGCACCACGCCCTGGGCCACCGGCCCCACGATCTCCAGGTGCGAGGGGTTCGCCACGACCGAGACGGCGATGGTGCCGCCGTCCAGGGCACGGTAGGTGCCCTCCGCGCCGAGGTGGTACTTCACGTCCCCCGAGCCCTGGACCGACCGGATGTCCACCGCGTCCTCGAACTCGTCGAATATCTGGCCGTAGGACTTGCCGATGATGTTGGCCAGGACGTTCAGCCGGCCGCGGTGCGCCATCCCGATGACGGCTTCTTGGACACCGTCTTCGATGGCGCGGAGCAACAGGGCGTCGAGCAGCACGATGGCCGACTCGCCGCCTTCGAGCGAGTACCGCTTCTGGCCCACGTACTTGGTCTGCAGGAACGTCTCGAAGGCCTCCGCGGCCCCCAACCGGTAGAGGATCCGCAGCTGTCCGGCACGGTCCGGGCGGCGCTGCGGCCCCTCGACGCGCTGCTGGATCCAGCGGCGTTCCCGGGCGTCCTGGATGTGCATGTACTCGAACCCGGCGGTGCGGCAGTAGAACTCCCGCAACGCGCCCAGCACTTCGTCGAGTGTCATCGTGGCGCGCCCGGCGAACCCGTCCACGGCGAAGTCCTCCGCCCGGTCCGCGTCGTCAAGTCCGAACGCGGCGATGTCGAGCTCCGGGTGTGCTGCGGCTGGCCGGGCCGTGAGCGGGTCCGTTCCCGCCATCAGATGCCCGCGCACGCGATACGCGTGGATGAGCGCCGCGACCCGGACCGCCTTGAGCGCCGCCTCGTCGGTGTCCTTGTGGTGTTGGGCTGAGGCGGTTAGGGAGGCACCGGCGGCCGGGGACACCAGAGCGGCGAAGAAGTTCCTCCACGTCTCATCGACCGAGCCGGGGTCGTGGAGGTAACGACGTCGCTGCTCGTCCACGACCCATTCGTTGAGCCCGAAGTCCAGTTTCTGAGACGCTGCTCGAGCGGTGTCTGATTGCGACGCCATGGCGCGAACGCCTTCTTTCCTCTGTGAAGCCTTGGGATGGCGGACGCGGCTACGGCGGTCGTCCGCCTGCGTGTCAGGTGTTCGAGGACTTCGCAACCGTTGCGGAGACCGACCCGTTCGACCGCGTCGCACTGACGACGCTAGGACGCCGGGAGCGCGGAGACGGATGGCCGGGCGCGCCACGACGGCCTCACATCAGGACATCGGACGGGTGACGGCCTGCTGCCTGCTGTCGTCGCATATTCGGAGTGCGGGCGGGTGACGTCGTCCTGATCCGGGGGCTTCGTGTCCGTCCGGCCCGGGATCGGCGTCGTATGGAATCTGGTTGTGATGCTGCGGCCGCGGGCTTGCGGCCGGAGAACCGACCCCTGGGAAGGAATATGATCGACTACGATCGGTCGGACACCACGCGGTGTCAGTTTCCAGGGGTCCTGCGGACCTTGGGTCTCGTGCACGGTGAGTTGCGGGTGCGGCACGGACTGTCGCTCCATGACTACCTCATTCTCGGCGCGCTCGCCGAGGCCGCGAGCGGATCTGTGCCCGTTGCCAAGCTGGCGGCGTTCCTCCAGGAGTCCGGGGACCGGATGTCCTACCTCCTCAGGGGTCTGCAGGCTGCCGGACTGATTGATCGCCAGCGTCGTGCCGGAGACCGCAGGACGGTCGAGGCCACCCTGACCGACGCAGGACGCTCCAGGTTCGCCGCCGCCGAGACGACCGCGCAGGCGCTGATGCGCCAGCACCTCGGTCCGGGACTGGACACCCAGGAGCCCTCCGGCCGATCGTGTGACGTCACTTGATCTGCTCGTTTTCCACGCCACCGGCTGTGGTCGGCGAACGGCACCTGGGCGCGGCTTCTGCGGCGAATCCAGCCCGTGGCCTACAGCGGGCGAGATCGACTGCGACGTCCTTGCACACCGAAGCCTGGAAGGCCCCTGTCCAGGGCTGCCGCATGGTCCGGCGGCTGAACGTCGACGGAGACGGTCAAGGAGATCTGGCCGGGCACGGCGGCGAAATGCGAGCCGTCCTCGTCTGCCACTGCAGTCCTACCGGTACTGGCAAAAACAGCTCGGTCGCGACGACCTGACCTTCGGGATCTTCGGGGAGAACTTCACGGTCGACGGCCTGCCCGACGACGAAGTATGCACCGGTGACCGGTACCGCATCTGCGAAGCGGAATTCGAAGTCTCGCAGCCCCGCGTCACCTGCTACCGGGTCGGCATGCGCCTGGGCGAACCCGCCATGGCTTCCTTGCTCGTCGCCCACCACCGGCCGGGTTTCTACCTCCGAGTGATCACCGAAGCCGCGTCCAGGCCGGTGACGCCGTCACCCTCACCCGCAAGGGACCGGAACAACTCAGCGTCGCCGACGCCGACGCGCTGCTCTACCTCCCGGACCGAGCCCCGCGAAGGTGCGCAAAGCACTGAACATCCCCGCCCTCAGTCCCGGATGGCAGCAGTCCTTCCGCGAACTCGCCGCGCCCGAGCAGCCTGCAGAGAAGCCGGGACAGCCTGACGACCAGGTCTGGGTGCGGCTGCGCATGCGGGGCCGCCACACGGGGCCCTTCGTCCGCTACCGCGACGGCGCACTCGATCAAGCCATACCCCCCACCGGGCATGACATCGATTTCGAGCAGATCCATGTACTCGGTCTCCGTGAGGGCAAGGTGGTGAGCCATGAGGCGGTACGCGACGACATCCCCGTGCTCGGCCAGCTCGGTTCTTTCCGCCGGCGCCGCCCACGGCACTCCGCATGATCGCCTGGCGTATGACCGGGCGAGCCGCACGCGCCGCCACCCGTGTCACGGCCGAGGCCGCCGAGGCGGCCGCGCTGCTGCGCGACAAACCGGCAGAAAGCCGCTGAGTCGACGGCGCCACGTCGGCTGAGAGGTCTGCGGTGCGGCACTCGCCCCAGGACCGTGGCCGCCAACGGATGTGATCGACCTCCGCGCGCGACACGGCGTATCCGCGTAACGGTTCCTCGTGCGGAACCGACCAGTACCCAGTTCGACAGACGGGAGGAGGGTGATTGTAGGGACGAAGCGAGACGGTTGTACTTCGGTTTGCGCGCTGACCGGGCTGGAGAGCCTCTCCCTGCATCGGTGCCCTACGGCCGCCCGAGGTTCGCTCGCTGCAGATAGCCGACCGGTCGGTTATTCCGTAGGCTGATGTCATGGGACGTACCTCTGACGCCAGGCGGAAGATCCTGGACGCCGCCCGCTCGCTGATCGAGGAGCGCGGGTACTCGGCGCTTGGGGTGGCCGAGATCTGCAAGGCCGCCGGGGTGCCTAAGGGGAGTTTCTACTACTTCTTCGAGTCCAAGGAGGCCCTCGCACTCGCGGTCGTCGACGAACACTGGGCGGCCCAGAAGCGCGACTGGACCCAAGCCCTGACCGGTGACGCGGAGCCGCTGTGGCGGTTGCGGCGGCTGTTCGAGGAGACGGAGGCCGGCCAGCGCGCCGTACAGCTGGGCTGCGGCACCGTGGCGGGCTGTCTGTTCGGGAACCTCACTTTGGAGCTGAGCAACCAGACCGAGGCGGTCCGCGAGCGGCTGCAGGAGATCTTCGACGCGCAGGTCGACATGGTGGAGTCCGTCATCGCCGAGGCCCGTGAGCGCGGCGAGGCCGCCGTGGCCGACACCGGTGAGGCGGCGCGCGCCGTCGTGGCCCAGCTGGAAGGCCAGGTGATGTTCGCCAAGCTCTACAACAGCACCCAGCGGTTGAGTCCCCTTTGGGAGAACTGCCGGGCCCTGCTGGGCGCGCCGAGGGCTGGGGACCGTACGGCGTTCTGATCACGCGGCTGGCCGGGACGGCGATGCCCCATCAGAGGAAGAGGGCGGCGTGGCTTGTGTCGGGCCGGTCGCCCGCGAGTCCGCCGAGGGGACAGCCGGAGTAGTTGGCGGCGGCCGGGTTAGCCCCGGCACCCGCGGACAGCCCTGTCCAAACGTGCATCAGCAGGCTGGATCGAGGCCTGGGTGAAAAGGGCCGACGCCCATGCCCGCGACCGGGCGTGGCGGCCGCCCTGGCGGCATGGGCTCAGGGAATCAGGGCGATCATCGTACGCCGTGGACCGGCCCGATCGTCGGCAGGAACTCCAAAGGAGCGGCGATGAGCGTTGTCCACGGGCGCAGCGGCCGGATGCGAAGCACCTCTGGTGGAACTCCTCCTCGTCGTCTGCCGGCCACACGCCGATGGCGCGGAACTCGCCCACAGGGCGCCACAGCCGGGCCCGATCGCCACGGCCGGCAGTTCCGTCGTGCGGCCTACCGCTGGCCAACCTCGTGCCGTCGGGGACGCTCACGGTGATCTCGGCCAGGAGCTTTTGCACGATGTACCCTCGCGGTCGTCGGTGAGGCATTCGTGCGCCCGAGGCCGGCACTGATGGCATGAGCGGTCGCCTCGCTGCCGAGAGGCGCGGCCTCTTGGCGCGCGTAGCATGGCGCGCGTGGAACTGCGTCAGCTGCGGTACTTCGTCGCCGTCGCCGAGGAACTGAACTTCGGCCGGGCCGCCGAGCGCCTGCTCATCGCGGGGCCCTCGCTCTCCCAGCAGATCAAGGCGCTCGAACGGGACCTGGGCGTTCGGCTCTTCGACCGGGACCGCCGCTCGGTCTCCCTCACCCCGGCCGGCGCCGCCCTGCTCCCTGACGCCCGCGCCCTGCTGGAGCGGGCGGACGA